>NZ_JARESO010000003.1:0-362681 GCF_046030175.1 Paraburkholderia sp. RL17-373-BIF-A
TTTGATAGGCATGAATTGCGCCAGAAACGGCGCCAGGCCGACGACAAAATCGGCAGACCAGCAAGCGCGAGAAGCACCGAAAACCGCGCAACATTGAACAGCCCTCAAACAGCCGCGTGCTTAAGCATCACCCGTTCGACAATACCTAAATAGTGATCAAGATCCGGCGTCGCGCGATTCTCTTCCTTGGCGAGATCGTCCCACCTGCGCAGGCGCAATGCGTCTTCCGCATAGGGTTTTTGCAGGAACGCTTCAGCCTCCTCCTTGCTGAAGATGCCGCCCTGCAACTCCAGACTCCGCACCGAATCGGCGGAAAGCTGGCCGAAATACGTGTCGTCAATGGCGCATAGGCAGCGCTTGGCGTCGACGTGCAAACGAATCGGCTCCAACACCGCATTCGACAGCACCGGCCGCAGAAACGGCAGCGCGAAATACTGATGCAGATCGTCGATGCCCCGCTCCGTCGGCGTCTCGCCTTGCAGATTGAGCAAATGGCCGAGGTCATGCAGAAACGCCGCGGCAACCAGTTCCTCATCGGCACCAGCCTCTTCCGCCAATAAGCCGCTCTGCAACGCATGTTCAAGCTGCGTCACCGGCTCGCCGCTATAAGCCAGCTTGCCGTATTGCTCGAACAGCGAACGGATGTCCTTCACATTCAATGCCACGCTATTACTCCCACGGTAATGAAAAGGTCTTCAGATTGGTGAAGCTCTTCATGGCTTCCTGAACGCCTTCCTTATAGCCAAGCCCGGAGTCCTTGATGCCGCCGAACGGCGTCAACTCGATCCGGTAGCCCGGCACTTCCCACACGTTGACCGTGCCCACGCGCAATTCATTGATGAGGCGCGTGATCGCATCCTGCCGGTTCGTGCAGACGCCCGACGACAACCCGAACGGCGTGCCGTTGCTGATACGGATGGCGTCGTCGAGCGTGTCGAAGGTGATGATCGGCGACACCGGCCCGAAGGTTTCCTCGCGCACCAGCGTCATCGACGGATCGACGCCGTCCAGCACCGTCGGCGCATACAGTGCGCCCTTGCGCTGATTGCCCACAAGCAGACGCGCCCCGCTCGCCACCGCCTCATTCACGCGCGCCTCGAAAAGCTGCGCCGCGGCGACGTCGATCACGGTGCCCATCTGATTCGATGCATCGAACGGATCGCCGAAAGACCAGGCCCGCGTCTTCTCGACCACCAGATCGGTGAAATCCGCCGCCACGCTCTTTTGCACGAGCATCCGTTTGACCGCGGTGCAGCGCTGCCCGGAGTTCTTATACGAGCCCTGGACAGCGAGCGTCGCCGCGCGGTCCAGATCGGCGTCGTCGAGCACGATCAGCGGATCGTTGCCGCCCAGTTCCAGCACCACGCGCCGGTACGCCGCCTTGCCCGCGATGTATTTGCCGATCGCCACGCCGCCCGTGAACGTGACGAGCTCCGCCAACGGATGCGTGATCAGCTCATCGGCGATTTCGAGCGGATCGCCGGTCAGCACCTGCAGCATCGGCGCGGGCAAGCCGGCTTCGTACAGAACGTCGGCGAGATACAGCGCCGACAGCGGCACCTTCTCCGACGGCTTCAGCACCACCCGATTGTTCGTCGCGATGGCCGGCGCGATCTTGTGCGCGACCTGGTTCATCGGATGGTTGAACGGCGTAATCGCGACGATCACGCCCGCCAGCGGCTCGCGCTGCGAGAACACGCGCCGCTTCTTGCCGTGCGGCGTCAGATCGCAGGAGAAGCTCTGCCCGTCGTCACGCAACGCTTCGATCGACGCAAACTTGAACACATCGGCCACGCGGCCGATCTCATAGCGCGAGTCCTGCTTCGACAAACCCGACTCGAGCGAAATCAGGTCCGACGCCTCTTCGGTCCGCTCGCGCATGAGCGCCGCCGCGCGCTCGAGAATCTGCGAGCGTTCGTAACGCGTGAGTTGCGCCTGATAGGCCGCCGCGTATTCGAACGCAGCGCGCACGTCATCGACGCTCGCCAGCGGGACCGTGCCCACGCGCGTTCCCGTATACGGATCGAACACATCGAGCGTGCGCGAGCGCGTCACGCGCTCGCCTTTGAGCCGCAGCGCTTCCGCCCGAAAAGCCGGATGGTCCCGCAGCACGGCGTTCATGATGACGACACGCGATTCAAGGCGATGTCGAAGATATCGAAGTTGCGCAGCCTCTTGCCACCATCGCCGCCGCTGGACGGCAATGCTTCGACACGCCGGTTGAACAGCAGCGGCACTTCCTGTTCGGAAATCCCGCCATGCGAACGCAACGGCACGGTCAGTCCGGACAGATCATGTTCAGCGCGCCGCGTGCCGAGCACGACATGCTTCGTGCTGACCACGACGATATCGCCGACGCGGTCGTTCGGCAGCTCGAAGCGCTCGCACGCCGCCTGGTTGTCGAGCACGGTATCGATCCCCTGCAAGCCGCCGATCCGCTCGATCACCTGCGCGACGCTGACATCGCGCGGCAGATAGATGGTTGCGAACGAGCCGAGCGCGCCGTGATGCACCACATACGGATCCGTGATCGGCAGAATGACGCGCGCACGGCCGGCGCCGAGCCAGTCGTCGAGCACATCCTGCAGATAGATCACGTTCGGCTCGCCGGTCTGCGGATCGTGCTTGGCGTTCATGCCGTGGTCGGCGGTCAGGCCGATCACCCAGCCGAGCGCGTCGAGCTTCGCGAGGTAGCCGTCCATCATTGCGTAGAACGCGTTCGCGCCCTCGGTACCCGGCGCCCATTTGTGCTGGATGTAGTCGGTCGTCGACAGATACATGAGGTCGAGTTGACGCGTTTGCGCGAGCCGCACGCCGGCGGCGAACACGAATTCGGACAGCCCGGCGCTATACACATCGGGCACCGGCAAGCCGACCAAATCGAGTACTTCGCCGATACCGTTTTCCTCGAGCGTCACCTCGTCGGCTTTTTCCGCCGAAAAACAGAGGCCTTTCAACTGCCAGCCGAGCAGCCGGCGCAACTTGTCTTTCGCGGTGACTACGGCGACCGCCGCGCCGGCTTCGGCGGCAGCGGCGAGCAAGGTGCCCGCGCGCAGATACGCGGGGTCGTTCATCATCACTTCCGCGCCCTCGCCGCCGTTCGCGTCCGGATCCCAGAAGTAGTTGCCGCAGATGCCGTGCACCGAAGGCGGCACGCCGCACACGATCGACAGATTGTTCGGGTTGGTGAACGAAGGGATTACGCAGTCCCCCTTGAAGGCGCCACCGCCCTTGAGCATCTTGCCGATAAACGGCGCCACGCCCGCCGCGACCGCGGCTTCCAGATAATCGAATTCGCAGCCGTCGACGCACACCACCACCGTCGGTCGCGAGGGTAGCCGGTAGCTGCGGCCGTTGACTTCGATCGTGCGTTCGCTGGTACTCGTGTCTGTATTCGCCATCGTTCCCTTCCATGCGTGCCGGGCACGCGCGTTGTAGTCAGTTCGTTGCAACCATCTCAATCGTTCGACGCCGTCGGCATGCGCACCACGCTCAACGGCCCCGCCGGTTCGCACGCCGCGTGAGCGCGCTGCATGCCGCCGTTCACGTGTGCATGCATCAGCGCCGCGGCATGGTCGGCGTCGCGCGAGGCCACCGCCGTCAGGATCGCGCGATGTTCGGCCAGCGAGCGCTCCATCGCATCGGCGTGCACCACCAGCGCGGCACGTCGAAACAAGCTCAATTCGCACACCAGCCTGCGGTACGTCTCATACAGCTTCGAATTGCCCGATGCCGCCACCAGCGCGTCGTGAAACGCCACATTCGCGCGCGCATAGGCATCGTGATCCTGGGCGTCGAGCGCCGCGCGCATCGCGTCGAGCCAGTCGCGCAATCCCGCCAGCTTGCGGGCATCGATACTGACCGCCAGCATCCGGCACGCCGCCTCTTCGAGCACCGCGCGCACCGCGTAAATCTCATCCGCTTCCGCCAGCGACAGCGTCCGCACGAACACGCCGCGGTTCTTCTCGGTCCGCACCAGGCCGGCCTGCTCCAGCGCGCGAAACGCCTCGCGCACGGGCCCGCGCGACACCTGCAGACGCGTCGCCCAGTCGGCTTCGTTGAGCTTGTCGCCGGGCGCGAGCGCCCCCTCGACGATGTGCCGTTCGATTTCGTCGCGAACCAGCGTCGTCAGCGAATGCCTGCGCACAACCTCAATCGGATCGACAGAAGCAGTTTGCATATATTCGGTCATTTTGACAAATTTTGCCACATCGATATGTGCAGGCGCGCCGCCACGGCATGCCGGCACACGCATCAGAAGTTGCTCGTCAGTCCGTCCGGCGGCGCGGGACGCGCGCAGCGATCAGCAGAAGCGCAGCAAGCGAGACCAGCAGAAGAATCAGCGACAGCGCGGAGGCCGGCAGGTAATAGCCGCGTTCCACCTGACCGACGACCACGATCGGCACCGTCGCGAATCCCGGCGGATACACGGTCAGCGTGGCGCCGAGTTCGCCGAGCGAGAGCGCGAAGCCCAGCGCGAGACTCGCGCGGATCGCCGGCACCAGTTGCGGCAGCACGACGCGGCGCAACACCATCGAAGGCGGCGCACCGAGACTCGCCGCCGCTTCGCGCAGAATCGTCAGCTCCGGGCGCAACGCGGCGGCCGCGCAGCGGTAGCAGAACGGCAGCACTAGCGCCAGTTGCACGAACACGACGATCGCCGCCGAGCTCGACAGATCGAACGGCCGCTTGTGATACGCGATCAGCACCGCGAGCCCGAGCACCACGCTCGGCACGCCGTTCGGCATCATCGCGATGGTGTCGACGATGGCGCCGAGCCCGCGGCGGTCGCGCCCTTCGAGCGCCAGCGCGAGCCACAGGCCGAGGATCGTGCCGAGCACCGCGACGCCGATACCGATTTCGAGGCTCGTCGTAATGGCATCGAAGTCGCTCGAACCGAGACGCTCGAACCAGCGCGTGCTGAAGCCGTCGGGCAGGATCGTGCCGGACCAGTGCGCGGCCACGCTCGACAGTGCGACGACCACCACCGGCAACACGAACAGCCAGAAACACAGCAAGGCGGAAAAACCGAGAAACGCGCCGCCGAGCATGCGCACCACCAGACTGCGGCGCACCGGCCGCGCTTTCTTGTGCATGACCGGCAAAACGGTCGGGTCGAGTTCAACGGCCATGGCCCGCTCCTTTCACCTTGCGACGGTTGACCTGGCGGTACAACGCGTACAGCGACAAAGACATGATCAGCATCACGACCGCGCCGGCGGCGGCGGTCGGCAGATCGAGATCGACGGTAGCGGAACTGTAGATCGCCACCGGCAGCGTGATCAGATGCGCGCTGCCGAGCACGAGCAGAATGCCGAACTCGTTGAGCGTCAGCAGAAAGCACAGGATCGTGCCCGCGGCGATGCCCGGCCACGCGAGCGGCAGGATCACCTTGAACGCGACCATCCAGCCACTCGCGCCGAGACTGCGGGCGGCTTCGATCAGACGCATGTCGAGCGTGGCGAACGAAGCCAGCGTGGGACGCACGACGAACGGCGCGTAGAACACCACTTCCGCGAGAATCACACCGCCCACGCCGAACAGGAAATCGAGCGGCGGGTTCTGCAGATGAAAGAGCCGCTGCAAGCCGATGCTGACCGAGCCTTGCGAGCCGTACAGAAAGATCAGCGTGAAGGCGACCAGAAACGACGGGAACGCGACGAACAGTTCGAGAAACCGCGTGATCATCCGCGCGCCGGGAAACGGCTTGAAAAACAGGATCGACGCCAGCGCGACGCCGAGCAGCGACGCGAGCCCGGCACTGGCAAACAGGATCCACAGCGTCGTGCCGATCACGCCGCTCGTTTCCGGATTGCCGAAGAACGCAGAGTACGCATGCAGGCTCAAGCCGTGCGGTCCGGTCAGACTCAGCAGCACGAGGCGCACGAGCGGATAGATGACCAGCGGCCCGAGCACCACCACGGCGATGAACAGCAGATGCCATTGCGCGGCGCGTTCGCGGCGCTTCACCGCGGCCGCATGCGAGGCGGCGCTGGCGCTGCGGCGGGCGTCGGCAGCGGCGGCCGAGCCGAGCGGATTGGGCGTATCAGGGGTTGATAAGGACGACATCGTCAGCCTCGTAACGCAGGGAAATACGCGCGCCCTTCTCCGGCATCATGCCGTGGCCGCGCTGCATGGTGACGAGCACCGGCTCGTTGGGCATCGCGTCCAATACGACGGATACCGACAACACCGCGCCATACCATTCGACCGAAGCGATCGCGCCGTGCAACTGCCCTTCGCCGAGCGGCACGATCCGCAATGCCTCCGGACGCAGACAGGCCACGCGATCGCGCTCGTTGTGGCGTGCGTCGCCCATACTGAAGGCGACCTGCGGCGGCAGCAGATTGGCCGCGCCCAGATAACGCGCGACAAAGCCGTCGGCCGGCGTGTCGTACAACTGTTGCGGCGTGCCGAGTTGCGCGATGCGGCCTTCGCGCATCAGCAGCGTGCGGTCGGACAGCACCAGCGCGTCGTCCTGATCGTGCGTCACGCAGACGATCGTCAGATTCGGCAGGCGCTCATGCAGCGACTTGAGTTCGGAACGCACCGACGCGCGCAGATTGGCGTCGAGTGCGGAAAGCGGTTCGTCGAGCAGCAGCACATCGGGCTCGATCACGAGCGCGCGCGCAAGCGCCACGCGCTGCTGCATGCCGCCCGACAATTGCGCGGGCATCACGTGGCCGGCGTCGCCGAGTTGCACCAGCTTCAACGCGTCGGCGACGCGTCGCGCGACATCTTTGGACGGCGTGCGGCGCGCGCGCAACCCGAAGGCCACGTTCTCGAACACCGACAGATGGGGAAACAGCGCATAGCTCTGGAACAGCAGACCGAGATTGCGCTTGTGCGGCGGCACGTGAGTGAGATCGTGACCGGCCACGGTCAACGTGCCGGCCAGTCCGTCCGCTTCGATAAACCCGGCGATGAAACGCAACAACGTCGTCTTGCCGCAGCCGCTGCGGCCGAGCACGGTGAGCAATTCGCCGCGCTGGATGGTCAACGACAGATCGTCGAGCACTGTGCGCGAACCGAAGCGCACCGTCAGATGATCGATCTGCACGCCGCCCGGCGTAGTCGAATGCGCGGCATCGAGCGCGTCCGGTGCGGCGCCGGGCGCGCCTGGTTGAGCAAGACTGGCGGTATTCACCGGTTTCATCCTCCAACGGAATTAATGCTGACGCAGCGCCTCGGGGAGTCCCGCAGGCGCCGCCTGATTCTGCAACGTCACCCGGTTATATGACTGAGTGACGTCGATGATGCTACGAACGACGGCTTACTTCGGCTTGACCACTTCGAGCTGCTTGCCCGACGAACCGATCACGTCGTTCTTCCAACGCGCCGTCCAGTCGGCTTTCTTCGCCATCACCTGATTCCAGTCCACCGGAATCAGCTTCACGCCCGCGATAGCCTGCTTGACGGCTTCGCCGTTCTTGCCGGTGAGCGGCACGTCGGTGCGGCCCGGAATGCCGAAGATGTCCGGCACCTTCGCCTGCACTTCCTTCGACATCAGGTAGTCGATCAGCTTTTTGCCTTCAGCCTGGTTCGGGCCATTCTTGATCAGGCCGATTGCGTACGGCAGTTGGAACGTGGTCGGCTGGCCGCCTTCGTGTGCGAGGAAAATCGGCTTGAGCGACAGGCCGCCGTTGGCCGCGTCGTCCAGGTCCATTTGCAGGTCGCCGTTGGCGACCGCGATTTCGTTGCGCGAGAGCAGCACGTCGAGGTAGCCCGTGCCCTTGGTGTGGAACTTGGCGCTGTTTTCGAGCTTCTTCAGATAGTCGAACGCCTTGTCTTCACCCATCAGCGACGAGGTCAGAATGATCACGGCCATGCCGTCGCCCGCCGTGGCCGGGTTCGAGTAGGCGACCTTGCCGCTGAAGTCCGGGTGCAGCAGGTCGGCGAAGGTCTTCGGCTGGGTCTTGGTGACTTCCGGGTTGATCGCGAACGAGAAGTAGTTGTTCACGAAGGTCGCCCACGCGCCGTTCGACGCCTTGGCGATCGCCGGCACGTTCTTGTAGTTGGCGCTCTGATAAGCCTGCAGCAGGCCGCTCTGGTCAGCTTGCTGGATGAACGGCGGCAGCGTGACGAGCACGTCGGCCTTCGGCTGATCCTTTTCGATGGTGGCGCGGTTCACCACTTCGCCGCTACCCGCCGTGACGATGTTGACCTTCACGCCTTCCTTCTTTTCGAAGGCCGGCAGCACATCCTTATAGAGGTTCTCGAGGCCGTCGGCGGTGTACAGCACCACTGCGTCGGCCGCGTGCGCCTGCATGGCCGTGCCGCCGAATGCCGCCGCGGCGACCAGCGCCGGCAGCAGTTTGCGTACGAGGCCGGCCGTGGCGTGAAGGGAATTCGTCTTTGTCATGTCGCTTTCTCCGAAAGGCAAAAAACCAGACGGTCGGGAGATCCCGATACCTGTTGTGATTGAACGGCGGTAGCGCCGCGCCGCTTGCGTGTTGCCCGCATCAAGCTGTCGTGCAGCTTCATACGGATTGCAGATTGCCAACAACTTTGCTGCCCTCTTGTCGATTCTTTCCAGCCTGACTCACAGCCCAGCTACGACACCCGCGCTGCCGGCCATGCCTGAATGGGCACGGCAAGGATCACAGGTTTCCATGACAACGCCATGACGATTCTGCAGAGTTCCAAAAAATGACACAATTCGCCAATAATATCCAAATCAATCTTTTCGTCGCCCGGCCTGGGCGGCGTTCGTTCAGATGATGACGGAGGCTGGTGTGACCCCTGGTGTGATCCCTGATGTGATCCCTGATGTGATCCTTGGAAACGACCCAATCCTGTTGACCCCGGGGCCGCTCACCACCTCACCCCGGACGCGCGAAGCGATGCTGCGCGACTGGGGTTCGTGGGACGCCGCGTTCAACCGCATGACCCACAGCGTGTGCGCCGACCTCCTGAAGATCGTACATGGTGAAAATGACTATGTATGCGTACCGCTTCAAGGCAGTGGCACGTTCGCGGTCGAAGCGGCCCTCGGCACGCTGGTGCCGCGCCAGGGCTGTGTGCTCGTTCCGAACAACGGCGCGTATTGTGCCCGGCTGATCAAAATATTGCAGCGAATGGGCATCGCTTATATCGAATTGGCGTTGCGCGAGGACGAGCCGGTCGGCGCGGCCGCCATCGAAGACGCCTTCAATCTCGATTCGCGCATCAGCCACGTCGCGCAAGTGCATCTGGAAACGAGCGCCGGCCTGCTCAATCCGCTCGACGATATCGCCGCGGTATGTCAGCGGCACGGCAAGAGCCTGATCGTCGACGCCATGAGTTCGTTCGGCGCGTTGCCGATCGACCTGCGCCGTGGCGGCATCGACGCGCTGATCTCGGCGAGCGGCAAGTGCCTCGAAGGCGTGCCCGGCATGGGTTTCGTGATTGTGCGGCGCAGCGTGCTGGAGGACAGCGAAGGCCGTTCGCCCTCGCTTGCACTGGATCTGCACGATCAATATGTCTATATGCAGAAGACGACGCAGTGGCGCTTCACGCCGCCGACCCATGTGGTGGCCGCATTGCGCGAGGCACTCGACCAGTTCAACGCCGAAGGCGGCCAGCCCGCGCGCGGCGCGCGTTATACGCGCAACTGCGTGGCATTGGTCAGCGGAATGAAAGCGCTTGGCTTCGAGCCGTTTCTGAAGCCCGAGGTGCAGGCGCCGGTGATCGTCACCTTCCACGCGCCGCGCGATCCGGCGTGGCAATTCGCGGCGTTCTATGCCGCCGTGCGCGAAGCCGGCTACGTGCTGTATCCGGGCAAGCTGACGCAAGTGGAAACGTTTCGCGTGGGTTGCATCGGCGCGATCGATGCGAACGAACTTCACAACGCGGTAGCCGCGATCGGACGCACGCTCGAGCGGCTGGGCATCCGGGTGAAATAGTTGGGCAAGCCGGGGCGCGCTCAGGCGATCAGGATTTCCGGACCGTGCGCCGTGATCGCCTTGCCGAGCGCGCGCTCCGGAGCCAGCTCGGTCACCAGATAACGCGCCGACTCGATCCCGTTGATGCGCACCGGCGTCACGCGGCCGAACTTCGAATGATCGGCGACCACCACCACCATGTCCGCCGCGGCGATCATGCGGCTGCGCACCTCGGCGGCCATACGGCTGTAGTCGGTCAGATAGCCGTCCGGCGAAATCCCACCCGCGCCGATGAAGGCGAAGTCCGCGTGGTACTGCGTCAGCTGATGGACGGTATCGAGCCCGAAGGTGGCGTCTTCGATATCGGACAGCTCGCCGCCCAGCAGCGTGATGCGGTTGTCGTTGCGGCGCCCGAGCAGCAGCGCGATCCGCCAGTCGTTCGTGTACACCGACAGACGATGCCGGTCGAGCAACGCCCGCGCCACCGCCTGCGTGGTGCTGCCCGAGTCGATGATCAGGGACGCGCCGTCCGGCACGAACTCGGCCGCGCGTTCGCCGATGGCGCGCTTGGCGCCGGCATTCGCGGCTTCGCGGGTATCGAGGTCGGGCTCGCGCCGGTCGCTCGACAGCGCGCCGCCGTGAGTCGTGACCAGCAGGCCGCGCCCGGCCAGCGCGTTCAGGTCACGACGAATGGTCTCGCGCGACACGTTCAGTTCGCGCACCAGCTCCGCGACCGAGAGCGCGCCGGTTTTGGCGACTTGCGCCAGGATGTATTGGTGACGTTGTTCTGCGAGCATCGATGAAAGGCCGGAAACCGGCACGCTTGGGTTTCGCCACGGTTGGAGAAGGCCGGCGTATTGTATTACGCATGGCGCGGCGATGCTCCTCCTGGCGCGCTTACCTGCTAATCTGAACGCCCTGGCCGTGCGCGAATATCCCTCGATAGAGGTGGACGCCGCGTGACCCGTCAACCGAACTGCCGATGCCGCCACTGTTTCGCCGTCTACTGTTGCTGTTCCACGCGCTGCGCTACGGCGCGCGCCTGATCTGGCTTGCCGCGCCCGCAGACCACAAACTGCACTGGATGATCGAGATGGTCGGTCGTTTGCATACGGCCGAACGTAGCAGCAAGAGCCTGAGCGGCGTGCTGCCGGCGCTCGGACCGTTGGCGGGCCGATTCGCGGAAACGCTCGTCGAACGGCCCGAACTTGCGACCGGCACCTTGCACGACGCCATCGACGCGATCGATCATATGGAAGCCCCACTGCCGCCGCACGAGTCCGAACAGGCACTTGCGCGCGCTTTCGGCAAGCCGCTCGCCACGCTCTTCAGCGCCGTGGATCTGGTGCCGGTGCGCGGCGGCTTCGCCGAACAGACGCATTTGGCACGGCTGCTCGCGCCGGTGAACGGCCATTACGAGGTAGCGATCAAGCTGGTGCGCGCCGACCAGTTGCAGCAGATTGGCGACGAACTCGCGCTGCTGCGCTGGGTCGCGCGCTGGCTGGAGAAGTTCTCCGGCACCGCGCGCCGCCTGCAACTGCGCATGCTGGCGCAAACCTTCACCGACGACATCCTGCGCCGCTTCGACCTGCGCGCCGAAGCCGCCAATCTCAGCCAGACCGGCCATCATTTCGACGGCGACAAGCGCATCGTCGTGCCGGACGTGATCTGGGACCTGTGCAACCCCTACACGCTGACGATGCAGCGCGTCAGCACCTTGCCGGCGAGCGACTTGCCAGGCCTCCACGCGCATCACATCAAGCTCGCGCCGCTTGCCGCGCATATCGTCGAAGTCGTCACCGAGCAGGCGTTCGAGCACGGCTTCTTTCACGCCACGCTCGACGCCCGCCGCGTACGCGTGAGTATCGAACCGGACACGCTGGGGCGCCTCGTGCTGGCGGAATTCTCGATCATGTCGAGTCTCTCGACCGACGAGCGCGAGTTCTTCGTCCACGGCGCGACCGCGCTGTTCGACCAGGACTACGGGCGGCTCGCCGAAATGCATCGCGATGCCGGGCACGTGCCGCACGACACGCGCGCCGAGGTGCTCGAAGCCGAACTGCGCACGCGCGCCGAAGCGCATTTCGCGGCCGAGCCGGAAGACCGTTCGGCGGGCTCGCTGTTTCATCATCTGCTGCACGCGGTGCATCCGTTCGAGGGCGCGGTGCCCGGACGGCTCGCGACCGCGCAGCGCTCGTTTCATCAAGCGGAAATGCTGGCGCGCGCGCTGCATCCGGGGGTCGACACATGGAGTATCACCCGCGGCGTGCTGGCGGATATCGCGCGGCGCGACATCGATCACCGCGGCTGGATCAAACGGATCGGGCGCGAGTTGCCGCATCTCGCGCACATGCTGCCGCGTGTGCCGCAACTGGCGGTTCGCTATCTGCAACACGAGCATGATCGCGCGCGCACGCCGCAGCAGAATGCGCAACTGATGGCGGAGATTGGCCGCGAATACCGGCGCACGCGTGTGCTGCTGTGGGCGTGTGCCGTGTGTGGCGGCGTGCTCGGCGCAGGAACGGTGCTGCTGATGTGGTGATGGCGTCGGCGCGCCCCGCGGACCGCAGTGCGGCGGAGCACTCCGCCGATTGCAGCTTCGAACAAGACGCGCGTCGCGTATCCCGACAAGATGGCGTTTTTTCACGCAACCCTTTCCGATGCTCGCTTCTCTCATCGCCGCTGTTTTCGTCGTGTTGTGGTCGACCGGTTTCGTGGTCGCCCGCGCGATCACGCCGTACGCGGATCCCAACCTCTTCCTGCTCGCGCGCTTCGGCGGCACGGCGCTGATATTCGCACTGGCGGCGCTGATTGCACGTGCCACGTGGCCGAGTGGCCGCGATTTGGGCAAACATCTGGTGGCGGGCGCGCTGCTGCAAGGCGTCTATCTTGGCGCCGGTTACTGGGCCGTTGCCCAGGGCCTGAGCGCCGGTGTAATGGCTTTGCTCGGCGCGCTGCAACCGCTTGCGACGGCCGCGGTCGCGGCGCCGCTGTTCGGCGAGCGGCTCTCGCGGCGCGGCTGGACCGGCATGGCGCTCGGCCTCGCCGGCGTCGTGCTGGTGCTCGAACCGAAGCTGACCGCGGCCACCGCGTCGACGCCGCAGGGCAGCGCGCCCGCGTGGCTGGTCGTGCTGATCTCGATCGCCGCGATCGGCGCGATTACGGCGGGCACGTTGTTTCAGAAGACTTCGCTGGCCAAGGCCGACATTCGCAGCGCGAGCGCGGTGCAGAACTTCGGCGCCGCGCTCGTCGCGGCCGTGCTTGCGTTGGCGCTCGGTGAACATCGCTGGATTGCGTCGCCCGCGTTGTGGGGATCGCTCGCGTGGGGGATCGTGATGCTCTCCGGCGTCAGCGTCACATTGCTGGTGTGGATGGTCAGGCGCGGCGACGCGGCGCGCGCGACCGCGCTGATGTTTCTCGCTCCGCCGCTTGCCGCACTTCAGGGGTATGTGGGGTTCGGTGAGACGCTGGTGCCGTTGCAGATCGCCGGGTTTGTCGTTGCGTTGCTGGGGGTGTTGCTGGCGCGCTCGTGATGGATGGCGCGGTCGTGGTGACCCGCACGGCTTGATGAGGGGCGCGCTCGCGAGCAGCCGCCCGGTCTTGTGAGCGGCGCGCTTGCGAGGAACCACGCAAATTAGATTAACGACGCGCTCGCGATAAACGGCGCGCTCGCGCCAAGCAGCCCGCTGGCGACGAACCGCGCCGACGCGAATCAATCCGCCGTGTCCGCCCCGGCCGGTACTTTGGCGCGCGCTTCGCCGCCGGGCGCGGACGCCCACGCTGGGCGGCTCTTGCGCGCCGAATCCACCACGGCGATATAACGCCCGGCCCACGGCGTCACCTGTCGATCGCTTTTCAACACCCACAGCGATTTACCCGACTCGACGAGCGCCTCATATTCGGCATCGAGAATGCCGTAGTGATCGATAAACGAATTGAGCGACGCGGGAATGCGCACGCAACCCTTCGAATGACGAATGCCGAGCAGCGACTCCAGGCGGTCGGGGTCGGTGGCGTGCATCTGGAAGCGCATCTGCGACATGCCGCCCTTGCCCCAGCCGCGCTCGCCCTGGGCCCAGCCGAGGTCGTAGATCCGCATGTCACGCTTGCCGTAGCCGCGGATATGGTTTTCGTTCTGCGTGCCTTCCGAACGGAAATCCATATTGGCCGGCGTATGTTCGAACACGCCGAGCGGCGTGATGAAATGGTCGTACTCGCCCGGCCGCCCCGTCGAAACTGGCGATGCGCCGATCATCTGCCAGGTGTCGGCCGGCGCGGCGCGAAAATAGATGAAGAGCGCCTGCACGTTGGCGTTGCGATCGACCAGCACGACATACTCGCCCGACAGATCGCCGAGCATGTGCGCGCCGAGCGCGGCTTGCAGCCGATTGGCATAGGCTCGCTGATCCGCCGCAGGCACTTTCAACTTGCGCGTGACGTTCTGCGCGAACACGTCCCGCAGCACGAACGCGCGACGCGGATCGACCACGCCGGCGGCATCGGGCATCGCGACAGCCGACGCATTGACGGCGGCCGCTGGACGGTTCGCTGGCTTTGGCGCCGATGCAGCTACGGGTGCCGAGGCCGCAATCGCCGCACCGCATGACAACATGCAAAACGCGGCACTCAACGCACGCGTCAAACGGCGCAAGGAAGACATAGTGCGCGCGATGCTCCGCACGGAAAGTCGATCCAACATACACGACACGTCGCGCGGACGATTGACCGGCGCGAAAGTGAGACGGTCCAGTACAGGCTGGCCAGGCCGGTTGCGGTGGTTCATCGCGTGTTTGAGCAAACCTGATTATTATTGACTGCTCGCCGGCTCATGCGGCGCTCTCGGAACGAGGATGTTACTAAGCACATTGCGATCTGTCGATGAACATTGGACGATTCATTGATATCGCCTCAACAACCGGGCACCTTTGCCGATCAACGCGGCAAATGAAAAGCGGCGCCAAGGTAAATTGAACCCACGCCGGTAACGGTTCGACATTTGCGCGAGCGCGCAAGGAGCAAAGAAGAATCATGACGCAACAGGATCCAGTCGCACGCCAGGCAAGCATCTCTGAAGAAATGCACATCAGCGCCGAATTCGACGCTGCACATGAAATCGAGCGCCGGGTCGCTTTTCTCGCGAACTATCTACGCAGCAGCGGCCTGAAAACGTATGTGCTCGGGATCAGCGGCGGCGTCGATTCGACGACTACCGGCCGGCTTGCGCAACTCGCGGTCGAACGGTTGCGCGCCGAACATTACGACGCGCACTTCGTTGCAATACGTCTGCCTTACGGTGAACAGAAAGACGAAGCCGACGCGCAACAGGCCTTGCGCTTTATTCGCGCGGACGAAAATCTCGCCATCGATATCAAGCCCGCGGCCGATGCCATGCTCGCCGCGCTGGATAAAAGCGGCGTGCTATACAAGGACGAATCGCAACAGGACTTCGTGCACGGCAATATCAAGGCGCGGCAGCGCATGATCGCGCAATACGCTGTGGCCGGTGCGCGGGCCGGCGTGGTCATCGGCACGGATCACGCGGCGGAGTCGGTGATGGGCTTCTTCACGAAGTTCGGCGACGGTGGCGCCGATGTGCTGCCGCTCGCCGGGCTCAACAAGCGTCGCGTGCGCGCCGTGGCCAAAGCGCTGGGCGCACCGGAAGCATTAGCGCACAAGGTGCCGACCGCGGACCTCGAAATGTTGCGTCCGCAACGGCCTGATGAGGATGCCTACGGCATTCCCTACGATGCCATCGATGATTTTCTGGAGCGCAAACCCGTGAGCGATGCCGCACGCGCGACCATCTTGCGTTTTTACGAAGTCACGCGTCACAAGCGGGCGTTGCCGTACACGCCGTTCGATTGGCCGGTGCAGGCAAGCGGAGATTGACGAAGATACGGGTGCGCAGATGATGCGTCGAGGTCGGCGCATCGGCGATGCGCGAGCTTAGGCGCGCTCGTGTCTCGCGCCGCATCCAGGGTGAATCGACAACAGCGTCAGGTTACTGAGCCGCCGGCGGTTCGTCGGTGAAGAGATCGGCGCTGGCCTCCAGCGTCTGGCCGCCCAACTGCTTCCCGTGAATCTGCCGCGCGATCACTTCGCCCACATAGGGCACCTCGGCGTCCAGCTCGACCGTGGCGTACGCGCTGGGCTTGCCGGCATCGACCACCTCGATGTTTTTCGCGTAATGCCCAAGTTCGTGCTTCAGAAATTCCCGCACTTCCTGCTCGCTGCACGATTCCGCGATATTGCGCACGATCAGGTTCATGCGGCCTACCCTCTGCGCGCGTTGCGGCCTGTGCCGCGATCCGCGGACTGCACGCGCACAGGGCGCAATGCGGCACGCTGTTTCGCCTGCGCGGCAGCGAACTGGCGGATCAATGCAGCGCCAGCGGCGCCCAAAGCGGCTAATGACAAATAGAAGGCGATCATTTAATTCTCCCCTGCGAATTTCGTCCTGTACTCAGGATAGCCACAATCGACAATAAAAGCGATGCAACACAGTGTCGTCAAAAAACGGACTTAAATATCTCCGTTAATGCACTGTACCTGAATAAGCGGCGTCAAAAATAGCAAAACAGCTGTTCATTTCCCGCTACAGGCCCGGCAAACGCGTCAAACGCGGACGCTGAACGCGAAAACCGGGCCGCGACATGCATCGCCACGGCATCCTGCGGGGGACCTGCGCAAAAGGCGGACTGGTCGTCGCGATCAGTCTGCCGTTTGCACGTTGGCCGAACTCACCCACCATGCGTTCTTGCCCTGCGGCAGCTGAACCAGCACCGCAGACGGATCGTCGACGCCATCGTCAGCGACTTCGCATACCGCGAGACCGTCGGGCAGGCGCTTCACCTCGCCGGCCGACTGAAACAGCGCAACACGTTGCGCACTCAACGGCCGCAGCTGGCGGTACACGTCGAAGCTGATGGCCGCGGGCACATCGCCGCGGATCTTCAGCGTGTCGGCCTGGCCGCAGCGTACAGGCTCCGCGGCGAACACGGCGGTGCTGCCGAACAGGCAGCCGATAGAAAGCGCCATGGCGGCAAAACGTGAATGGATCATGATGATTCTCCGAAAACTAGATGGGGCCACGGCCTGCGAGTTGCAAGCCGCGCGACTGAATAGATGCGAATGGACGAAGCAGGCCACAGACGAGGCAGCCGGCTTCATGGCGGGTTGTCGCGTCCGGCTCCGTGGCCGTTGTCGCCACCGGTGGCCACGTCGAGCCGGCTTATGTTGCAAGACGTTTGACCGAAGCCCGAATAAACCACCGACCAGTTGCCGACGATCGCGGCTTGCGCTTCGGCGAGGCTCAGTTTGCCTTCGCACACGCAGCGCTTGAGCATGACCGCCGCACGTGCCTTGCGGCGCTCGCCCTGGTGGCCCGCCCACGGCAGAAGATCGAGATTGGCGGGAGCGTCCGGCGAACCGCCGAGCACGATCGGCACACGCCGGTCGAGCGCGAAGGCAGCGCCGCTGTCCGCGTCGATGCCGCGCGCGACGAGCATGCGGTCTTTGTGCGCCATCAGTTCGTCGAACGGCGGCGCAACCGTGTCCGCGTAACCAGGGCGGCAAATCGTGTCCCCCACCGATTGCTGCGTGACACGTTCGTCGAGCATGCCGACGTCTTGCGCGCGGGCGTCGCCCATGCGCAACGCGAGCAGCGCCGTAAAGCCGAGCGCGAGCGCAAAGCGCCTATTGCCGAGGGGACGCGCAACGCCGCACCGGCGCGCGAGCGCTGGAGGAGTCGTGTCATACGTACTGCTGGTCGGGTCGCTGGAATGGTCGGCGCGACGCCTGTCTGCAATGCCTGCGTTCATTCTTCGGCGCGCCGGGAGCGGCACGCAATAGTTCAATTCGCAGACCAATTAAAACACATTCAATATGCTTAAGTAAAAAAGCCTGCCTATGCGCGCCGCGCGCATAGGCCGCATTCGGCGGATTTCACAGGCTGCGGGAACCGGCGACGCCACCACTCGCGCGTCGCCAATCCCAATCCCCGCTGGCGCCCTCTGTCCACTGACCCCGCGATCCCAAGCATTCCACACGCGTCACGTCCGCAACGCGACGCGTCAATGCGCCGCTACTTCGGCACACGAGCCTGCAGAGCGCGGATACGGAGTAGCGCCTGCGTGTTGGACACCGTCGTGTCGTACATCTTCGCGAGATCGGCCTTCAGCGCGGTGCGCGACCCGCCGTCGAGATAGACCATATGCCCCGACGGATAAAAGCGCGCCGACAGGTTCTGCCGGACCTGCTGACTAAGCAGCGGCATCTGCTGCAGATCGAGCACGGTCTGATAAAACGGCGTCACGAAATCGAAGAAGCCGTTCGCCGACAGCACCTTCAGATCGGGATTGAGCGCCATCACCGCGGCCAGGTCGCCGGCGGTGTACAGAATGACGTTGCCCTTCGAATCGACGCCCTTCTGCGCGCCGGTCGGATCGATGTGACTGAAGTCCCAGTACTGGAAGGCCTGGTCGTTCAGATCCGTGAACGACGAGTTCGACGTGTACTTCAACTGCTCATTCAGATACACGTTCCACATCGTCGTGTAGACGCCGGTGACCGCGGTCATGGTCGGGTCGTTGCCGCCGGAATTCGGGTCGATCTTGCCGGCAATGCCCGTGCCGATCGCCGTAACGCGGCCGTCGTATTCGCCGAGCGCGAGACCCTTGGATTTCAGCAGCGTGGTCAGGAAGAGTGAATTGCCCCGGCTGTCGTACGACGCGATATCCAGACTCCACGCAAGCAAGGTTGTCTTGTCGATGCCGGTGTATTCGCTGAGCTTTTCGACCGTTGCCGTGTCGGTGGTCGGAAATTTGCGCAACGCGGCCAGATAGTCGGTGCGCGCGAACTGCGCCACTTCTTCGGCGAACGTGCCGAGATCGGTGGGCCGCGGCGCGATGCCGAGCTTCTTGTGATACCACGCGTCCGCGGCCGCCGTGGGCAGTGCGCCGACCGGGTTGCCGGCCTGCGTGTAATCGAGAATCGACGATTGCAGCGTAATGCCATTCAAATCCACGCCGTCTTCGTGCAAGCGGTACGCCAGCACGCAACTGCGCGCCGTGCCATACGACTCGCCGAACAGGTACTTCGGCGAATTCCAGCGGTTGTTCCTGGTCAGGAAGCGCTTGATGAACTGCTTGATCGAATCCGCGTCCTGGTCGACGCCCCAGAAGTCGCGGTTCTTCTTCGGCGCGATCGCCGCCGAGTAGCCGGTGCCGACCGGGTTGATGAAGACGAGGTCGCTCTTGTCGAGCAGGCTGTCCGGATTGTCTTCCATCGAATACGGCGCGGGCGGCGTGAAGCTCGGCATCGACGTCTTGATGCGGCGCGGCGCGAACGAGCCCAGCAGCACGAACACCGACGACGACCCAGGGCCGCCGTTATAGAAGAAAGTCACCGGCCGCGCTTCTTCCTTCTGGTTGTCCTGCGTGAACGCCACGTAGAACATCCGGGCTTCCGGCTGTGAACTGCTCGGGTCGACGATGACGAGGTGGCCCGCCGTCGCCGTGTAGTTGATCTTGTGCCCGCCGATGGTGACCGAGTGATGCGTGATCGCGGCACTTTCATCGGTTGCCGTAACGGAATCGTCCGGCCCATTGCCGTAGGCGACCGGATCGAAGAACGGCTGGTCGCCGGCTTTGTGCGGCGCGCTGGCGGGCGCGGGCGTGCCCGCTGGTGCGCCAGAAGCATGGGAATTGTGCGACGGCTGCGGACTAACAGAAGCTGACTCGGTATTCGTCATGATCGCTCCATGGGTTCGTTCACGTCTTCGTTCACGTCTTTATGTCGCCCCAAAGGACTTCCTTCGGGGCGTGTCCTGCAGACTATAGTGCGGCCGCCACCTTCTGACCATTGGGACTGCCGAGCCCCGTGCACGCATCCCAGCCCGCGGATGCCGCGAAACTGCCGTTGTTGCCTTGCGTGATGTCGTTGCACGCGCCGCTCGCCTTGTACAGCTTGGGGTTGATGAAGCCGGCCGGCTGCCCCTTCGCCGCATTGATGCGCGCGATCAGCGCGGCCCACAGCGGCGCGACCGCGCTGGTGCCGCCGACCACCGTCTGCGTACCGTCGATCAATACACTGTAGCCGGTCACGGGCGATGCGTCGCCCGCCACGTCCGGCACGCCGCGCCCGCCGAGCGCCTTCTTGCCGCCGCTCGTCGAGGTGGCGGACAGACCCTTCTGCCACACGGGCACCGGGAAGGCCTGGCTCACGCCGCCGCCGGTCGCACCGCCCTGCGCGCCGTCGTTCCACACCGCCTCGTGCGAGATCGAAGTGCCCGACGCAGTGAGGCTCGTGCCGCCGCAGGCCAGCACATACGGGCTCGACGCCGGGAAGTCGACCTGGTCGCCGCTGCCCGCGCCGTCGCTCGAGCCGCTGTCGCCCGACGCCGCGCAGACCGTCACGCCGAGGGTCGCCGCCGACTGCAGCACGCTGTTGAAGGCCTGCAACGACTGGCTGGTCCAGTTCGACTCCGGGCCGCCCCAACTGATCGAAATCACCGATGGCTTGTTGGTCGTGTCGTGCACCGCGCGGCTCACCGCGTCGATGAAGCCGGCGTCGCTGTTCTGCGTGAAATACACCGCGATCGTCGCGCCCGGCGCGATCGCGCCGACGATTTCGATGTCGAGCGTGACTTCGCCGTCCGGCCCGTTCGGGTCCCCCGTCGGCTGGTTGCTGCCCTGGTCGACGCCGACCGATTTCACCTTGGGCGATGCGACGCCGAGGCTCGCAAAGTAGGACTTGAGGTCGCTGGTGTTATAGCCGCCGCCCAGTTCGATGATGCCGACGCACTGACCGCCGCCGTCGCCTTGCGGAAAGTGGTAGAGCGACGCGAGTTGCGGCGGCGTGAACGAAACCTGATGACCGCGGGCCGCCTGAAACGGCGGCCGGATGCGAAAGTGCGGACTCGCCTGCGGGCGGTCGTCAAGGCCGAGCACGGCTTGCACTACGCCGTGCAGATCGTCGGGCACGCTGATCGTGCCGGTGCGGCCGCGGAACTGGCCGGTCGAGTGATGTTCGTAGTGTTCCAGCTTGACGGCGAACGCGTCCTGGAACTGGGCAATCGTGCCGCTCAGCAGCACCGTGCGCGCGGCCGGATCTTCGCGCACCACCGTCAGGCCGTGTGCGGTGGCGAAGGCCTTGACCTTGGCGATGTCGTCTGGCGCGGCGCCGTAATCTTTGGCGAGCGTCTCGCGCGACAACGGCTTGACGCTGGGATCGCCGGCTTCGATCTTGCTCATCAGCGCGTCGAACTGCGCCTGCTGCTGACGGCGCAACATGACGAATACTTCGATGCGCTCCGCCGGATCGCATTGCCCCACGACTTTCGAACCCTGTTCCACTGTGCGTTCGCTGCCAGGCAGCGGGTGCTTATTGACCATGGTGTCGATTCTCCGGTTAGCGTGGCAGCGCGCTCCACGGGGGTGGACGCGGCACGCCACGCGCCTGCACAACCTCATTGCCTAAGGCCGGCGGCAAGTTTGCTGATCAAGGACGTCAAACCGTCCGACCAATCCATTCAAACACAGTTCCGGCGCGCGCGGCAGTTGTCCGAATGGCTAACGTCGTGTCGCATCGATGCGCATCCCGCATCGCTCGCGCTATGATGCTGCAGCGGCAATCCAGCCGCTACGTTGCCTCGCGCGCCATCCGCGCGCACGATCAAAAGAATCAGAGGAAGCCCCATGTCAATTTCGATGTATCAAGCATCACTGCCCCTGTTGATCCGCGGCCTGACGAACCTGCAGGTCATTCTGGGCAAAGCCGAAGCGCACGCCGCCGCGAAGCAGATCGAGCCGTCGGTGTTCACCACCGGCAGGCTCGCGCCGGACATGCTGCCGCTGACGCGCCAGGTCTATATCGCCAGCGACACCGCGAAGGGCTGCGCCGCGCGTCTGGCCGGCGTCGAAGCGCCGAAGTACGAAGATGTCGAACAGACTTTTGAAGAATTGATTGGCCGCCTTAAAAAGACGATCGACTATCTGAAGGAATTCAATGCGGAGCAGATCGACGGCTCGGAAGAACGCGCGATCACGCTGAAGATGCGCACGGGCCCGGTCGAGTTCACGGGCCAGTCGTATCTGCTCGGTTTCGTGCTGCCGAACTTCTATTTTCACGTCACGACGGCGTATGACATTCTGCGTCACAACGGCGTCGAACTCGGCAAGCTCGACTATCTCGGCGGCATCAAGTAAAGGGCGTGCCTGCGTGGCTTTGACGGTTGCGCAGATAAGGCAATGAGCGCTCACAGAAAGATGCATGTTGGGGTGCGCAAAGATCCACGCCCCGGCCAGCTCAAACGCGCGGCTGGAATGCGATGATCGCCATGCCGGCCAGCGTAAAGGCCACGCCGGCGGCGTCCCACAGCGTGGGCCGCACCTTGTCGACGCACCATAGCCAGGCAATCGCCACCGCCACATACACACCGCCGTAAGCCGCATATACGCGGCCTGCGGCGGTGCCGTGCAAGGTCAGGAGCCAGGCGAACAGCGCGAGGCTGAGCGCGCCCGGCACCAGCAGCCAGATCGAACCGCCCTCTTTCAACCACCGCCACGGCAAATAGCAACCGACGATTTCAGCAATGGCGGTCACGGCATAAAGCAGAAAAGTTTTCATTGAGAGTGAAAGCGAGTGATTGTGATGCCACGACTAAGCTGTGGCTCTCTATCGGCTTTATTAACACAATCACTTTGCGTGCGGGCATGGCGCATGCGAGAGTCCTCGCATTTACTTTAATTGCCATTCGCCATGAGCATCGCGTCACCCTGCATCGACATCTGCAAGTTCGACAGCAAAACCGGCTTCTGCATCGGCTGCCTGCGCACGCGCGACGAATGCAAAAGCTGGAAGAAGATGAAAGACAAGCATCGTAAGAAAATCATCGAGGACCGCTCGCGGCGCGAGCATAAGCTGAGCAAGTAGGCGGCCCCTCTTGCGCGGTTGGGCGCGTGGCGGTCCGATAACGCGCCACGTGATGCCCAGCCAGAGTCAGTCCAGCGAGAGCCGCAGCGCGAAGCCGATCAGCGCCGCCGAGAAGGTCCAGCGCTGCAGCGCTTGCGCGAGCGGATGGGCCCGCATCCAGCCGGCGATCCGCGCGGCGCCGATCGCGTACATCACGTCGAAACAGGCGCCGATAGCGAGCAGCACCAGACCGAGTTCGACCATCTGCAAGGCTACCGGCCCCGCCTCCGGGCGCACGAATTGCGGCAGCAACACCGAGCAGAACAGCAACGCTTTCGGGTTGAGCAGGTTGGTCAGCAGGCCTTTGACAAAGGCGGCCCGCAGCGGGCGTGACTCGATGCTCGCCGCAGCACCCGCAGGGGTCGCCGTTGTCGTGCCGTCAGGCAGCGCAAACACCGGCGAACGAAAAATCTGAATGCCCACCCATGCGAGATAAACCGCGCCGCCATAGCGCACCACGTCGTACAGCCAGGGCGCGCTGCGCAACAGCGCGGCCACCCCGCATGCCGAGAGCGTGACGTGCGTCGCGCGCGCGAGACCGAGGCCGCCGGCGGCCGCGAAACCACTGCGCACGCCGCGTCCGATACTGGTTTGCAGCACCAGCGCCATATCCGGTCCGGGCACGGCATAGACGACGAAAAGGGCTGCGATATACACGGCCAGCAAGTGTGCGGAAATCATGAAATTCTCCTGTTTTCAAGGCTCTATCTTGCTATCGCCGGCGGAGGGTTTGCTGGCGAATTACCAGCCTCTTGACTTTATGTTTGGAGGAATGCGCTAACATTACGGCTTATGCCTATGTTTTCCTCCAAACCGAAATCAGCACCTGAGCCATGACGACCGACCTCGATAAAACAGACCGCGCGATCCTTGCCGCGCTGCAGAAAGATGGCCGCATGTCGAACGCGCGGCTGGCCGAAACGGTCGGCCTGAGCGAAACGCCCTGCGCGCGCCGTCTCAAGCGCCTCGAAAACGACGGCTATATCGACCAGTACCGCGCGATGCTGTCACGCTCCGCGCTCGGCTTCGGCGTGGTGGCATTTGTCTACGTGCGGTTTGCCGTGCACGACCGCGCGGTGGCGACGCGCTTCGAGCGCGAGGTGCAGGCCATTGCGCGAATCCTCACGTGTCACAACGTGTCGGGCAGCGCCGATTACATCCTGCAGGTGGTGGCACGCGACCTCGACGACTACGGCACCTTTATGCGCGACGAGATGCGCAGCCTGCCTGGCGTGACATCGGTGGAATCGGCGCTATCGTTGCGCGAAATTAAGGCTAATGGCGGCTTGCCGCTGTCCTGAACGCGAACGTGGCATGTTCACCCCTTTGAAAACGGCGCGAGCCCACCAGACGAATACGGAGTTCTCATGGATCACGAACAGGCGCGAGCCGAAGAAACCGCGGCGATGCAGCGCGTATTGACCGCGACGCAGCGGGTGCAGTCGGCGTTCGTGTCGCTGCAATCGCAATTCCCGCCGGCCGGCAGCGGCAAGCCTTCGCAGTTCGCGCTGCAAACATTCGACGCCGCGCTGCAGGAGCTCGAAGACGCGCAAGCCGCGTTCGACGAACTGCTTGGCGATCTGCTCGACGGCAATCGTTAAGACGCCTCGAAGCGCGCTCTGCCCGTGTAGCGACGGCGAAGCGCGCCCGAAGTTCGGCTCCATCCACTGGGCACGCTCGCCTGTCACCGCGAGTCACGAACACGCGCTGCAACCGCATCATGCTTTTGCAAGCGCAGTCGCCAGATCAGGCCGAGCTGCACATGGAACCCGGCCCGCGATATCAGCCGCAACCTCTCTGCGCCAGCGACGAAAAACACACCATTCATTTGCCTTTCTTTTCTGTCTAAACTGAAAGACAAGACACCTCTGGCAACCACAACGTGGCCTAGCCCACGCCCCACAAAAGAATATTTGCTTCGTTTAACGAAGCATGTTGACTTCCGCTTGCCGGAGTGCCTAAAATTCGCCGTCTTCACAAACGGGGCCCATGCCTTGGACACCAGCAGTAGTCGACTTTCGAACAGCTTCACTGCCTGACCGGCCCGACGCCCGCGCTCTCTTTTCTTAGCCGCCGTCTTGCCAGCAGGCAGACGGTGCGCGCCGCAGTAACTCTCTCCGTGCACCTTGATTAGCGCCATCCGGCCGCGCCGTGCTTGCGCACGTGCGTCTCACCGAATGGCATTGCGTTGCGAGCCTCGGCTCGCAACAGCGTTCGCTCGCGCCGTTTCGATTCGCTCGAAACGGCGCGGCCGGGCGCGTGGACAAACACGTGCGTACTGAACGCCGATAAGGAGCCGCCATGGACAGTGACAGTTATCCCATATGCCGCTTAGGTGCCGCTCAGTCACGACCGGGCAGGCACGCAAAGCTTTATTTGCCTAAGGAAAGCAAGTAGACGTCCTTCGCCGCGCGCCCGATGCGCCGCGCTCCGTGTCTGCTGGCTTTCCGCAATCCGCGTCAAGCCATACGCCCGGAGAAATAACATGTACTTCGCCATCCTCGTACCGACCCTGCAGCAAACCCACACCCACAGCGACGCCGCTCTCGCACTGCACGGCATCAAGCCGCACTGGCTCGCCGCATCCTGGGAACGCCTCAAGGCGCTCGCGTCGCGCCGCGCTTCACAGCCCGCTCCACAGCCCGTTTCGCACACCGCTTCGTAACTACGCACGCCCAGCTCAGCGCGCCTTCGCGATCCGCCCGCGCCGCCGTCGTCCGACCGCGCACACCCAGCGAATCCCGAAGGCGCCCCGCTCAATCCAATCAAACCTACTCAGGCGGCTAGCATGTCCACTCCAATCAACGTCTCACCACCGCGCAGCGCCGTTCTCGACGACGCGCACCTCGGCGACATCAAAGGCGCGCTCGGCACCATCGCTCACCACGACACGGGTGCGCGCAACAGCTGGTGGGCCCGCGTGCGCACGCTGCTTGCGATTCTCGGGCCCGGCCTCATCGTGATGGTCGGCGATAACGATGCCGGCGCCTTCGGCACCTACACGCAAGCGGGACAGAACTACGGCACGACCCTGTTGTGGACTATGCTGCTGCTCGTGCCCGTGCTCTTCGTCAATCAGGAAATGGTGCTGCGTCTGGGCGCCGTGACCGGCGTCGGTCACGCACGGCTGATCTTCGAGCGCTTCGGCAAGTTCTGGGGCGCCTTCAGCGTCGTGGATCTGTTCATCCTGAACGCGCTCACGATCGTGACCGAATTCATCGGCATTACGTTCGTGCTTCAGTTCTTCGGCATTTCGAAAGTGGCCGGCGTTTGCATCGCGGCGGCGGTAACGATGGCCGCGGTCAGCACGGGCAACTTCCGGCGCTTCGAACGCTTCGCCGTGGTGCTGTGTCTGATGAGCCTGTTGCTGGTGCCGGTGCTGGTGTCGATTCATCCGCCGGCCGGCCAGATGGCGCACGACTTTCTGATTCCGGGCTGGCCCGCCCACTCGAAACTAAGCGACGTGATGCTGCTCGTGATCGGCATTGTCGGCACCACCGTCGCGCCGTGGCAGTTGTTTTTCCAGCAGAGCTACATCGTCGACAAGCGCATCACGCCGCGCTTCATGAAGTACGAAAAAGCCGACCTGTGGATCGGTATCGTCTTCGTGATGATCGGCGCCGTGGCCATGATCTCGTTCTGCGCGGCGCTCTACGCGGGCAAACCTGAATCCGGCAATTTCACCGACGCCGGCGGCGTGATCGCCGACCTCGAAAGATATGCCGGCCGCACGCCCGCCGTACTCTTCGCCGTGGCGCTGCTCGACGCATGCATCATCGGCGCGGCGGCGGTGTCGCTGTCCACCGCCTACGCGATCGGCGACGTCTTCAAGATTCGCCACTCGCTGCATCGCGGCGTGTCGGACGCGAAGGGCTTCTACCTCGTCTATTTCGGCATCGTGGCGGCCGCGGCGACGCTGGTGCTGATTCCGGGCAGCCCGCTCGGCCTTCTGACGGAAGCAGTGCAAACGCTCGCCGGCGTGCTGCTGCCGAGCGCGACCGTGTTTCTGCTGCTGTTGTGCAACGACCGCGCGGTCCTCGGACCGTGGGTCAACTCGAAGAAGCTCAACGTCTTTACAGGCGCAGTGGTCTGGGTGCTCGTCATGCTATCCATCATTCTCACGGCATCGGTGATGTATCCGGACATCACGGGCGACGCGATTCTTGAAGTGCTCGCAGGCGGCACATTGATGGCCGTAGCAGGCTATGCGGCCACCGTCGTGGTCCGCAAGCTACGGCGGGAATCAGAAAACTCCGCGGCTCACGAAAGCGAGTTCGGGTTGTCGAAGGAAACACGCGCAAACTGGCGCATGCCACCTCTGGACGAACTGCCGGCGCCGCAATTGACGATGTCCAAGCGTGTCTGGATGGGCGTGTTGCGCGGCTATCTGATCGTGGCGGTCGCGCTGGTGATCGTGAAGGTCGTGCAGATGACGCTGCTGCATTGAATGGATAGCGCACAGCCCCCGCGCGCTTCGGCGAGCGGCGGCCAGAACGCCTCGTTCAATGCGTATCCGTTTCGATGACCGGCTCGCAGAGAATCGGAAAGTTGACCGAGTTCGCGATATAGCACTTCTCGTGCGCGACGTGATGCAGGTGCGCGGCGAGTTCGGCATCGCCGCCCGCGCGAATCACGACATGCGGACGCAGAACGATCTGGGAAAAACGGCCTTGCTTCGGATCGTCGAGCATGGTGCCTTCGGCGTTGTCGCGATACGCGGTCACTGCGATGCCGGCATCCGCGCATAGATGCAGATACCAGAGTTTGTGACAGGCGCTGGCCGAGGCGACCAGCAGATCTTCCGGATTCCAGCGCCCGGCGTCGCCGAGAAAGGCCGCATCCGATGAGCCTGGAATCTCGGGCTTGTTGCCCGCGGCAATCACATGATCGCGCCCGTAGTCGCGATAACCGGAAGTGCCGCTTCCGCGATTGCCGGTCCACTGCACCGAGACCTTGTATTTGTGCTCCCCGTACGCCATGCCCATCTCCTTGCCGTCGAACCGGATCCGCTTGCCGAGGCGTGCATTTTATACGCGGCCATCACGCGATGGACGCGCGCAGCTTGCTGACTAATTCCGCGCCGGCATGCCCTTGCCGGCGAGATTCGGCACGCGTGGGTCCGGATTCATGTTCAGGCTCGTGCCGTTTGCCCGCATGGTGTTGAGCGCGGGACCGGCCCCCGCGCCGCCCATCGTGCCGACGCCCGGTGTCGGACTCGTGCCGGCTCCCGTCCCCAGCCCCGCACCCGCCGCGGCACCCATGTTATTGATCCCGCTGGACTGCACGCCATTCATGCCACCCGCGCCGGCATTGCCCGGCAGGCCGACCGACTGCCCATATGCCGCCGTGGCGACACCCATCACGAGTGCCGACGCCACGATACTGCCCTTTACGATCTTCATAGCCCACTCCGTTACATCGTCGAATTGCGCGGCCGCGGTGTCCGCATTGCCGGCCGCTCAAATAGTATGACGACGCCCGACCCGCTTCGTTCACCGCCGCCAGATCAGAACTCGGCGAACGATGCGCGATAATCGACGGCTTTCTTCACAGACTGCACCGATGACACAACCCGCCTTCGCCCCCTTTCAGGATCTGGCCCGAACTCTCCTGCCGCACGCTTACGACGACAACGGCGACGGTTCGCACGACACCTCGCATCTGCAACGCGTCTGGAAAAACGCCGCGGCCATTCAGGCGGAAGAAGGCGGCGATGCGCAGGTGCTGTTCGCCGCCACGTTGCTGCACGATTGCGTCGCGGTCGAAAAAAACTCGCCGCTGCGCGCGCAGGCGTCGCGCCTGTCGGCGGAAAAAGCGGCACTCGTGCTGGCCTCGCTCGGCTGGCCGCGAGCGCAAGTCGAGGCCACGGCGCACGCGATCGAGGCGCACAGTTTTTCAGCCGCCGTCACGCCGACCACGCTCGAAGCGAAAACGCTGCAGGACGCCGACCGGCTCGACGCGCTCGGCATGCTGGGCGTGGCGCGCTGCTTCTACGTCGCGGGACGGATGGGCCGCGCCTTGTACGATCCGGCTGATCCGCACGCAACGCGGCGTCCATTGGACGACACGCGCTACACGCTCGACCATTTCCACACCAAGCTGCTGAAACTCTCGGCGGGTTTTCAAACGACGACCGGCGCGCGTCTGGCGAGCCTGCGCCATGACCGCCTGCAACGTTTCCTCGACGAATTCAGCGACGAAATCTGAACGTGTAACCGGACGCGCGAAGTTGTACAAATCCTTACAAAGGAGCACGCGACCCGTGTCCACCGGGCGCACTTTCGCGGCGTTATTGCAAGCACCTACCCGCGGAGTCCGCCATGAACACGAACCTCGCTACCAGCCAAGCGCAACGCAGCCGTATTCATCCGCTGGTTGCCGGCGCGGCTGTCGCCGTCATCCTGGCGAGCGCAACCGGCATCGCCGCGATGACCGGCCTGCTGCCGACTTCGCATGCCGTCACGGAACCGGCGCTGCCGGTCACGGCGGCGGCGCCGCAGATCGCCAGCGCGCCGATCGCGGCGCCGCAACCGGCTCCGGTTCAGCAGACCGCGCAGCAAGCCGCCCCTGCCCGGCCGCCGGTTCATCACCCGCGCCGCGCAAACCCGGTGGCCGCGCCGAACTACGCAAACAATCAGGGCTACCAGGCACCTTATGACGCCGCGGCACCGCGGCCGGTCGCCGCCGATCCGTACGCGGGCGAAGTCGTCGCCATCAATACGGTGCAGGCGCCCGAGCCGACCACGGGGCTCGGCGCGCTGGGCGGAGCGGTGGCGGGCGGGCTGGTCGGCAATCAGATCGGCGGCGGCCGCGGCAAGATTCTCACGACGATTGCGGGCGCGGTCGGCGGCGGACTCGCCGGTAACGGCATCGAGCACGCGGTGCGCAAGCAGACCACTTACGAAGTCCAGGTCCGCATGCAGGACGGCAGCTATCGCAACTTCAGCTACCCGACGCAACCAGCCGTGCAGATCGGCGAACGCGTTCACGTCTCCGGCGATTCGCTTAGCGCTTCGTGAACATGCGAGCGGTCCCCAAAAAGGAATAAGACGGCTCCCTCGCGCGTTATGATCAATCGTTACGCCAGAACGGCTGATCGCGCACGATGGAGCACGCCTACATCCACCTCCTGCATCTGTTAGCCGGTCATCCTGGCTGGACGCTGACGGTCGTCTTCCTGGCGGCCTTTCTGGAGTCTCTCGCCGTCATCGGCACTTTCGTTCCGGGCAGCACCGCGATGTTCCTCGCCGGCGCGCTGGTCGGCACCGGCTCGCTGAGCCTCGGCTGGGCACTGGTGTGGGCGATCGCGGGCGCCATCGCCGGCGACGGCATGAGCTTCTGGATCGGCAGCCGCTACAAGCACCGGATCGTCCAGTTCTGGCCGTTCCGCAAACATCCCGAACTGCTCGAGGCAGGTCACCGCTTCTTCCGCAAACATGGCGCGAAGAGCGTCGTGCTGGCGCGCTTCATCGGCCCCTTGCGGGCGATCGTGCCGGTGGTGGCGGGCATGCTGGGCATGTCGCCGCTGCGCTTCTACGCGATGAACGTGCTGTCCGCGCTGATCTGGGCGCCCGCCCATATCCTGCCGGGCATGATATTCGGCGCCTCGGTGCTGCTGGCCGGCGCGGTGTCGTTCCGGCTCGTCGTGATCATCGCGCTGCTGGTGGGGATCGTCTGGCTGAGCTTTCGCGCCGCGCGTTTTCTGCTCTCGCATGCCAATGCATGGTCGGGCGCGGCGGGCCGCCAGCTCGGGAGTTGGGCGTGCCGGCATCCGGGGCCGTTCGGCCGTTTCGCGCGCAGGATGCTCGACCCCAGCACACCCGACGCCAGCAGCATCCTGCTGACGTCGCTGGTCGTGCTCGTGTCGGGCGCGCTTTTTTTCGGCGTGCTCGACGACGTCATCAGCGGCGATCCGCTGACGCAAGTGGACCTCTCCGTCTATCACTTCCTGCAATCGGTACGCACGCCCTGGAGCGACACCGTGCTTGCGGGACTCTCGACACTCGGCAGCAGCTTCACGCTCGCGGCGCTGGTGGTGACGGTCGCGATGTGGATGCTGCTCGAGCGGCGCTGGCGCACCATCGGCTACTGGCTGGCGGCTGTGGTGTTTTCCCAATTGCTGATCTTCGCGCTGCAGTTCGCGATGCGCCGCGCGCCGCCCAATGAGCTGATGGCCGGCTCCTATGTGTTTCCGAGCAATCACGTCGCCGCGACCGTCATCGTGTACGGCTTTCTCGCGTTTCTGCTGGCGCGCCGGGTCGGCCGGCTTGAGGGCGTGCTGGTGGCGGCCGCGAGTGCGATCGTGGTGATCGTGGTCGCGCTCGCGGGACTGTACTTCGGCAGGTACTGGGTGTCCGATGCGATCGGCGGCGCCGCGCTCGCGTACATCTGGGTGGCGATCGTTGCGTTGACAGCGATGTGGCGGCACCCGGAAGCACCGCCCGAACGCGCGTTCATGCCCGTCGTGGTGCTGGCGGTCGTGCTGGTCAGCGTGGGCGTGCAGATCGGCTTCAACATGCCCACCCCGCCGCCGGATAGCGCGCTGCGTCCGTCGCCCGTGCTGGTCACGCAATCGGAATGGACACTGTCCCTGTGGAAGCGCCTGCCGTGCTACCGCTCGGATATGGGCGGCGACCGCAAAGAGCCGCTCACGCTGCAGTGGGTCTCGAATCTCGATTCGATCCGCGGACAGTTGCGCGCCCAAGGGTGGGTCGAGGGCACGGACGTCTCGGCGCACAGCCTGCTCTCGCTGGCCTCGCCCAACGTGGCCGCGGTGTCGCTGCCGGTCTTGCCGAAACTCAACAACGGCGTGCCGTCCTCGGTGGTCTTCATGCGTCCGGGCGACTCGCGCGACGAACGCGATGTGCTGCGTTTCTGGCCCAGCGGTTACGCGGTGGGCAACGGCACGTCCATCACGCCGCTATGGGTCGGGGCTTTCGCGCACGAACGGCTGTCCCGGCCGTCGTGGCCCATCAACATTCTGCGGGTCGACAGGGAGATGACCTCATTCGATGCGCACGAGAAGTCGAGTGCGGGCCTGGGCGCGGCGCTCGTCGCCCGGGTCAATTGCCATGGCGTGCCGGTGTCCTTGCTCGCCTCGCCGATGGAGTGAGCGCGTTCGCTGCTCCCGCGAAGAAATCCTTCTGCACTCAATCAGTTATCTCGCTTGGCCAGGACTTGTCCACAGGGTTGCGAACATTTTCTGTGGATAAGGTCTGTGCACGCGGCGGACCTGGAACGATCCGCCGTCGGCCCCATCGCCGGCGACGGATCAGGCTTGCGCCCGCTCATTGCCATCCGCCGTTCGGCAGGCGGCCGTGATATGGCGTGTCGCGGCAATGGCCCCACGGGCCCAGCCAGTAGCCGGGAGGGCAAGCGTAGGTCGAGACCGGCGGCGCTGCATAGATCACCGGACGCGGCGCGACATAGACCGGCGGCGCGTAATGGCAATGGCCCCAGGTACCGCGCCAGCCGTTCGGACCGCAGCCCTCGGCGGCGTGAGCGGTATTCACCGCAAGAGCGGACGCGGCCATGACGGCGACGGCCAATGCTGAACGAAGTGTTGACATGATGATTCTCCTTCACCCTGGTGGTTTCGATAAGCGTCGTTTTCGTGTGCTGCAGGACGCATGATCGGCTTCGAGAGTTAGGTGAAAGTGAGCACTCGGACGACGCTCGTCCGCGGGTCGATCGGCATCGACGTCGAGGTGATTTGCCCGGCGAACGAATGAATTGGCTCCCAATCATCTCCACTTGACTCGCGCTGAAAATTTAGGCAATATCTTTCCACTGTAAACATACCGGCATTTGGCTTCGCATGGCCGTCATGCGTAGTCCGCGTTACGCGAAACGCACGGCCGGCTGCCATCACGCGAACCTCCCCCAACTCTGGAGTCCACGATGAATCTCTTGCTGAGCTTTGCCCCGTTTCTAGCCTTTGCGGTGATCGAACGCCTTGCCGGCGCGCAGGCGGGACTGCTTGCCGGTGCGCTCGTCGCCGCCGCGCTGCTGGTGCGCGATCTCGTAAGCCCGGCCCGCCACGTCAAGCTGCTGGAAGCCTGCACCGTCCTGCTATTTGGGGCGCTGGCCATCTATGCGCTGACCAGTGACGTGCACTGGTCGATCGCCGCGGTGCGGCTGCGGGTCGATGCAGGGCTTGCGCTGGTCGTGCTGGCGTCGATCGCATTGCGGCGGCCATTCACGCTGCAATACGCACGCGAGACCGTCGATCGCGAGCAGTGGAACAGCGAGCGTTTCATCCACGTCAACTATGTGATCAGCGCCACCTGGGCGCTCGCGTTCGGCATGCTGGTGCTCGCGGACATCGAGATGGTTTATGCGCCGGCGCTGCCCCATTCGGTGGGCGTGATGGCGACCGTGGCCGCGCTGGTCGCCGCGGTCAAGTTCACGTCGTGGTATCCGGAACAGCACGCGGCCGGGCAGGCATCGCGCTAGCAGTAGCGTTTCGCAGCCCTGCGCTTCTTCATCGCAGGGCTCGGAACATCGACTAATTTCACGCTAATTCACGAGGCTCACGATGACTCTATCCCGCACGGAAAGACCCTTTCGGCTCTCCGCAGATGCGGTTCGATCATCACGAGGATTAGCATCATGGACACGCAAACCGCCCTTTCCACCCAGTCCGACGACACCGCCAACGCACCCGCTGACGCAGCCGGCGCAGCGCTGGAGCCGCCGCCATCGAACGAAGATCTGCTGCCGTTCTATCTGCTCGCCATGGCCGGCGCTTATTGACGACGACACAGCGAGCCGCCACACCGCGTTATGTGGCGTCTCGATCCGCCACCTGCGCCAGCAGGATTTCGGCACGCCACGAGTCCCGGCCTCTCATCGCTGCGCACGCAGCGAAGTCTTCGAATCGTCCCGCATCCACGCTTGCGTCGGCACGCACAAACCCCTCACTCATTCGACCAGATCGGCACTGCGGATCATGCCGCCGCGCGTGCGTCGGTTATCATTCAATCGCTCGCCTGTCGTGGCCCGGCCACGCACCCGCGAGCTGCGAGCCAGGCACAACCTGACTGCTGCCGACAGGACGATCATGAGAATTCTCCTCGTTGAAGACGATTTGCAGATTGGCCAAAGTCTGCTGCGTGCACTCAAGGACGCCGACTATAGCGTCGACTGGGTCAGGGACGGCATCGCCGGGCGCGACGCCATGGCCAACGCCGAATACACTGTCGTGCTGCTCGATCTGGGCTTGCCCGGCATGAGCGGCATCGCGCTGCTGAAGTCGTCGCGCGCGGCCGGCAACGCGGTCCCGGTGTTGATCCTGACCGCCCGCGACGATCTCGATTCGCGCGTACAGGGTCTCGATGTCGGCGCCGACGATTACCTGCTCAAGCCTTTCGACGTCCCCGAACTGCTCGCCCGCATCCGTGCAGTGATCCGCCGCAAGGCCGGCTACGCGTCGTCGCGTCTCGGCGACGAATCGCTCAGCCTCGATCTCGACAAACGCACGCTGACCTGCAACGGCACCACGACCGTGCTCTCCGCACGCGAATTCGCGCTGATGCTCGCGTTTCTCGAACGCCCCGGCACGATCCTGTCGCGCGAACAACTCGAAGACCGTTTGTACGGCTGGGGCAAAGAGGTCGAAAGCAACGCGGTGGATGTGCTGATTCATTCGGTGCGCAAGAAGTTCGGGCTCACCGTGATTCGCAACGTGCGAGGGCTCGGCTGGACCGTCATGCTCGGCGAAGCCGGCAAAGGACCGGCTTCATGACACGCCTGCGCAGTCTCATCGCGGCGACTTCGCTGCTGGCGCTATTCGGCGCCACGCAGGCCGCGCTCGTCGAAGCGAAAACCGTCCACTACGCGAACGAAAAGGCCTGCCCGGTCGTTGCCGATCGCCCGGATCACAAACCATCGATTCGTGAGCAGATCGCGCATACGGTGAACGGCGACATCGCGTACTACCGCTTCGGCCGCGGCACGCCGATCGTGCTGCAAACCGGCTTTCGCGCGACGATGGCCGAATGGGACGCCGCCTTTCTGACCGATCTCGCCAGGCGGCACGAAGTGATCGTCTTCGACAACCGCGGCATCGGCCGCTCCGAACCGGCGGCATCCAGCTTTTCCGCACGGGACATGACACTCGACGCCGCCGCGCTGATCGACACACTGCACCTCTCCGACGTCACCTTCGTCGGCTGGTCGATGGGCGGCGCCATTGCCCAGCAACTCGCGTTCGACCCGCCGCTCGCCGTGCGGCGCATCGTCCTCATGAGCGCGCCCGCGCCGGGGTCGCTCGGCGTGCCGGTGACGCCCGACGTCGAAGCCACCCTGTCCGGCAAGCCGGGCACCAGCTTCATGGACGTCATGCGGGTCCTGTTTCCGCCCACTGCGGTGGACGCAGCGCAACGGTGCTTCCGTAAGAATATGTTCCAGCCGGCCGGCTACCAGTCGCCGGCCATTTCGGCGACGGTGACCGAAGGCCAGTCCGCACTGCTGCATGACTGGGCCGGCGACCAGGCCGCCGCAGCAGCGCTGAAGAACGTGCGCCTCGCTACCCTGGTCCTCACGGGCGCCGACGATCAGGTCTTGCCGAAGCAGAACTCGGAAGCGCTCGCCAAGCAGATTCCGCATGCGCAACTGCTCGTCGTGCGTTCGGCGGGCCACGCGATGATGTATCAATACCCGCAGGCGCTCGCCGCCGCGATCAACGCGTTCATCGCAAGGTCGCGCCCGCCCAGCAGCGGCAAATAAATCGCGAAGCCTCGGCCAGCGCCGCGCGCGCTTCCGGCACGAACGGCGCGAAGCACTGCCACGCGTGCGGCATTGCATGCCATTGTGCGAACTCCACTGCATTGCCTGCGCGTTGCAGTCTTGCCGCGAGCTCGCGCGCGTCGGTGCTCAACGCCTCGGCGTCACTGGTCTGCACGTGAATGGGCGGCAAGCCATGCAGCTTCGCGCGCGCGGGCGACGCCAGCGGCTCGAAGCGCCTGACGTTGCGCAGATACATGTCGGCGGCCGCTTCCATCGCGGTGCGGTTCATCGACAACGCGTTATGGCTCGCGCGCCAGATCGTCGTCAGGTCCGCCCAAGGCGAGAACAGCACGGCCCCGGCGGGCAGCGGCTCGCCCGCGTCGCGCAGCGCCACCAGCGCGGCGAGCGCGAGCCCGGCGCCCGCCGAGTCGCCGGCGAACACGATCGAACTCGGCGCGATGCGGCGCGCCAGCAGCGCCCGATAGGCGCGCAAGGTGTCCTCCAGCGCGGCGGGAAACGGATGTTCGGGCGCGAGGCTGTAGTCGAGCGCGAACACCGCCGATTGCGTCGAGTGGGCCAGTTCGACGGTCAACGCACGATGCGTCGCGGGGGAGCCGAAGTAGTACGCGCCGCCGTGCAGGTATAGCACCACTGTTTCTTCCGATTCCTGTGAAGCGCCTGGCGGACGAATCCATTCGCCCTTCAGTTCGGCATCGGCGTGACGGCGCACGCGCGGATAAAGGCATGCCGCGGCGAGCCGGCCAGGCAAGGTGTAGCGATGCGCGCGCAATCGCAGCGCGTGCACGTCGGGCGCCGGGCGGCGGCTCGAACTGAAGTGCAGCGCCATCACCAGCGGAATCGCGCGTCGCACCCAGGCGGCCTGCCAGCTTTCGGCACGCGGTCGCGTAAGCGTGTCGAGCGGCACGCCATCGGTCGAAGTGGTTTGGGATTGCTGGACGTTCATGATGATCTGATCGGAAAGAAACGGCCGACGGACGCCGTGGTCAGCGCGGCTCGCGCGATGCGAGCGGGGCTGTTCGTCGTGAATTCATCGCGGATTCGACGTGCATGTGCCCCGCTTGTCCAGGTAGTCGACGCGCTCAACGCGTCGCCATTTCGGCGGAGACCTGCATCTCGGCGCGAGCCTGCTGCATCAAGGCAATCGCCCGGCCTGCATGGCCGCCCATGTCGTAGCCGTTGGCGCGCTGTGCGGCGCGCATCCGCTCGATCGCCTGCTGCGCGTTGAAGTCCGCGGCTTCGATGTTCGGATGACGGCTCATGTAGTAGCCGTAGCCATCGTCGGCGACCGCACAGCCGGATACGAGTGAAAGCGCCAGCGCGATAGCGGCGACAAAAGCCAGTTGACGTTGCTTCATGACTGATATTCCTCTTGATCGTTGATTATTGGTTCGTGGTACTGCCGGTTCAGGCACGCGTCTTAACGGCGCCAGTAGCCATAGCCGTAACCCCACCCGCCGTAGTAGCGCGGATACTGCGGATGCCCGTAGTACCCAATCACGACAGGCGCCGTGTACACCGGCGGCGGAGGTGGCGGCGCTGCGTAGTAGACCGGCGGCGGCACGTAAGCCGGCACTACCGGCACCATCGGAAACGCCGGCGCGCCTACACCTACGCCCACGCCGACGAACACATGCGCTTCGGCGCAACTCACCAGGCCGACACCGAGCGCCGCAGCGACTACCAGATGGCGAATGACTTTCATTTTCTGTTCCCCTTGTCGATCGGTGCGAGTCGGTTGGCTGCATCGAATGACTGCATTGTGGTCACGCAGAATGAGGGGGAAATTAGCAGCGTGTCAGTTCGAAATTTGCACATTGCCAAGGCGTTAATCGCCGGTTTCGAGCGCTCATTTCCGGCTCATTCTTCGCGCCTAAGCTTCATTCCATCGACGGGCAACGCCGGCTCCCACAGCCGGACCGAAACGGCTCGTTGCAACACGGACTGGAGAGAATCATGTTTGCTGAACTTGCCAAGAAACTGAGCGCCTTGCTGATCACCACCGAGGACCACGAACGCGAGTCCTATCTGGCGTCGTCGGTCGATCTGGTCGATCTGGAACACCGCATCAACGTCGTGGAAACGCATGCGGATCCGGCGCGCTGGTATGTGTCCAGCACGCCGCACGAATGGAGGATTTGAAGCGCGTGTTCCCGCCCACGCTGGAATGCGTGGCTCGTGCAAACGTTGCCAATCCGGGTGGATCAACTAGCTCGCGTGCTCCGGCGTAACGCGCCGTTCACGCGGGCTATTTGCGCGCCGCCACCCGGTTGCCATGAAAACCGTTCGGCACGCGGTGCGGAATTTCCATCGTTGCTGCGGCCGCGCGCCGAAGGCCCGACGTCGACGGCCACACTCGCCCGTTCGGCAAGCCAGCGCTGCGTGTGTACCCAGCAGTTCCGGTACGTCACGCCACCGTTCGCGAACTCGAAGCAATGGACCATCCCATGCCCCGCAAACCAGTGCTGCACCGGATCGGGATGAAGCGGATTCGGGCCGTTGCGGACCAGCACGCCCGCCAGCCTGGAGGGCAACTCGCCGCGCACAGGCAGCGGGCCGCAGTCGACTTCGAAATCGATCGACGCCGGGTTGGCACGGTAGCCATTCATTTTCAAACGTTCATTCATACGCCCGCTTAAAATTTTCCAATGGAAAGATTTTGATTTCAGCGCCCCGTCTGGTCAACCCGTCTTCTCACTAGAAACATCTGCCAGATCGAAGCGCTGCCATGCAAGACACGGCCGGGTGCTTGCCTGGCTTGCCGGCAGCGGCGCCCGGCCGACCCGTCAAGAACTCGAATGCACACGCAACCGTGTTCGACCTGATCGCGCGACGCCCCCCATTCTCGGCAATGCGAACCAACAGACGGGCACATCGCATCAGTTTTCTCTAGAGTTGAAGGGTCGACCATCCAACACGCCGGTCGGCTTTGTCGCGCTAACTGTTCAGCGTGAGATTCAATCAAAGGGAAAATCAAATGAGAACTTCTGTTCACCACGAAGTAATGGCCTATTCCGAAGAGCAAACCGGGGTTCGTCAACTTCAAACGGGCGCCCCCTTGGCACTTAAACACACCATCAGCCCGGACGAGATCCGGGACAACCTGCCCGCCGGCCAAGGCGGCGTCGGGTTTTTATTTCACGCTACCGACTGGGAGACACTTTCGTTTTCATTTCACAATGTGAAGCACAGAAACGCGTCTTTCGAAGAAGAGCTTTGGAACACCAAGCCTTTCATTGCCTCACCGATCTATTCGGGCTCCCAGATCATCGGGGCCAATATTGCCTGTCCGGTTCCGCTCGAGCTATGGCTCGGCAGCCCGCGCGGCATCAAGCGATTCCGCGAGACGCAATTTTTTCCGGCACTGGAGCTGGCAAGACAAGCGGGCCTGAACATGGTGGCAATGGGCGCCTCCACGCCATACGCCTGCAACTACGGCGCACTGCCGCGCGATACCAAGCCGCCGCATATCACCACGGGTCACGCCGCCACCGCGGCGATGCTGAAAGACTGGGCCATGCACTGCTGCAATGAACTCGACCTCGAGTTCGGCAAGACCAAGCTTGCTCTATTCGGTGCGGCCGGCCGGCTCGGCACGACGGTGGCCAAATACGCGCTCTACAAAGATGCACCGCGCGAGCTTGTTCTGATCGATCTGCCGGACAAGGTGAACCTGCTCACGGAGCAAGCCAAGGAGTTGATGGCGTCGGACCTGCTCGGCAAAACGCGGGTTTCCGTGCACACGTTCAGTCCGAACACCCCCTTGCCGGACTTCGACGGCGCCATTCTGGCGAGCAGCACCAGCGTGCCCTACCTCACCGCAGCCGATCTCAAGCGCGCGCAGTTCTGGATCGACGACTCGCACCCCCGGGCGGCGAGCGTCGAGGCTGAACTCGCGTCACGCGGTCATACGCTATATATTGAGTGCTTCGCCCGTGGGCCGGCCGGACTCAACACCACCTTCCCGTTCCGGCTGCCGACCACGCGCGATTGCTATACCTGTTTCGCCGAAGGCTACTCCGCCTGGCAGGAAGGCATTGCGTCCGACTTCATCATCGGCAGCCCGCCCGTGTGGTCCGTCTCCTACACGCACAGCCTGCTGAAGAAGTACGGCTTTGCGGTCGGCCCTTTTCATGGGAAAAACGGCTCGCCGATCGAACTGGATGCACAACTTCGCGGCAAGCGAGAATTGATGGGCTCGTAAACGTCATTGGAGGCCTGATGGTAATACCGCGCGAGAGCATGCGGGACGTGCTGGAACGAAGCCGGTTTGCAATACGATGGGGCGGCGCACTGGGCCTCCTGTGCCACCCCATCTACTACGTAGTCTGGACCTATGTCCTGCCGCAACCTTACGACAATCTCTCCCTTCGACTGAGTGCGGCGCTCGTCTGCATTCCGTTGATTTTCCAGGCGCATTGGCCGAAGCGGTTCAACCATTACCTGCTGATCTATTGGCATTGCTGCCTGATCTACGTACTGCCATTCGTTTGCACTTTTCTCGCGATCAGAAATGCATTCTCCACCATGTGGATGATGACCGAGGTCATGATGATCTTCATCATGGCGCTGTGCATCGACAATCCGCTTTTGCTGATGGGCTGCATCGGCATCGGCGTATTCTCCGGGGCGCTCGCCGCGGTGATCAGTTCGCCGGTTCCGATTGTCGTGACCGCCGCCGATCAATCGAATCTCGCCTTGCTGCCGGTCGTCGTTCTGTGCAGCATGGCCTTCAGCCATGCGATCAGCAAAGGGCGCATCTTCGTCGAAAAGAACCGTGCGTTGCAGGCCCTTGCCGGTTCGATCGCTCATGAAATGCGCAACCCTCTCAGCCAGTTGCGCTACGTGCTGGATCGCGTGGAAGAAGCCCTGCCCGCGACAATGGGCTCCAACCGGCCGCTGGCACTCACACACGACAGGCACGATAGCCACGACAGTGCCGAGAGCGCCGCGGGGCTTTATCGCCATCTCGCTCAAGGGCAGTTGTCGATCGAGCGTGGCCTGCGCATCATCGCCATGACGCTCGACGAAGTCAGCGCCAAACCCATTCGCCCGGATTACCTCACGTATCTGAGTGCGACGAGCACCACGCGTAAGGCGCTGGAAGAATACGGCTTCGGCGACGAGAAGGAGCGCGACAAGGTCAGGCTCGTGGTGCGGGAAGACTTCACCTTCAAGGTCGACGAAACCGTCTATCTGTTCACCCTGTTCAACCTGATCAAGAACGCGCTGCATCACATCGCTACGCACCCGGCGGCCACGCTCACGCTGACGATCGAGCAGCAGTCGGTCATGGTTCGCGACACCGGTCCCGGCATTGCGCCCGACATGCTGTCGCATCTGTTCGAGCCCTTCCGTACAGCGGGCAATTCGGACGGCACAGGACTCGGACTCGCCTATTGCCAGCGCGCGATGCGCGCCTTCGGCGGCAGCATCAGTTGCCGTTCGGAAGTCGGCAAATTCACGGAATTCACGCTGCAGTTTCCCGTCGTCCCGAAGAGCGAAATCGTGGACCACGAGCGGCAGATTTTCGAACGCGCCACGCCGGTCTTCAAAGACAAGCGCATTCTCATCGTGGACGACGACGCGGGTCAGCGCGCGCGAGCCTGCCGTGCGCTGTCGAAAGTGGGCGCATACCTGAGTGAAGCGGAAAACGGCGCGATCGCGTTGAGCGTGCTTCGGGAATCGGCCCCTTACGACCTCGTGTTGATGGACATCAACATGCCGGTTCTGGATGGCTACGCGACCGCCGAGAGAATTCGCGCCGGTCACGATTATCCGAGCTGGAATGTCCTGATCGCCGCCTATACGGCCGAGCCCGGCACGGTGGTGCGCGTGCTCGCCCGCCGAGCCGGCATGGACGAAATCATCAGCAAATCCTGCAGCGTGCTCGAATTGATCACGACGCTCCAGGCGCTTTTCGAAAACGGCAACCGGCACCACTTGAGCCAGAAATCCGACGCGTTCTCCGGCAAATCGATCCTGGTCGCGGACGACGACACCTACAGCCGGCTGGTGGCCAAAGCCTATCTGGAGCGATGCGGCGCGAGCGTCGTCGAGGCCGAGCATGGGCAGGCCGTGCTCGCGCATCTGCAGGCGGACGGCGTGATCGACGCGATCGTCATGGATATGAATATGCCGGGAATGGGCGGCCTGGAAACGACCGCATCGATTCGCGCCCGTGCCGATTCGTACGCCACCCTGCCGATCATCGCCTTGACCAGCCAGTCCGATATCAAGGCGGTCCAGACCTGTCTGGCAGTGGGCATGAACGAAGTCATGATCAAACCCGTGCAAGCCAGTTCTCTCTATGCGTGCCTTGCGAGACAGTTTGCACGGCAACGTGGCTCGAACGCGCCGACGGAAGCCGGTCTACCGCCGACGCCACCGGCCATGCCGGCGGGCAAGCTGCCGATCGTGAGCGAAAGCGAACTGCTCGACGAGAAACACCTCGAAGAACTGGCGTCGCTCGATCTGCTCGACGAATCGTTCCTCAAAGGCATCGAGCAGATTCGCCAGCTCGTGCCCCGGCTGGCGGCCAGTGTCGCGGCTGTCGACCTCGAATCGACGCACGGCGCGCTGCACCTCCTGCTGGGCGTCAGCGGCAATATCGGCGCAAGAGCGCTGCATCAGTTCGCGCGGCAAATCTATCCGCGCGTGGTGGAAGGCGAATGGCCGGTGGAAACCGACTGGCTCGCGCGCATCTGCATCTTGAGCGAGCGTTCAACCGATGCGTTGCAGACGTATTTCGCCACGGCCAAGGCACGCCGCGATCATCGGGATTTTCTGAGCGACTAGTGGTGATGCAAGCGGTGACACAAGCGGCCATCCAGGCCATTCGATTTCATCGCGAGGCCACCTGACTGTCGGACGGTTCTTCGTCGTCAGCGGTGTGCATGTGGCTATTGAAACTGGGAAAGCCCATGGTCACCGTGGTCCCCGCACCGACCGTGGATTCGATCCGCAGGCAGCCGCCGAACGATTGCATAATGCGGTTGCAGAAGATCATGCCCATGCCGTGGCCGCCGGCGCCGGCGTAAGTGGTGACCGGATCCTGCAGCAAACGTGCTTTGACCTCTGGCGCGATTCCCGGGCCATTGTCGCGAATGCGGATCTCCGGTTCAGGGAAAGCCACCACTTCGAGGCGCAACGAAGGCGCGCTGGTGCCGTCGAGCGCGCGCAGCGCGTTGGACAGCAGTGAAGACAGCACGAGCGCCACGCAATTGGGCATGGCGTGCACGACAAAATCCCCTTCCACGTCGACCTTCACCCAATCGCGCTGCGACGCGACAAACGGATAGGTGTCGAGCAGCGTGGCGATCAACCGCGTCGCTCTGACCGCGCGCGTGCCACCGCCCGAGGCGGACTTCTGGCCGCCGCTCTTGTGCACCGTCGCCCAGAAAGACGAGATCAGCGTCAGGCAATACTGGGCGTTGTTCAGCATCGACTTTGCCGCGAGGCCGATCTCCCGTTGACGCTCCGGGTCGTATTGCTCGGCCACGTCGTTCTCGACGGAGCGCGCGAACAGCGAGATCGTCGCCAACGGCGTATTCAGCTCGTGGGCGAGAAAAGCGAGCGTCTCGTCCATTGCCAGCAGCCGCTGTTGACGCGTTTCCCGCTCCGTATAGCGCGCGGTTGCCAGTTGCAGAACCTCGCGCACCATGTCCGTTCGCAGCGGCTTTTCGATAATGCGGAACACGTCGCCCGTATTGACCGTTTGCAGCAGCATGTCCTTGTCCGCATAGGCGGTCACGAGAATGCGCACGATTTGCGGATACTCCTGCGCCACCTGGCGCAACAGATCGTCGCCGTCGCGGCCCGGCATGCGGAAGTCCGTCACCAGCACCGCAATTTCCGAAGCGTGCTTGCCTAGCACCGTCATCGCCTCGTCGGCGCTTTGGGCGACATACACTTTGTAATCGGCACTCATCGCGCGCGCGAAGTGGTTGCGCGACATCTCGTCGTCGTCGACGAAGAGAATGGAAAACGGCGGCTGCATAGGGTCACTCATCGCATTCCCAGCGGATGGCGGCGGGTCGACATTGCACGGAGCCCACGTTGCGGATGATAAAAACGGCTTGCCGGTGACAAGCGCCGAACCGATTTGGAGTTTGGAAGTATAGGGTATCGCGTCAGACAAAAACCGGGGGAAACACCGCACGCCCTTACCCAATATGCATCGCCGCCGGTCAGACCGGCTCGCTGCTTGCGAAGGCACGCCGCTTGCGTGCTGCCGGAACCGGACTTCTCGACTGTCGGCTGCCCGTCGGGGTGGCACAGCATGGACGCCCGACTCCTTCCACCAAGGGGAAGCGGTGTCATGGAATTGACCAACGATGGCGATACCGGCCGGGCCGGGCGCGTGCGCAGGCGGCGGCAGTCCCGCGTGCTGTCGCGATACGCCGGGCGGCCCATCCGGCTGATCTGGCGCTACGTAGCCCGTCGCAAGCTGGCGCACGCCATCGTGCTGGCCAGCGTCGTGGCAGCGGTCGGCTGTGCACTCGCATCGCAATATGGGATCCGCAATCTGATCGACGCGTTGCCGGGCGGCCGCGCCCATCCGCAACAGGTGATTCACGCGTTTGCCGTGCTCGTCGCGCTGATCCTCGCCGACAATCTCTTCTGGCGCATTGCCGGATGGATCTCGGCGCGCACGTTCGTGGCGGTGACAGGCGACATCCGGCGCGAGATGTTCGACTATCTCACCGTGCACGCCCCGACCTTCTTCGCCGACAAGCAACCCGGCGTCCTGTCGAGCCGGATATCGGCGACGGCCAACGCGGTGTACGTGATCGAAAACACGGTGGCGTGGACGGCCTTTCCGCCGTGCCTGACCGTGGTCGGGGCGATCGTCATGGTCGGCGTGGTCAGCATTCCCATGAGCCTCACGCTGGTCGCGATTTCGGTCGGGCTGGCTTTCTGCCTGTTCCTGCTGGCGCGCAAAGGCACCGCCCGGCACGAGGCGTTCGCCGCGCAGGCTGCCTCGGTCGACGGCGAACTCGTGGACGTCATCGGCAATATGGGGCTGGTCCGCGCCTTCTGCGCCGTGGTGATGGAGCGGGGGCGCTTCGACGCGCTGCTCGCCGCCGAAGGCGATGCCCGCAAGCGCAGCCTGCTCTATCTCGAGAAACTGCGCCTGTTGCACGCGTTCGCCACCTGCATTCTGTCGACTTGCGTGCTCGGGTGGACCGTGTGGCTGTGGAGCGTCGGCCGTGCGACCACCGGCGACGTCGTTCTGGTCGGCTCACTCGGTTTCTCGATCCTGCACGGCTCGCGCGATATTGCCGTGGCGTTCGTCGACCTGACCCAGCATGTCGCCCGGCTTGGCGAAGCGTCGCAGACACTGCTGATCCCGCACGCCATGCCCGAGCCGACCAGGGCGGCGGCGCTCGAAGTCCGGCGCGCCACCGTGGACTTCGAAGACGTGACGTTCGCGTATCCGGGGCGCCGCCCGGTGTTGACCGGCCTGAACCTGCATATCGGCGCGGGCGAGCGCGTCGGTCTCGTCGGCCCCTCGGGGGCGGGAAAATCGACCATCCTCGCGCTCCTGCAGCACTTCTACGAACCGGGCTCCGGGTACGTGCGGATTTCGGGCCAGGACATTGCGCATGTCACGTTGCAAAGCTTGCAAGGCGCCATCTCGGTCGTGCCGCAGGACGTTTCCCTGTTTCACCGCTCGCTGCTGGACAACATCCGCTACGGCTGTCCCGACGCGAGCGAGGCCGACGTGCGCCGCGCGTGCGAGGACGCCTATTGCCTCGATTTCATCAACGCGATGCCCGAAGGGCTCAACACCGTCGCGGGCGACCGCGGCACCAAACTCTCTGGCGGACAGCGCCAGCGCATCGCGATCGCCCGGGCCATTCTGAAAGACTCGCCCATCCTGCTGCTCGACGAAGCGACGTCGGCGCTCGATACCGCATCGGAGATCGCCATTCAGGCGGCGCTCGAACGGCTCATGAAGCATCGCACCGTCGTCGCGATCGCTCACCGGCTGTCGACGTTGCAGTCCTTCGACCGGATCGTGGTGCTCAACCGCGGCCGTGTCGTTCAGCAAGGCACGCCGGCCGAGCTGGCCGCCGTGCCGGGCATCTATCGCGACACGCTGGCGCGGCAGATCAGACGCACGCCCGCTCCGCGTCCCGATCTCATGTGATGCGGGACGCACGCGACGGCGCAAGGGACTCCGTTCACGCGCCGTCGCGGTCGCCACCACCGAACAGCCGGCGCACGAGTTCACGGCCCCGGCTCGTCAACCGCAGCGTCGACGTGCCGCCCACTATCACGCCCTCCTCGCGCCGGTCGATTTCGATCAGATCGTATCGGCTCAGGGCGAGCACGTCGGGATCGATCGCCTCCGGACGCCGCTCGGTGTCCGCGAGACGCAGCAGTGTCGCGAGTTCATGATGGCTCAGCATCGGTTACCTCGTCGGTTGAGACTGGACAATGCCGTGATGCTAGTTCGCGAGTCCGACATTCAGGCTACGGTTCTGTTGCGCCAAGTTACGTGGTTACATGTCGGCACGGCGCGCGTGCTTCGCTGGTGCCCGACGACGTCCCGCGTCGCCGCTACTTTTTTCCGGATGCTCGCGCTCGCGCCTGGACAGACGGTAAGGCGCCACGGCCTGGCCGACCGTAACAAATCGAAACGCCCGTCAAGGTACTGTCGTGAGAACTAGCTCCACAGTCGGATAGACTCTGCTAGTGATTGTCTGGATTCCTGTCGCCGGCGACGGCGATGCCCCATCCTGGGAGTTCGTATGACGCTCTTCGACAGCAATTGGCCGGGCCGTTCCTCGACGGCGGTCGCCGGGTGCCACGGATCCGGCGGGAGACCGTCATGAGCGAAGTGTCGTCAATCCCGGTCAAGCGTCCGCGGCGCGGCCGTATCGTGCTGGCGCTCGTGGTGCTCGCGCTGATCGCGCTGGTGGTGTTTCATCTGTTGCGCTCGAAGGCGCCCAAGCCCGGCGTGGCACCCCAGGTCGTGACGGTCGCCGCCGCCACCACGGGACCGATGCCGGAGACGCTGAGCGAACTGGGCACCGTGACGCCGGTCGCCACCGTGACCGTGCTGCCGCAACTGAGCGGCTACCTGACCGCCGTCGGCTATCGCGAAGGTCAGGACGTCGAGAAAGGGCAATTCCTCGCGCAGATCGACTCGCGCCAATACGAAATCAGCAAGCGGCAAGCCGAGGCGCAACTCGCCAAGGACAAAGCGGCGCTCGCCCAGGCGCGCGCCGATCTCGCGCGCTTTACGCAACTCAACGAACGCAAGTCGATCGCCGAACAGACCTATGCGGATCAGCAGTTTCTCGTCCAGCAGGACGAAGCGGCGGTCAAGGCCGACGAAGCCAACGTCGCGCAATTCGTTCTCGACCTGCTCTACTGCCATATCACCGCGCCGGTGTCGGGGCGGGTCGGACTGCGCCTCGTCGACCCGGGCAACTACGTGACCGCGTCGAGCCAACCGGGCATTGCGGTGATCACGACGATGAAGCCGACCACCGTCGAATTCACCGTGCCGCAAACCGCGCTCGACAAGGTGCTGCAACGCATCAACGCCGGCGCGCAGCTACCCGTCGCCGTATTCAGCAGCGACAATTCCCGGCAAATCGCCACCGGCACGCTGTACGCGATCAACAACCAGATGGCAACCGCGACCGGCACCGTCACGCTGCGCGCAACCGTCCCCAACGACGACGAGGCGCTCTTCCCCAACGAGTTCGTCAACGTCAAGCTGCTGGTCGATACGCTGCAAAACGCGGTGCTGGTGCCGACGCCCGCCGTGCAGAGCGGCGCGCCCGGCGACTATGTGTATCTCGTCAACGCCGACAACACGGTATCGGTGCGCAAGGTCACGCTGGGACCGGGCGACGGCCAGCATACGGTGATCACGTCGGGGCTCGCCGCGGGCAACGTGGTCGTCACCGACGGCATGGACCGCTTGAGCGACGGCGTGAAGATCAAGGCGTCGGCGACGCGGCCGGCTTCGGGTACAGCGGGCGCTTCGGATGCTGCGGGCGCCTCGGCTGCGGCGCCCGGGTCCGCGTCCACTGCGCGGCGCACACGTCCGGCGTCCGCGCCCGACACGGCGTCCACGGCCTCATAACACGCCGCCCCGCCGATGAACTTCTCCCGCCTGTTCATCCTGAGACCCGTAGCGACGTCGCTGCTGATGGTCGCGCTCGTGCTCGTCGGCCTGGTCGCGGTGCGCTTCCTGCCGGTCTCGTCGCTACCCGACGTCGACTATCCGACCATCCAGGTTCAGACCTTCTATCCGGGCGCGAGCCCGAACGTGATGGCGACCACCGTCACCGCGCCGCTCGAGGTCCAGCTCGGCGAGATTCCGGGCTTGCAGCAGATGGTGTCTTACAGTTCGGAAGGCGCGTCGGTGATCACGCTGCAATTCGATCTCTCGCTGAACCTCGACATCGCCGAACAGAACGTGCAGCAGGCGATCAACGCGGCCAACAGCTTCCTGCCCACCGGCCTGCCCGCGCCGCCGACCTATGCGAAGGTCAACCCGGCCGATCAGCCGATCCTCACGCTCGCGGTCACCTCGAAGTCGATGTCGCTGACGCAGTTGCAGGACACGGCCAACAATCGCCTCGCCACCAAGATTTCCGAGGTCCCCGGCGTCGGTCTCGTGACGACGGCAGGCGGCAACGTGCCGGCCGTGCGCGTCGAAGCGGACCCGCAAAAGCTCGCGGCCTACGGTCTGAATCTCGACGATCTGCGCACCCTGCTTGCGAACGTCAACGTCAGCCAGCCGAAAGGTAACTTCGACGGGCCAGAGCTCGACTACACGATCAACGCGAACGACCAGATCGTCGACCCGCAGGACTATCTGGCCACCGTGATCGCGTATCAGAACGGCGCGCCCGTGTATCTGCGCGATGTCGCGCGCGTGAGCCAGGCCGCGCAGGACGTGGGACGCGGCGCGTGGTACGGCCGCACGCCGGCCATCGTGCTAAACGTGCAGCGTCAGCCGGGCGCGAACGTGATCGCCACCGTCAACCAGATCATGAAGCAACTGCCGGCGCTCGAATCGACGCTGCCCGCCGGCCTGCAGGTCACGGTGGTGGCGAACACCACCGGCGTGATCCGCTCATCGGTCTCGGACGCCGCGTTCGAACTCGTGCTCGCCGTCGTGCTGGTCGTGCTGGTGATTTTCATGTTCCTGCGCAACGTGCCCGCCACCATCATTCCGAGCATCTCCGTGCCGGTCTCGCTGATCGGCACGCTCGCCGTGATGTACCAGCTCAACTATTCGATCGACAACCTCTCGCTGATGGCGCTGATCATCGCGACGGGCTTCGTCGTCGACGACTCGATCGTGATGATCGAGAACATCGTGCGCTATCTGGAGGAAGGCAAGACGCCGCTCGAAGCCGCGCTCGAAGGCGCCGGGCAGATCGGCTTCACGATCCTCTCGCTGACGGTCTCGCTGATCGCCGTGCTGATCCCGCTCCTGTTCATGGGCGGCGTGATCGGCCGGCTCTTCAGCGAATTCGCGATCACGCTCGCGGTGACGATCGTGATTTCGGCGGTGGTCTCGCTGACCGTCGTGCCGATGATGTGCGCGCGTCTGTTGCGCGCGCAGGCGCAACGCCATCCGAGCCGCTTCGAGCGGTTCAGCGAGGGCCTGTTCGACAAGACGCTCGCCGCGTATGAACGCGGCCTGCGCTGGGTGCTCGATCACCAGACGCTGACGCTGGTGGTCGCGCTCATTACCGTCGCGCTCACGGCGATCCTGTACATCGTGATTCCGAAAGGACTATTCCCGGTGCAGGACGTCGGCGTGATCCAGGGCATCAGCGTGGCCGACAACTCGGTTTCGTACACAGCCATGGTCCGGCGTCAGAGCGCGCTCGCCGACGCGATTCTGAAGGATCCCGACGTGGTGTCGCTGACCTCGTACGTCGGCATCGACGGCACCAATCCGACGCTGAACAACGGCCGCTTCCTGATCAATCTGCGCCCGCGCGACGACCGCTCGCTCACGGCCGAAGAAATAGGCCGCCGCATCCAGCAGGAAGTCGCCGACGTGCCCGGCATCCGCCTTTATCTACAACCCGAGCAGGATCTGACGCTCGACACGTCGATCTCGCGCAACCAGTACAACTTCGTGCTGCGCGGGCCGAACCAGCAGGCGTTCGATCAGTACGTGCCCGCGTTGATTGCGCGCATGAAGCAGATTCCCGCCATCACGGACGTCACGAGCGATCTGAACACCAACGGCCTGAGCGTGAACGTCGAAGTGAACCGGCAGCTTGCCGCGCGCTACGGCATCACGGCGGCCACGATCGACAACGCGCTGTACGACGCGCTCGGCCAGCGCATCGTCTCGACCATCTTCCAGCAGTCCGATCAGTACCGCGTGATTCTCGTGGCAAAGCCGGAGACGATACCCACCGTGCAATCGATCGGCAATCTGTACTTGCCGAGCCAGACCAGCAGCACCGGCCAGGTGCCACTGTCGGGCATCGCGAAGATCAGCATCACGCAATCGCCGCTTTTGATCAGCCACCTCGCGCAGTTCCCGGCGGTCACGATCTCGTTCAACCTCGCGCAGGACGCGTCGCTGAGCGCCGCCGTGGCGCAGATCCGCGACGCCGAGCACGCGGTGGACCTGCCGCCGTCGATCACGACATCGTTCCAGGGCGCGGCCCAGGCGTTCGAAGATTCGCTTTCCAGCGAGGTGTATCTGCTGATCGCCGCGCTGGTCGCGGTGTATATCGTGCTCGGCGTGCTGTACGAAAGCTACATCCACCCGGTGACGATTCTCTCGACGCTGCCGTCGGCCGGCATCGGCGCGCTGCTGGCGTTGATGATCGCGGGCAGCGATCTCGACGTGATCGGCATCATCGGCATCGTGCTCCTGATCGGCATCGTCAAGAAGAACGCGATCATGATGGTCGACTTCGCGCTCGAGGCGGAGCGCGTGCATGGCAAGCCTGCGCGTGAAGCGATCTTCGAAGCGTCGCTGCTGCGCTTCCGGCCGATCCTGATGACCACGCTCGCCGCCATGCTCGGCGCGCTGCCGATGCTGCTCGGCACCGGCACCGGCTCGGAACTGCGCCGGCCGCTCGGTCTCGCGATCATCGGCGGACTCACGCTCAGCCAGGTGCTGACGCTCTTCACCACGCCAGTGATCTATCTGTTCTTCGACCGCGCCGCGCAGCGCGTGAAGAACCGGCGCCGCGCCGCGAATGACGGCGCCGCCGCGCCGCCGGAGAATGCACCGTGAACATCTCGGCGCTCTTCATCCGGCGCCCGGTCGCGACCGCGCTGCTGGCGGTCGCGATCCTGATCTCGGGCGCGCTCGCGTATTTCCGCCTGCCGGTTGCGCCGTTGCCGAACATCGCCTTTCCGGTGATCGCGTTGCAGGCGAACATGGCGGGCGCTAGTCCGGAAATCATGGCCGCCACCGTCGCCGAGCCGCTGGAGCGGCGCCTCGCCACCATCGCCGATGTGAGCCAGCTGACCTCGATCAGTTACGTGGGCTCGTCGCTGATCATCGTCGTGTTCGGCCTGAACCGCGATATCAACGGCGCGGCGCGCGACGTGCAGGCCGCCATCCAGGCCGCGCGCGCCGATCTGCCGACCACGCTGCGCAGCAACCCGACGTATCGCCAGTACAACCCGGCCGGCGCGCCGATCATGGTGCTCGCGCTGACCTCCGACACGCTGACAAAGGCGCAGCTCTACGACTCCGCCGATTCGGTGATCCAGCAGCAGTTGTCGCAGATCGACGGCGTCGGGCAGATCACGCTCGGCGGCGGCGCCTTGCCCTCGGTGCGCGTCGAGTTGGAGCCGGGCAAGCTGAACAGTTACGGCATCGGCCTCGAAGACGTGCGCGCGGCGATCGGCGCGGCGAACGCGAACAGCGCGAAAGGGCATATCGACCAGGGCGAGCAGCGCTACGTGGTGACGTCGAACGATCAGATCAGCAAGGCCGCGCCGTATCGCGACGTGGTGATCGCCTATCGCGACGGCGCGCCCGTGTTGCTGCGCGACGTCGCCCAGGTGCGCGACTCGAACGAGAATATCCGCAATGCCGGCCTCTACAACGGCAAGTCGGCCGTGCTCGTGATCGTCTATCCGACGCCGGGCAGCAACGTCGTGCAGACGGTCGGGCAGATCCGCGCGCGCCTGCCGATCATTGAAGCCGCGTTGCCGAGCACGATTCACGTGAATGTCGCTATCGACCGCTCGGAGTCGGTGCGCTCCTCGGTGGCCGATACCGAGCGCACGCTGTTCATCGCGGTGCTGCTGGTGGTGGGCGTGGTCTTCGTGTTCCTGCTGTCGCCGCGCGCCACGCTGATTCCGGCGGTCGCGCTGCCGCTTTCCATTGTCGGCACCTTCGGTCCGATGTATCTGCTCGGCTATAGCATCGACAACCTCTCGCTGATGGCGTTGACGATCGGCACCGGCTTCGTGGTCGACGATGCCGTGGTGGTGCTGGAGAACATCGTGCGTCATCTCGAAGCCGGTCTCGATCCGAAGGAAGCCGCGCTGCGCGGCAGCGCCGAGGTCGGCTTCACTGTCATCTCGATGAGCCTCTCGCTGATCGCCGTGTTCCTGCCGATCCTGCTGATGCCCGGCATTGTCGGGCTGCTGTTTCATGAGTTCGCCGTCACGCTCTCGATTGCGATCCTGCTGTCGCTGCTGATCTCACTGACCATCACGCCGGTCATGTGCGCCTACCTGCTCAGCCGCGAGCGCGCAATGCATTCGCCGTCGCGCTGGGCCCGCTGGGTCGAGGCGCAGTTCGAGCGCTTCAAACAGGCATATTCCCGCTCGCTCTCGGCGGCGCTCGACCACGCACTCGTGGTCGTCCTGCTGCTGATCGGCCTGCTCGTGCTCAACGTGTTCCTGGCCCGCTTCCTGTCCGCGACGTTCTTCCCGGAACAGGACACCGGCATTCTGATCGGGCAGATCATCGCCGACCAGAGCGTCTCGTTCAACGCGATGGAAAAGAAGCTCGCGCAATTGCAGGCGATCGTGAAGCAGGACCCGGCGGTGGCGTCGGTCGCGGGCTTCACCGGCGGACGCGCGTTGAACACCGCTAACGTGTTCATCGAACTCAAACCGCTCGCGCAACGCCATCTGTCGGCGACGGAGGTGGTCAACCGCTTGCGGCCGAAGCTCAACGCCGTCTCGGGCGCGCGACTCTTCCTGCAGGCGCAGCAGGATCTACAGATCGGCGGACGCCAGGCCGCTGCCGAATACCAGTACACGCTCACCAGCGACGATGCCAACGCACTCTTCACGTGGGTGCCGAAACTCGTGACTGAGCTCGGTAAATACCGTAGCAAGATGGAGGACGTGAACTCGGACCTGCAACAAAACGGCTTGCAGACCTACGTGAACTTCAGCCGCGCGACCGCCACGCGCTACGGATTCCAGCCTAACCAGATCGACAACGTGCTGTACGACGCTTTCGGCCAGCGCACCGTGTCGACCATTTACAACCCGCTGAATCAGTACTTCGTCGTGATGGAAGTCGCGCCGGCCTACTGGCAGTATCCGCAAGCGCTCAATCAGATCTACCTCAGCACGGCCGCCGGCAACGCGAACGGCACACAGCAGACGCAGATGTCGCGTGCCACCGTCAGCGCCGTGCAACAGGCGGCGGCCGTCAGCAGCGCGTCGAGCACCAGCGCAAATACGAACTCGCTGAACGCCGATGCCGAAGCGAACCAGCAAACCAACAGCATCTCGAACAGCAAGGGCGGCAATTCCAGCGGCAGCGCGGACAGCACCGCGGCCGAAACCATGGTCCCGCTCTCCGCGATGATGACCTTCTCGAACAGCCACACCGCGACCCAGGTGAACCACCAGAGCGGCCTCGTGGCCGGCACCATCTCGTTCAATCTGCCGGCGGGCGGATCGCTCAGCGAAGCCGGCCAGCTCATCACGCAGGCCGAGCGCGACATCGGCATGCCCGCGTCGGTGCACGGCGCGTTCGCGGGCGCCGCGCAAGCGTATGCGCAGTCGATGGGCGCCGTGCCCTTGCTGATTCTCGCCGCGCTGGTGGTGGTCTATCTCGTGCTCGGCGTGCTGTATGAGAACACGGTGCACCCGCTCACGATTCTGTCGACGCTGCCGTCGGCGGGCATCGGCGCGACACTCGCCTTGCTGATCTTCGGCACGCCCTTTTCGGTGATCGCGATGATCGGCATCATTCTGCTGATCGGCATCGTCAAGAAAAACGGCATCATGATGGTCGATGTCGCGATCCAGTTGCAGCGCCACGACGGCATGAACGCGCGCGATGCGATTCACGAGGCCGCGGTGGTGCGGCTGCGCCCGATCATGATGACGACCGCGGCCGCCGTGCTGGGCGCGGTGCCGCTTGCGATCGGCATCGGCCAGGGCGCGTCGCTGCGCCAGCCGCTCGGCGTCACGGTCATGGGCGGGCTGCTCGTGAGCCAGGTTTTCACGTTGTACACGACGCCGGTGATTTATCTGTACCTCGACCGGCTGCGCGCGCGACTCGCGAAATGGTCAGCGCGCCTGCCGTGGAATCGCCGCGGCGAAGCACCCGATACGAGCGCATGATGAAGACGATCTCCCCCACCCGACTGGCCGGCGCGATGCTGGCCTTATCGACTGTGTTGACAGGCGGCTGCATGGTCGGCCCCGACTATCATCGCCCGCCCGTCGCCACGCCCGCCACATGGAAGGAACTGCCCGGCTGGACCGAAGCGCAGCCCGCCGCCGACCGTCCGAAGGGCGACTGGTGGACGGGCTTCAACGACCCGCTCATCAACGAGTTCGAGCCGCTCGTGTCGGTATCGAATCAGACCGTGCGCCAGGACTATGCGAACTACCAGGAGGCGCTCGCCGAAGTGCGGCTTGCGCGCAGCGCCCTGTTCCCGACCATCGGCGTGACCGGATCGGTGACCCGCGCACGTTCGTCGACCGGCAACTTCAACAGCAGCGCACTGGCCGGCGCGGGCGCGAGCAGCTTCCAGCGCATCAACAACGCCGGCTCGCTCGAAGCCAACGCCAGTTGGGCGCCCGACCTGTGGGGCCTCGTGCGCCGCAACATCGAGGAAAGCGCCGCCACCGCGCAGGCCAGTCAGGCGACGCTCGCGAACGCCACGCTCTCCGAACAGATCGCGCTGGCGAACGCGGTCATCGATCTGCGCGTGACGGATGCGAATATCGACTTGCTCACTCACACCGTCGATGCGTTCGAGCAATCGTTGCGCGTCGTCGCCGAGCAGGACAAGGCCGGCACCGTGCCGCCTTCCGATCTGGTGACCGCGCAGACGCAACTGGAGTCGGCGCAATCGAGTCTGATTGCGCTGGGCGTCGCGCGGGCTCAAAACGTTCATGCGATCGCCGTGCTGGTCGGCAAGAATCCGGAAGAGCTGGACGTCCCCCCGAACACCACGCTGCCGACGCTGCCGTCCATTCCCGTCAGCGTGCCGTCCACGCTGCTGGAGCGCCGGCCCGACATTGCCGCCGCCGAGCGTCAGATGGCGGCGCAGAATGCCGCGATCGGCGTGGCCGTCGCCGCGTATTACCCGACGATTTCGCTATCCGCGCTGGACGGGTTCACGCAGTCGCCGTTGGCCGGCCTGCTGCACATCAGCAACTATGTGTGGTCGTTGGGCGGGCAGGCGAGCGAAACGCTTTTCGACGGCGGCCAGCGCAGCGCGCAGGTCGACGCGGCAAGAGCGTCTTACGAAGCGGCCGTGGCCAATTATCGCGGCACCGTCCTGACGGCGTTCCAGGGTGTGGAGAACGACCTCGCCGGCTTGCGCATCCTCGCGCAGCAAGCCGAGGTGCTGGAGCGTGCCGTACGCGATGCGACGCGCGGCACCGAGATCGCGCGCAATGAATACCAGGCGGGGACGGTGGACTTCACGACGGTCGCGACGGCGCAGGCAACGCAGTTGAATCTTCAGCAGACCGCGTTGAACGTGCAGCAAACACGGTTGCTCGATGCGGCGTCGTTGATCGGCGACCTGGGAGGCGGCTGGTCCGCTAGCGAATTGACTGATCCACGGAAACCAGTGCAACAGAACGCGTCGCCCTGAGCCGTGCTAGTCGTTGTCTTTCGCCACCACCGCGCCGGTGATCTGATGCCGCGCCAGCGACGCCGTGACGAAGCCGGACGCTTTCATGTCCTCGACGAATTTCGACAGGTATGCGGCCGCGTCGTCGCCCTTTGCCTTGGGTACGCCCATCGCCTGACGGATCACCATGAAGCGCTGGTCCAGTATGCGCACTCCGCCAGTTTTGGAGGCGTCCTTTTCGAGCTGTTGCTTGACGCCGGCGGCCACGTCGAGATGCTGATCGAGGAACCCCTGCACGACCGCGGGCGAAGTCGGAATCCGCACGATTGTCGCGTGGTGTAGTTCGCGCGTCAGAAACAGATCGTAGGCGCTGCCTTTGCCGACCGCGACCGTTACGCCGGGTTGATCGACCTGCTCGTTGGTGGTGATCGGCGAGGCCGCCCGCACGAGATAAAAGCCTTCTATGAGCACATACGGTTTCGTGAACGCGATTTCCTGTCCGCGCTTCGGATCGACCGCGAAGAAACCGATGTCGGCCTTGTCCTGATTGACGTTCTCGACCGAGGCGCCCGCCGACTTGACCGCGACCAGTTGCAGCGGCACGCCGAGCCGTTTGGCGAATTCGCTGGCGAGATCGACGGACACGCCGACCGGCTTGCCCGTCGCCGGATCGAGCGCGGCCAGCACGGGGTTGCCGAGATTGATCGACGCGCGCAACGTGCCGCTCGGCGCGAATACGGCGGCCATCGATGCGCTTGCCGGTTTCGAGGTTGCGGCTGGCTGGGCGCTCGCGTCGTTGGGTTGCGCGAATGCGGGCAAGACCGCAGTGGATACGAGGATCGATGTGAATATTCTGAGCATGCTGTTGTGTCGCTCCATGTTTAAAATTTTGTTGTAGGACATGCACGCTCGGCAGCGCCCCATATCTCCTCAGGATAGCGAAGCTAGCATGTTCGACAGCCGTCTGATGTGAGCCTTGAACGCGATGCTCGCCTCGCGATCGGTGGTGGGATTCAGATGCGAGGTCTCAGCGAGTTGAGCCTGCTCGTGGAAATCGTTAGCCACTGTGCGTCGCACGTCGGGTGGCAACGACCGCACGATGGAGACCAGTAATGCCTCTTCGGCGTGAATCATGCCCAGAATCGAATGAGTGTCCATGGAAGAAACTCCGTTGATGGCGCGATAAGTCAAATCTAGCATGCTCCGCGCCGAGTATTCCGGTTACTTCCGCATACCTCTCGTTACAAACCGCCAGCGGCCGGTTGGTTATCATGTGCGATCGCATCGCTCTGAGTACCCGTTGGCTAATTATGAGGAATATCGGAAAAGCATTGGTGGTCGGTCTGGTGCTCGCAGAGGTCGCATTCGCCGTTTACCTACTGTCCCCAAAAAGTGATCCGTCGACCCGCGATCCCGGGGCCGTTACGGACGGCTCTGCGGCGCTGGCTTCGGACAAGGTTCAGTCCGGCACGTTACATGTGAACGCCGACAACGCTCTCAGCGCGTCGTCGCCCGCCGCAAGCACGGAGACCGCCGCACGCGTCCCCGCACAAATCCCCGCTCAAGCTGCGCAGGGACACATCACGTCCGCGTCCGCGCCCGCGCGCGAACCGTCAACGGAGCACGCCGCGCAATTGCCACGGCAACCGGCACAACCGCACCCGCAAACCGTGCAAACGCCCGCGGTGGCCACCGTCCTGGCCGCCACCGATTCAAAAACAGCCACCGTTGTGCAACCCGGCCGCGGCCGTGACGGTCTGCACCGCCGCGATTCGAATTCGGTCTCGTCCGCGGCGACGGACGAACTCGTCAAGGAATCCGCCAAGCTGGATCCGGCGCTCCCGCCGCCTGAACCTGCGCCGTTTGTGCACGACGATCAGCCGCATCGTGGCTCGAACGCCGTCGCGGCCGCGATGACGCAACAGCTCGTCAAAGAGTCCGCCAAGCTCGATCCGGCATTGCCGCCGCCGAACCCGTCGGGCATGCACTAAACGGGGGAACCGCCGCTCGTTCGATCGTGGTGGTCATGATGTCACCGCGATCTCGCGCGCCGGACGCTGAAGCGGTCATGCGTTCGATTGCGCGGTAGTCTACGATGTAGTTCAGATCCATGCGCTCCCGCAGCAACACGATTGCCACTTCAGCGCAGGCCTGGACGCATTTCCATCGCGGCGAACCTTGATGGAGGACGAGCATGACCAACGACTCCCCCGACAAAGCAGAACGCGGCACAGGCTGGATCGACCAGCCCGAAGACGCAGAAGTCATCGCCGTTCTCGTCGAGAAAATCAAGGCGCAGCAGGCGGCGATCGCAGCCAGTAGCAACACTCATCTGGACGGACGCGCCGACCGCGGTCAGCATCAGAAGCAAACGCTCGGCGCCTTCGGCACGCTGCGGATCTTCGAAACGATACCCACTGCGCTCAAGCATGGCCCTTTTGCGAAACAGGACGAACTGGGACCGTCGCTTTGCTATCGGGTCGCCTGCCGCTTTTCTAACGGGCAGCCCTGTCCTTTCTCCGACCAGGCCGCCGACGTTCGCGGTGTCGCCATCAAGTTCTTCACCGCGCAGGGCATTGAAACCGATCTCCTCATGACCAACGAAGGTGGCCGCTCGCATGCGAGAAACGCGGTGCAGTTCATGGACTTCGCTGATATCCTCGTCGCCCAGATCGCTAGAGGCGCGCTTGGGGCACTGGAACAGGCGTCGATGGAAGTGTTGAGCGGCAAACTCGGCCCCGTCGAGACAGCCCGCATCGTCGCGATCCTGGCAAAGGAGACGACTCTGCGCTCCGTCGAGAGTCTCACGACCGAGCGGTTCTGGGGCTCGGTGGTCAAGCTGGGCGCCGCCGCCATCAAGTACTCGCTTCAACCCGAAGATACAACCGTGCGAGGGACAAACGGCGATCGCCACGGCGACGACTATCTGCGCGAAGACCTGCTGAATCGCCTGAAAACCGGTCCGCTCAAATGGCAACTCTGCGTGCAGTTCTTCGTGGATGAGGAGAGCACGCCGGTCAATGACGCATCGGTCGCATGGGTGGAGCCGCCGATTGCGATAGGCGTCCTGGAGATCGCGACACTGCCCTCCGCCGACGACGAAGCGCACATCAACCAGATGGCATTCAACCCGGCCAACGGCTTCGAACCGCTGGGCATCACACACGCTCGCAAGAACGTCTACGCGGCCAGCGCCGCGAATCGCGTGGACCGCGGCGTATTGTCGAGCGACGACGCGCGCCGATATATAGAACCCATGTGAAGTTTCCGCGCGATTGTCGCAACGCTCCTCTGGACCAGCCGGCTCAATTCAGACGCCGCCCGCCGTCGACGACTATGGTCACGCCCGTGCTGAACGTCAGATGCGTCGCGCACGCCTCGATTGCCGAAGCGACATCGTCCGGCGTGCCGATGCGGCGAAGCGGTGTCGTCGCCGCGACTTTGTCATTGAAATCGGCGCCGCGCCCCGGCACGAACGTCGTATCGACGGCTCCTGGAGAAACGTTCAAAACCCGAATGCGCGGCGCCAACGCGCGGCCCAACGAAGCCGCCATCACGTCGAGCCCCGCTTTGGCGGCGCAATAGGCGATATTGCTGCCCTGCCCCGTGGTCCCCGAGATGGACGAGACGTTGATCACCAATCCGTCGCCGCTTGACTCGAGTAGCGCACGGAAAGCGCGGATCGCCGCAAACTGCGCCCGCCAGTTCACGGCAAATATCTGGTCGATCAGCTCGTCCGTGAGTGCATCGAGATTCGCGTGCGGCACGGCCTGCGTGATGCCGGCCGTATTGACCAGCACATCGGTGCGCCCATACTCGGTTTGCACTTTCACGGCCAGATCGTTGAGCGCGTTACTGTCGGTGATCGAAACCGCCGCGGCGAGATGGCCGCTCCCCGGCAGCGAGTCGACAACTCCTTGCGCCTTCTGCAAATCCGCATGACTGGTCACGACGATGCGCGCGCCCAGTGCCGCCAGGCGCCGCGCCGTCGCGCTGCCGATACCGCCGGACCCGCCGAGTATCACGCAGACCTTCCCTTCCAGAGACTGTGCCGTCATTTCAACGCCTACGCATGAATGGAATACCGACCGTCACGCCGTGCGAGCGACGCCGTAACGACCGGGTCAGTGAGACCCTCGACAAGAGTATCGTTTCCCGGATGGTACGCCTGACAACCACTTTCGAAATTCGGACGATCTTTGGATTGGGCCGCGCAAGCCCAGACCGTCAGAAGCTGGTACGCAAACCGACGCGAGCAAGCGTCTGCGAGCGGTTGCTCGCCGCGCCGTCCGGTTGCAGCAAACCGTTGATCCATGCCCGCGTCACAGCCGCGTCGCCACTCGCGCGCTGATAGATCGCTTCGACATACGCGGTGGTGCGTTTCGAAAAGCTGTACTGCAACGCGGTGGTGACCTGTTGCGCCTTGTTGTTCAGCAGCACGTCGTTGCCCTTCATGTACGCGTAGTCGAGACCGAGTGTCCACGGGCCGGAGATCGTCCACGACGCGCCGCCTTTGTAGACGTCGATCTTCGCACCACTCGCCGTATTTTTCGTGTTGGTGTAGAGCAACATCCCCAGCACGCTGCCGAAATTGTAGTGCGCGCCGAAACCGAAATTGCGGATGCCGTCGTGACCGTCGCCCAATTGCGGATACTTCACCTCGACATATGCCGCGCCGATGCCCAACGGACCGTTCACATAGTTCGCGCCGAAGCTCATTGTCGAGTCCGACGAGAACGAGCCGGGTACGCCACCGAATCCATAGAGCGCACCGACCGTGAACCCCGCGATATCCGGGCTGCGATACTTGACCGAGTTCCCTACGCGTGTCGCGCCCGCCATGCGGTCGAAATCGAATGAACCGGTCGGATTGTTCGGCACGCCCAGCGCCGTAAACGGCCCCTGGCGAAAATCGTAGATGCCGCCGAACAGGAACCCGCCGTCATACAGGCCGAGCGTCAACGTCTCGAACATGATGTCGTACTGGGTGCCGAAGGTGAGCGAGCCGAAGCGGTCATTGGTGAGACCGACCAGCGCCGTGCGGTTGAAAATCTGCCCGGCGCCCGGAATCGTCGCGCCGCTGCCCAGATCGAACTGCGACGTGAGTTCGAAAATCGCCTTGTTGCCGCCGCCCAGATCTTCGCTGCCTTTGAACGTCAGCAGGTCCGGCGAGAGCACGCCGCTGTCGAACAGCGTCGCGGCGCCGCCATGCTGGTTGTTCACATACGTGACGCCCGCATCGATCACACCTTGCAGCGTCACACTGCTTTGCGCGACGGCTATATTTGGCACGATGCCCGGCGCGATGCATGCGAACGTGCACCCTGCCATCGCCAGGCGCTTCGGCTTGGTCCCTTTCATAGCTGTCTCCTCCAGTCGTTGTTGAATATCTGTCGTTGTTCGATGCGGATCTCGACCGGCGTGAGCGACGCGCCCTCGCACGGTCCATCGACACACACGCCGTCTTCGAAGCGGAACATCGCGCTGTGATGCGCGCACATCAGCAATTCGGCGTCGTAGGCCCAGAACGTGTTCGGTTCGTAGTTCAGGGGAATCGAGAAGTGCGGGCACACATTGCGGTACGCCCACGCGTCATCGCCACGGCGCAGAATCACGACGCCTGGTGCGCCGGCGCGATCAGCGGGGATTTCAAGCGCGCCGCCATCGGGAACGTCGTCGAGCGCGCAGAGAAAGGCTTGATGAGGTTCGGGATTCGCCGCGTTCATCGCCTCGCCTCCTCATACCTGCCGCGCGGACAGCACGAAGTCGCGCTGCACTTCGAAGAACGGGCTCGGCAGCGCCCACTCTTTGGCAGCGGCAGCGTCGTGATTCGGCACGTAGTCGATCACGAGCGACGGCTTCGAGCCGAACACCGCATCGGAGTGAACATAGGGATCGCCCTCGGAATAAAGCGCGGTGGTCAGCGTCTCGTAGCCGGGCGCGACGATCAGGAAATGGATGTGGGCAGGCCGCATCGGATGACGGCCGGTCGCCATCAGCATCTGTCCGACCGGGCCGTCGGTCGGAATCGGATAGCTGGTCGGTTTGATGGTCCTGAATGCGTATTCGCCGTTGGGCCCCGAGCGGAATTTACCGCGCAGGTTGCTCTCGGGCTGATCGGGATCCTGGCCTTCATACATGCCGTTGTTCGCCGTTTCCCACACCTCGATCAAGGCACCGGCCACCGGCGCGCCGCCTTCGTCGACGAGGCGGCCATGAATCAACGCTGGCTCGCCTTCCGTGCGGGCGATGTTGGCGCCGAATTCTTCTTCCTTGGCGCCTTCGCGATAGAACGGGCCGAGCAGGCTGCTCTCGGTGGTGACGCCGCCGCGTCCGTGATTGATCGCATCGATCATGATCGACAGGCCGAGCGTGTCCGACAGCAGAATGAATTCCTGGCGGATGCCGTTGCACATCTTGCCGGTGGCCGTCAGGAATTCGATGCCACGGCGCCATTCGTCGCCGGTCAGTTCGACTTCGCTGGCGAATGCATGCAGGTGGGTGACCAGCGCGGTCATGATCTGCTTGAGGCGCGGATCGGTGCAATCGGCAAACGTATCGAGCACGTTCTGTGTCAACGGGTGGATGGTTTTATCGTTCATGCCTGGCCTCATGCACGGTGTGCCGCCGAGCCCGCGTCGAGCGAATCGGACGCGCCGTCCGGCGAGCGTTGTTGAGACGGACCGGCGTCGCGGAATACGACGCGCCGGCCCACGGGGAACAGTTGCAGGCCATAGCGGTGCGAGACGAAGCCCCACAGTCCTTGCGGAAAGAACATCGTCACGACGATCGCCAGCGCACCCAGGCCGATCAGATACCAGGTGCCGAAATCGGACAGGAACTGGTTCAACAGGAAGAAAATCAGCGCGCCGACAATCGGCCCTTCAAGCGTGCCGAGGCCGCCGATCATCACGATGAAAATACCGAACGCGCTCCAGTTCACGGAGAACGCGGCGTCGGGCGAAATGCGCAGGTTGCCGACGAAGTACAGGCCGCCCGCCAGCGCGGTGCCGCACGCCGACACCAGATAGACGATCAGGCGCGCGCGCTTCACGTCGACGCCCTGGCTGCTGGCCGCCACCGCGTTGTCGCGCATCGCGGTCAACGCGAGACCGGCTTTCGAGCGCAGAAACAGATACAGCAGTCCGATCGCCGCCGCGACGATGGCAAGCGCCAGCCACAGCGTCAGCGATTCGCGCAGCGCGCGCGGCACCTCCTGCAATGCGGTGAGGCTCGTGCCGGAACCGCCGCCGAGCACCGAGACGTTCGCCACCGTCAACCGGAACACTTCGGCGATCACCCAGGTGCCGATCGCGAAGTAGCCGCCTTCGAGCCGGAACGCCACCATCGACACAGGAATCGCCACGACCGTCGCAATCACCGCCGCAATCGGCACCGCGATGAACGGCGAGATGCCGCAATAGTTGGCGAGAATCAGCATGCCGTAGCCGCCGATGCCGAAGAATGCCTGCTGGCCGATCGACACCATCCCGCCATAACCCGCCAGCAGGTTCCACGTCAACGCGAATACCAGGTAGGACGCCAGTTGCACGAAGTCGCGCATGGCATCGCGTCCTGCCCACCACGGCGCGCTCGCCACCGCCAACGCGACGATCAGCAGCACGATCACCGCCACGCGGCTCGCACGCGTCGCGCGCCGCACTTCGAAGCCCGCTGTGGGCTGGTTCAATTGCATGGTCATGTCGAAGCCTCTATGCGGTTTTGGGCAGCAAGCCCTGCGGCCGCGCCACCAGCACGCCGAGAAACACCACGTGGCCGAGCCAGATGCCCCAGCCGGGGTCGAAGTAAAAGCCCACCTGCTGCGCAATGCCGAGCGCCATGCCGCCGACGAAGGTGCCCCAGAACGACCCCATTCCGCCGATGATCACCGCCTCGAACGCATACAGCAGCAGCGCCGGACCGTCGGTCGGCGACACCGCCGTGCGCATCGAGTAAAGCGCCGCGGCTACCGCGATCAGCACGAAGGCGATGCCCATCGCGAGCGCATAGGTACGGCGGTACGAGACACCCATCAGTTGCACGATCTCGCGATCGTCAGAGGTGGCGCGAAACGCGCGGCCGAGCGGCGTTCGGCCGAACAGCCATTGCATCGCGAAGGCGAGCGCCACCGTCGCCACCAGCGTGACGAGCGGCAGATAGCCGAGCGTGATGCCGCCCGCGAGCGTGATGCTCCGCGATTCGAAGCTGCCGGTGGCGATGGAACGCGGATCCGCGGAGAACATCTGCTGCAGCACGTTCTGGATCACGATCGACAGGCCGAACGTGACGATCAGCGACGGCAGCGGATCGCGGCTGCTGACGCGGTTCAGAAGCGCGAACTGCACGGCATACCCCGCACCGAATGCGATCACGAGCAACAGCACGAGCGCGACGGCGAGCGGCAGATGGGCGAAGCTCGTCAAGGCGAACAGCACGAACACCAGCAGCACGATGAAGTCGCCGTGCGCGGTATTGGTGAGCCGCATCACGGCGAACACCAGCGACTGGCCCATCGCGAAGAGGCCGTAAAGCGCGCCCAACAGCACGCCCTGCACGACGATATTGATGAACGTGTTCATGCCGACACTCCGAAATATGCCTGCGTGATCGCCTCGTCCGACACTTCTGCCGACACGCCCGTCAACGACACGCGCCCTTCCTGCAGGCAATAGAAACGCGACGACACGCGGCGCGCCAGTTGCACGTCCTGCTCGACGACGATCGCGCTCATGCCATGCGAAACGATCTCGGGCAACGCCGCGTAGATTTCGCGGACGATCACCGGCGCGAGGCCGAGCGAAAGTTCGTCGCACATCAGCAGATCGGGGTTGCTCATCAGCGCGCGGCCGATCGCCACCATCTGTTGCTGACCGCCCGATAACGCGGTGGCCGCGTGATGACGGCGCGCCTGTAACGCAGGAAACAGCGCATAGACGCTTTGCAGGTTCCAGCGCCCCGGCCGCTTGCTGAAGGCGCCGAGTTGCAGATTCTCTTCGACGGTCAAGCTCGCGAACAGACGCCGCCCTTCCGGCACCAGCGCAATGCCCTTGCCCACGATGCTCGCCGCCGCCGCACCGCCCACTGGCTCCCCGCGATACAGAATCTGCTCGGCGGTGCGTGGGCGCAGCAGGCCCGCCACCGATTTCAGAAAGGTCGATTTACCCGCGCCGTTCGACCCGATCAGCGCGATCACTTCGCCCGGCGCCACCGTCACGTCGATGCCGAATAGCGCCTGAAAGTCGCCGTAAAACGCGCTCAGCGCGCGAGTCTCCAATAGTGCCGACATGGTCAAGCCTCCAGTCCGAGATACACGCGCCGCACTTCGGGGTCGTCCATCACGGCGGCGGGCAAGCCCTCCGCGAGCCGCTTGCCGAAGTTGATGACCAGCAGACGGTCAGCCACCGCGAGCAGCGCATGCACGACATGTTCGATCCACACGATCGTCACGCCACGCTCCTTGACGCGGCGAATCTCGTCGACGAGCGCGTGCGTTTCGGGTTCGGTGAGGCCGCCGGCGATCTCGTCGAGCAGCAGCAGTTGCGGCTGCGTCGCGAGCGCGCGAGCCAGTTCGAGCCGTTTGCGGTCCAGCAGCCCCAGCGTGCCGGCCAACTGGTTGGCGCGGGCTTTGAGGCCGGTGCGTTCGAGCACGTCGACGCAGACGTCGTACGCCGCGTGGCCGGTCAGTTCGCCGCCGAAGGTGGCGCCGACCAGCAGGTTCTCGAACACCGTCATTCCGCCGAACGGCCGCGGCACCTGATACGAGCGGCCGATCCCCGCCACGCAACGGCGATGCGGCGGCAAGTGGTTCACATCCGCCCCGTCGAATTCGACGCTGCCCTGATCGGGCCGCACGTCGCCGCTGACGAGGTTGAACAGCGTGGTCTTGCCGGCGCCGTTCGGGCCGAGGATGCCGTAGGTTTCGCCGCGTTCCACCGCGAAGCTGATGTCGTCGGTCACCTGCAGCGCGCCGTAACGCTTCGACACGCCGGTGAGTCTGAGCACTGGGTTCATCACTGCTCTCCGCTTTGAATTCAGGCAATCAACTTGAGCGGGCCGGACAGCGGCACGCTTGGCGCGAGCTGGTTGTTGACGATGGCAAGGTCGAACGGATGCTTCTGCCCTTTCACCCATTGCCCACCGACAAGCGGCGTCTTGGCGACGTTCTTCACCGGGCCGCTGCCCCAGGCGACATGGCCGACCAGCGTATCAAGCTTGGTCGATGCCACTGCGTCGCGGATGGCTTCGTTCGAGTCGACGTCTTTCGCGCGCTTCAATGAATCGACGGCGATTTCGAATAGCGCGTGGGCGAAACCGATCGGTTGGGTCCATTGCTTCGAGGTGACGCGCTCGTAGTCATCCGCGACTTGCCGTGCGGTTTGCCCCGTCAGCGACGACTTGAACGGATGCGAAGGCGACCACCACACCTCGGTGGACAGTCCGTTGCCGAGATCGCCGAGCGCTTCGATCGAGGTCGGAAACAGCAGCGCCTTGCCGATCGAAATGACTTTGGGCTTCAGGCCTTGCTGACGCGCCTGAACGAGAAAGTTCTTGGCGTCCGGCGGTATCACGACGCCCGTGACGATCTGCGCATTCGACTGCTTGAACGAGGAAATCTGCGCGGAGAAGTCCTGCGTCATGCTTTGGAAACGGCCGGGGTCTTTGAGCGTGAAGCCCTTCTGCGCGAGTACCGGTGGAAAGCCGAGCTTCGCATCGCCCCAGGCGTTGCCGTCGCCGTCGTTGGGAAAGAGGCCGCCCACGCTGTGGTTGGTCTGCACCGATTGCCACATGCCGGTGTAGACGGCGATCACATCCTCCAGTCCCCAGAAGAAGTGATAGGTGAAACGGAAGCCCTTCTTCGGATCGCCTTTTCTGCCGAAGAACCACGGCTGCCACGGCACCACCGTCGACACGCACGGCATCTCGTTCAGCTCGCACGCGTCGCTCACGGGATTGGCGGTCTCCGGCGTGCCGGACACCAGCATGATGTCGACCTTGTCCTTCAGGATCAGGTCGTTGGCGACTTCGCCGGCGCGATTCGGATTCGACTGGCTGTCCTTGACGACAATCGATACCGGATATGATTTGCCGCCGATCACGATGCCGTTCTTCAGCGCCGTCTGCATCTGCTGGATCGTGAAACGGTCCGCTTCGCCGAACGGCGCGAGCGGCCCGGTTTGCGGCGATACGTAGCCGATTTTCAGTGTGCGCGGACCGGCCGAGAAGACGAGCGGCGAGAACGCCGAGGTCGTGGCGGCGAGCGCACCGCCTGCCGCGAGGCTGACAAAGCGGCGGCGTCTCGCATCGAAAGTATGTGAGTCCATGGTTGTCTCCTGAATTTTTTTGTATGAGTGAATTGGGCGTGCTAGTCGGGGCGCCGCCCGTCGAAGGCGGCTTCGAGCAATGCACGCAGCGGTATTCGTTCTATTGGCCGCGGATTCCAGTACGGGTTCTTCAACGCGAGATCGAGTGCGATGTCGAGATCGGCTGCTGTCAGGCCGATGTCTTTCAGCGCCGTCGGCGCACCGTGATCGTGTGCGAGATCGAATACGGCTTGCGCGGCGTCGTCGGCGTGCAATGCGTGGGCGATACGCTTCATCGCCTCGGGTGCAGCCGCACGGTTGTAGGCGAGCACATGCGGCAACACGATGGTGTGCGTCTCAGCGTGCGGCAGATTGAAAGTGCCGCCGAGCGTATGGCACAGCTTGTGATGCAAGGCCATGCCGACACTGCCGAGCACGGCGCCGCATAGCCACGCGCCATACAGGCAGTCACCACGCGCCGCGAGGTCTTCTGGTTGTTGCATTACGCGAGGCAGCCCCTGGCCGAGCGCGCGAATGCCCTCTTGCGCCATCAGGCTGATGATCGGATTCGCGTCCTGTGCGTAGAGCCCTTCCGCCGCGTGGGCGATGGCGTTGATCCCACTCGTCAGCGACAACGCGGGTGGCAGCGACGTGGTCAATGCCGGGTCGTAGATCACCGTCTTCGGCAGCACACGCAGATCGCGGCCGGTCTTTTTGACGCCGCCCTCGGTGAGGCCGTAGATCGGCGTCATCTCGGAGCCTGCATACGTGGTCGGAATTGCGATGATCGGCAGCGAGGTTTCGAGCGCGATTGCCTTGCCGAGACCGGTTGTGGAACCGCCGCCTATCGCGATCGCGCAATCGGCGCCGACGCTTGCGGCGAACTCGCGCGCCGCGCGAGCGGTTTCGACCGGTACATGCATCACGGCTTCGGCGTAGACGCCTGCCGCGCGCGAGCCGAGACTCGCCGCGAGCGCTTCGGCCTGCGCACGCTGTTGCGGCGTGGACAGCACGATCGCCCGCGTGGCGCCGAGCAAACCGATCTCGCGATCGAGCTGGTCGAGACTGCCCGCGCCGAAAATCACGCGTGACGGCAGGCCGTTATAGATGAACGGTTCCATGGCGGTTCAGCGCGGGTAGTAAGGCGGAATCTGCGCATCCACGTTGACCCAGACCGACTTGGGCTGCGTGTATTCGCGCATCGCTTCGAAACCCATTTCACGGCCGTAGCCGCTTGCGCCGACGCCGCCGAATGGCGAAGCGGGACTCACGCGCTTGTAGCAGTTGATCCACACCATGCCGGCGCGAATCTCGCGAGCCACCAGATGCGCGCGTTGGAGATCGCGTGTCCAGAGACCCGCGCCGAGACCGTATTCGGTGCCATTCGCAATCGCCAGCGCCTCTTCGTCGGTGCTAAATGTCGTGACCGTCATGAATGGCCCGAACACCTCTTCCTGCGACACCCGATGCTCCGGTTTCGCTTCGACGATAGTCGGCTCGACATAGCAGCCATTTGCGAGCGCGGCATTGTCCGGCGCCTTGCCTCCCGCCAGTACGCGGCCACCCTGTTCGCGGGCGATATCGACAAATGAAAGCACGCGGTCGCGGTGCTGACGCGAGGTGAGCGGGCCCATCTCGGTCGACGGATCGAGCGGATCGCCAATCTTGATCGTGCGGCTCAACGCGGCGAACTTTTCGAGCACTTCGTCGGCGATCGATTCGTGCACGATCATCCGCGAGCCGGCGATGCACGCCTGCCCCTGGTTGTGGAAGATCGCGAACGCCGAGCCTTGCACGACCGCCTCGATATTCGCGTCGCCGAATACGATGTTCGCGCCCTTGCCGCCGAGTTCGAGTTGCACCTTCTTCAGATTGCCGCTCGACGCCTGCACGACCTTGCGGCCCACCGCGGTCGAACCGGTGAAGGCGACCTTGCTGATCTCCGGATGTTCGGCGATATACTGCCCGGCCACATGACCCAGGCCCGGCAGAATATTGACGACGCCATCCGGGAAACCCACTTCGGCCATCAGTTCGGCTATCGCCAGGCTCGACAGCGGCGTGAGTTCGGCGGGCTTCATGATCACGCAGTTGCCCGCGGCGAGCGCCGGCGCCATCTTCCAGCTCGTGAACATGAGCGGGAAATTCCACGGCACCACCTGCCCGACAATGCCGACCGGCTCTCGCGTCAGGTAGTTCAGAAAGCCCTGCTCGACCGGAATCACCGAGCCTTCGAACTTGTCGGCCATGCCGCCGAAATAGCGGAACGTGGCCGCCGTGCGCGGCACGTCGAGGTTGCGTGTATCGCGGATCGGGTGGCCGGTATCGAGCGATTCGAGGCGCGCGAGCTTGTCGGCATTCGCTTCGATCGCGTCGGCCAGCTTGAGAAGCAGATGCCCGCGCTCCATCGCGGCGAGGTTGCTCCACTTCGGAAACGCCGCCTTCGCCGCCGCGACGGCGCGATCGACATCGGCCGGGCCCGCCATCGCGACGTCGGCGATTACCGAGTTGTCGTGGGGATTGAGGGAGGCGAGCGTTTCGCCGTTTGCAGCCGGCACGAAGCGGCCGCCGATGAAGAGTTGCGTTTGCATGTCAGTCCTGTGCAAGTAAAACCTGGACGCGACTTTCCCCGCGGCGCCAGCGGTCTGGCGCCGTTCGATCGACGATCGGGGGGAATGCCGGGGAGTTACATCTGAATCGGATACGGCGGCAGCTCACCGCTTTCGTAGCGCTTGGGCAGATCGGGGGTCGCGTTCTCCCACACCAGCAGCATCGAACGCTTCTGCGAATAGCCCTTGTGGCGGATATCGGCCGGCATCGCGGCGATATCGCCCGCGTTCATCGTGATGCGTGCGCGCGGCTCGCCGCTGTCCTTGTCGGCGACGTCCCAGATGATCTGGTCGGACAGTTGCAGGAACCACTCGACGCGGTCGTTGCCGTGGAACACCGGCAGCACGAATTCCTCGGTGGTCGGGCAGAACAGGCTCTGCTGGCATACCGACGTGACCGACGGATTCCACGTCACGTCCGAGCGCGACAGGTACTTGAAGAGGCTGAACGCATGCAGAGCGCCTTCGAAACCCGGCTCCGCGTGAATCTCCGGTTCGTCCTGGCCGACGTCGGCAAACTGGCGATTGACGGGAAGATCGTCGCGCAACGGCGAGTCGCCTTCGAGGCCCGGCATGCGCTTGGTGGCAATCCGCGTGCGCTCGATCGCGGCGATGTTGTCGCCATGTTTCGTGCCGAACGCGGAGCCGGTTTCTTCGGGCGCGGCGAACGGGTCGAAGCCTTCGTTGACCCAGTCCTTCAGGATCGCCTTGAAGGTCGCCATGATGAGCGGCGTGTCGAACTGCTGCATATGGTCGACGCCCGCTTCCTTGAAGCTCGCGTTATACGCGCCGGCGTACATGTCGACCTTGCCGTAGTGATTGCGCGTGCCGATCACTTCGTCGAAGTTGACCCAGCCGTAGAAGAAGCCCCACGCCACGTCGCGCATCATCGCGCGCAGGAAGTCGTCGGCGTGCATCTGGTGCGAGCGGATCTGGCCTTTGGCCGGCCATCTGACGGTGGCGAAATAAGCGTCGCGGCTGAATTCGAAGTCGCCGAGACAGAACGTGCGATAACCGGTCACCGCGTCGGCCTCGCTCGCGGTGACGTTTTGCAGGGTGCTGACTTTGTCCATGATGGGCTCCGAAAAGATCGATCGTGTAGAGGGATTCAGTGGATGCAGATGTCGGCCCACTTCTCGACCGAATAGCGTCCGAGGATCGTCTGCACGAGCAGCACGCCTTTTGTCTTTGCTTCGAAGCGATAGGCGGCGCCGGCGGGCAGCAGCGCCTGATGACCGCGGCGCAGCCGCACATGGCCCATCGACTGGCCCGAGGGCTGGCCTTCGAGGCGCACGCTGCCTTCGGTCTGTGCGTCGACCAGCGGGCCGTCCGACGGCTTGATGAAATAGATGTCGATTTCGCCGTCGAGCACGACAGCGAACTCATCGTGCGACGCAGCAAACCACGGCGACGAACCTTCCGCGCGCAGCGTCTCGATCACGTACTTGAGATTCTTGCCGACGACGACCTTCTCGTAGGGCTCAGCGCGGCTCGCGACGTCGAATACATTCGACATGGCGTAATGTTCCGGTTTGCCCTTGATGATTTCGATGGAGCCTTTCCGAAAGTTGTCCAGGCTGCCGAACCAGGTTTGTTGCATGTCTGCCTCCAGTTGATCCACGAATGCGTTGCTTGCATCGAAGATTAAGCGGCGACAGGCATTACAGCAATGTTCTGAGGGTCGGGAAACGCGAACCTTGGGTGCTCCAAAATCGCGCCAGGGAAACTACCTGGTGGCGAACCCTCATCGGCCTCGGGTTGGCCTTAACTGTCGGACAGTTCCTCGCCGACGCTTTTCGTTTCGTCGTCCGGCGGCGTAATGCCGAGCGCCCGGTCCCACTGCGGTTCGCGCAGATAGCGCGCGCGCAGGAAGTCGACGAAGGCCTTGACCTTGGTGGTCGAGCGGTGCGACGCAGGATACACCGCCGACAGCCACAGCGGCGGCGCCGCGTATTCCGGCAGCACACGTTCCAGCCGGCGTTCGAGCAGATCGGCGGCGGCGACCATGGTCGGAAGATAGACGACGCCCGCGCCGGCCCTCGCGAATTCCAGCAGCAGATGCACGCTATTGGTTTTGAGCACCGGGTTCAGCGCGATTTCGAAGCACTCGTTGCCGCGCATCAGCGGCCACTTGTCGCCCCAAGGGTAGTACGAATAGCGGGCGAAATCGTGCCGCAGCAGATCGAGCGGTGTCTCGATCAGCGGCTCTTCCTTCAGATAGCCGGGCGCGGCACAGAGCACGCCGCGCACCGGAAAGAGACGCCGCTCGACCAGCAGGTTCGATGCCGGCGGATAGATTTGCAACGCCAGGTCGAAACCTTCCTGAACCGGATCGATGACGCGGTCGTTGACGGTCACGACGAACTCCACGCGTGGGTACGCGGCGCGGAATTCGATCAGCGTCTGCGAAAAATGGCCGAGCGCAAAGCCCGGCAGGACGTGGATATTGAGCGTGCCCGCGAGCGCCTGCGGATCGCCACGCGAGCGGCCGGACAGATCGTGAACCTTGGTGACCAGCTCGGCGCACTCGCGGTAGTAGGTCTCGCCGAGTTCGGACAGGCGCACCGCCCGGGTCGAACGATGAAAGAGCGGCACGCCGAAATGGTCTTCGAGCTGCTTGACGCGCGAGGTCACCACCGATTTGGCGACCCCCAACTGACGCGCCGCGCCGGCGAAGCTCTGCGCTTCCGCGGCGCGTACGAACGCTTCCATCGACATGAATAGGTCCATGCTGTCTCCTCTTGCCGGGGCGAGCACCATCCGGTCTGTACCGAGATCCTATCGCGAATTCGATGGCGCGCGCCTTCTCATGGACTCGGTTCAACAACCGCCGCCTGCAGGCTTCCCTGCTTATTACTGACCGATACCGCGACAAGCAATGCCATGGCTGCGACGAATGCGGGCGCGGCCATCGACGTCAAAATGGCGATCATGCTGTAGCCGGCAGCAGAAAGCGCTCCCCCGCCGAGCGCGCCGAGAATGCCTCCCAGGCGCCCGATACCCAGCATCCACGCCACGCCGGAAGCGCGCCCGTGCGTGGGATAGAACAGCGCCGCAAGGGCCAGCATCGACATTTGCGCGCCCGTCATGCAGACACCCGCCACGAAGGTCGCGATCGCAAGCGACTGAACATTGGCCGTGCCCTGTCCCATCGCGCAGACAGCGGCGCCCAACAACAGAAATGCGAGCGCGACCACTCGCCACGGATTGAAGCGGTCCATCAACCAGCCACAACCCAATGCGCCGATTACGCCTCCCGCCGGAAACAGTGCCGACACCAACGACGCCTGGCGCAGTGTGAAGCCCGCGTCATGGATCATCGTCGGCATCCAGCTCGTCAGCATGTAATAGACAAGCAGACCCATGAAGTACGCTAGCCACAACATCAACGTGCCGAACCTGTAACGCGTAGAGAGGATGAGAGCAAGTGGCGCGGTTTCCTTCTCCCCTACCCGATCAGATACAGAGAACTTTGAAGCAGTCACCAGCTCACCACTGGCAATTCTTCGAAGTACTCGACGAATCCGATCATCCGGCCAGCCTTTGATCACCATGAATCGCACGGACTCGGGCAGCGCAACAAGGGCACATGCAAGCAGGACGGGCGCAATGCCGCCCGCGAGGAAGATCGAGCGCCATCCGAAGTCTGGTATCAATGCAGCCGACACGACGCCACCGGCCGACGCGCCTAAGGTGAATCCGCAGAACATGACGTTCAGCAGCAAGGATCGACGTCTCGCCGGCACGTATTCCGACAATAACGTCGTCGAGTTGGGAAGTGCCGCGCCAAGCCCAATTCCGGTTAAAAAGCGAAAGACCGACAGTTGCCAAACACCCGTAGCGAATACGCAGGCAATCGTCCACACGCCGAAAAAACAGACTGAGCCGATCAAAACCTTGCGACGCCCGATCCTGTCGGCAACGGGTCCAGCAAGCAGCGCACCGATCGCGAGACCCACGAGCGCCGCACTAAGTACGGGCCCAAGCGCGATTTTTGTTACTCCCCACTCTTTCGCGATCGCCGGCGCAACGAAGCCGATTGCGCTGGTATCGAATCCGTCCAGCGCGACGATCAGAAAGCAGAAAAACAGAATCAACCACTGATAGGGTGAAAACCTGCGTTCGTCAATGAACTGTTCGACGTTGAGTACGTTCTGCTCGCCGATATCTCGTGTGCTCATGCAAACTCCGTGATCAAACGGGCGGAGCGTTCGCGAGAACACTGTCCGCCTGCCATGGTTAATGATTGCCCTGCGGATTCACGGAGCACGATACCCGTCGCTTCTATCGGGCAACTCGCGCTTCGCGCACGCGCCCGGTTAGAACAAGTGCCGAATACCCGCCATCGTAGCGAACTGACCCATGCCCGCCGCCGGCGTTGTGCCTCCGCCGCCCACGCTCGCGGAAAAGCGCGCCTTGGCGCTGTTCCACAAATACGTACCGCCGATATAGACAGCAGTGGCTTTCGACAAGAAGTAAGTGGCGCGCAGCGTTGTCATCGTTGCCCGCGCATCCTGCTCCCGGACCACGATCCGAAAGCCTTCGCCATCGATCACAAAACTCGGGGTCACGAAATACTGGGCGCCTACGAAGTAAAGATTCGACCGTACGTCGGGCGCCGCGGCGGCGTTCGTCTCGACGTGTCTTCCGAGCCACCCCGCTCCGACCTTCAACCCGGCAAACTTCACGTAGCCGTTTGCCACGATGCGCGTGTCCTTGTCTGCGCCTGACGCAATGGGAAAAGTGCCGATGCCGTCAAAGAAATTAGCCGCGGCGTTCGCACCGCCGCGCTGTTCGTCGTATGCAGTCGCAACGCCAAAACTTGCCGCGTCGTATTTGAGCATTGCGCTCCATTCATGACATGGGTTGAACTGGCCTGGAACCTGACCGGCGCATGTACCCTGTCCCGGCGAATTGCCGGTGCCGGCCGCATCGCGTCCGAACGAATACGAGGCGCCCACTGTCACCCCTTTATAGGTGCCCTTGTAGACGATACTGTTATCGCTACGCGCATTGGGCAGGTAATTGTCCAGTGCGCCGATCCCGTGGACATCGGGGCCCAGCATGTCCGCATCGGACAAAGCCCAGAAAACCATGTTGTACTGGCGCCCGAAGGTTAGCGCCCCCCACGGCCCGTCAATGCCGACCCACGCCTGGCGCCCAAACAACCGCCCTCCTTGCCCAATGTCTCCCGCTCTCGTATTGAAGCCATTCTCCAGGGTAAAGATCGCCTTCCAGCCGCCCCCGAGGTCCTCGGTGCCGCGGATCCCCCACCGGGACGGCAATTCCCCACTGATGGCCGGCATCCGAACGACGTGGTCGCCGGCGGAATTTGCATGAGACACGTACTCGATGCCGGTATCGATCAAACCATACAGTGTGACGCTGCTTTGTGCGAAGGCAGATGCACTCAACATCCCGAGACCGAACGCTGCAACCCTTCCACGCTTCATACTCCTCCCAATGATTGGTCAGTCGCTTCGTTATCCAAAGTACTTTATGTGATACGGATCATTGGTGCGGAGCTTATGTTTGCAAATAAAAAGCAACAACACGGTGAAACACGGGGCCACGAAAATACGAAGCGTATTCGCCGGACATTTGGAAAATTTAAATTCTCCTGTCAGGACACAGACGCATGTACTTTTCTTTTCACGGCGTGATCAGCGGTGATTTTCATGCGCTAACGTGCTTGAGAGAGAAGCGCCGGAGACCTCGAGTATCGAGATGAATTGTGTTCATTTGCCTATTGAACGCAGCGGTGTGCGGCACTTGAACATCATTCAATGTGGTATTGAAAACTATCCCCTTCGCCCTCCTGCAGCGATGTGGCATCGTGACCGCAGCGGTGAGCGCCCAGTCGTTATGTGTCGACGGGCAAAGCCCACCATCTTCGACGCGGCGTCGTCGACCCGGGCTGCACACGCAGCCCCTCAGACCAGTGAGGACCAACTTGTCACAAGCCAATAACTCAAGCAGTAGAGATGAACTGATAGCGAAATGCCTGCCCTTTCTCGAGGAGGTCAAGGATCTGACTACGGGCAATGAGGTCGAACAGTGGCTCAACGAAAAATACGGCACATCGAGCGAGTTCTATAAAGATCTCGAGCGCCTGATTACGATCGGCGTAGTGGAAGAAGGCTGGGCGGCCAACATCGAGATCTCCGGGCGCAGGTATCGGCGCGCACGTCTTGTCGATCCGTCAGAAGAGACCTTTGGATTCAGCATTACGGCGGTCTATATGGATAGCACCGGCAATGACCAGAACAATCCGGAGGGAAGCTTCCGGGGCGATTACCACGCGCATCCCTATGGCGAATTCAACATGGTGGTGTCGCTAAACGAAGGCGCGGCCCTCGCCGGTCCGAACGGCTGGTGTTATGGCGGATGGACCGCGCCGGCGCCGGGCAGTCATCACTATCCGGAAGCAAAGGGCGGCGCAATTATCGCTTTGTTTTTTCTGCCCGCAGGGCGCATTGCGTATAACGTCAAGGCGCCTGACGCAAACTGATCATGCGCAGGACCCGTCGGTAACGGCGCGTTCTGCGCTTACGCCGCGTCGACACCCGTTCCCCTTCAACCCGGAAGCTGGGACACCAAACCGGCATCACGCCGGGCGCGTTGAGTTGCGCCCGGGCACCAACATTCAGTGGGTGGTCAGTTGCTTCGTCACGCCAACGAGGCCAAGACCGACACGTCGCACTTCGGCATCCGCTATCTCATCGACGAGCCCGCCGTTCTCAGCAAATGCCTGATGGGCAGAACCCAGCGAGAACACTTGAGGAATCAGGATCGCGCCCATCTTCTCGAGAACACCCCGCATTCCGAGCATTGCGCGAATCCCGCCCATCGGCCCCGGTGATGCCGAAACAACCGCCGCGACCTTACCGGCGAAGAGTGTCAAGCCGGAACTTCCCGTCGCGGTCGGCCTGCTTACCCAGTCCAGCATGTTCTTGAGCACAGCGGTATAGCCGCCGTTATGCTCAGGCGAAGCGACTAACAGCGCGTCATGTCTGGCGAACAATTCCTGCAGCGCTCGAACCCGCTCAGGGACACCGTGCGCACTTTCGACATCAACGTCGTAAATTGGCAAGGGAAAGTCAGCGAGTGTGATAAACGTCACCTCCGCGCCATCCGTTCGTGCAGCAGACGCAGCTATTTCCAATAGTTTTCGATTAAGGGAATCACGGCGGGAACTCCCACAAAAGGCAAGGATCTTTACTGTCATATTTTGAAAAGTAGTGGAGTCAAAAAAAGAGATTGAAGTGAACTGATTGAACTATTGCCGGCTGATCCTCAACGTGAGTTAGATGATCCGCGATCATGTCGCGTACACACGTTGGGACGCCTGCCCGGTGCACATGGCTCGTGGGTCTTCGGCAAGGCGATTGCGCGCGCCGCAACTGCAACGCACGCGAATTCTGAAATGGAGAGCGACCGATTAGCCGGTCCAAAACAACGGCCTTCGGCGCTATGCCTCTTCGTCGAAGCCGACAAACGTAGTAAATCTTTCGACCGTCTCGCGCGGAATTGCGAGCCTGTTGACCACTGAATCATGGTCTGCGTAACCCAGCGACATACCGCACACCACGTCAAAGCCCGGTTCAAGTAAAAGATGCTCGGCGATGATCGTCTGATAGCGTGCAAACGACACTTGCGGGCACGTATCGAGGCCCCGAGCACGGGCTGCGATCATGACCGTCTGCAGAAAGAGACCATAGTCGAGCCAGCTGTGCTTTTTCAGTCTCGCATCGATAGTGAAGATCAGGCCGACCGGTGCCCCAAAGAAACCGAAGTTTCGGCCTGTGGCGCGGGCGCGACCGGCGACGTCCGCCTTGTCGATACCAAGGGCACCGTAGTATCGCGCGCCGAACTCCTCCTGCATCGGGCGATAAGCCTCCGGCATGGGGTCCGGAACATGCTGTAGTGGCGGATGCAAATCCGCGACATGGGCGCGCACAAGCGCCTCACTCAGCGACTCCTTGCTACGCCCACGCAGCACGTGAACTCGCCACGGTTGCATGTTCGAGTTGCTTGGCGCTGTGCGAGCGACATCGAGAATGTCTATGATGTCTTTCTGTGAGACTGCATCGGAACGGAAAACGCGAACGGCTTTCCGTGACCGGATAACCGAATCGACGACTTGAGCGTCCGAATGCATTTGATGACCGGTCTCCGCGGCGTTAGGGATATCTATATGCATAGTGCCCCCATGATGGCATAGCCAGAACATCAAGCGCGGTGAAAAGACTGCAAGATGGTCTTGAAGGAAACGGGACCGCCTAGCTTCGCACCTGCCTGCCGATGTCGAGTATCTGGGCCCGCAGCCACTGCAGCGCCGGGTCGTGGGCGTTTCGCGCATGCCACACCGCTCTGACCGCGGACTCCGGAGGCGGGTACGGCGTTGCCCGCGTTTTCAGCTCGCCGTAGCGCTCGAACTCGCGTCCCAATGGGGAAGGTACGACGGCGAACATCGCACTGTGACGCAGCAATGCAGGGATCGCCAGCGAATGAGCCACAGCGACCCTCAGCCGCGGTCGCGCCGATCCCTCTGGAAAGGCATCTTCCAACGCCTGCCGGTCGAACATTTCCGACTGCCGCGCCAAACCCCGTTCAACGATGAAGCCGCCAACGGCGCCCTCTTCCGCACCACCGAGCGAGACGGCGACAAGTGGGTAGTTCAACAGGTCGTCGTGAGTGACTGTGCGCTCGCCAATGGGATGATCCTGACGCATCACCAGCACGTCTCTCTGCTGCCACACCATCATCGACTGAAAGCGCGGCGGCACCTCCGCAAAGATTCCAATGGCGATGTCGATCCGGCCGATGTCGATCTGTCCGGCGAGATCCAGCCGCGTGGACGGTCGTATCACGAGGTTCACCATCGGAGCTTCGGCGGCAAGTCTCTGACTGAGACGGCCGAGAAGAAGCATCGTGATGTAGTCGTTCGCCGCAACGACGAACTCACGTTCGGCAACATCCGGCCGGAACGGCTCGTCGCCCAGCGCCACTTGAATCTGGTGGAGTGCGTTGCGCAACGGGGCTGCCATCGCGACTGCGCGCGCGGTCGGCTCCATCCCTTTCGAGGTCCGGACGAACAGGTCATCCTCCAGTGCGTCCCGCAACCGCCCCAGAGCGTGACTCACGGCGGACTGGCTAAGATTCAACCGCTTTCCGGCGAGGACCAGATTGCGGTCCTCGAACACTGCGTCGAATACTCGCAAGAGATTAAGGTCGATCCGGCCGAGGTTCATGGTGTTAACTGGTTGGCGTTGCAGTCGCATCATTTTACTCGCGGTAACTCGTGCTTCGGCGACCGCACTGCCAAGGCATCGAGACAGGAGGATTTGGGACGCGCCGGCGGCCGTTGACCGCATTTGGGACACCTCGTCTCGGTGGCCCAAAGTATGACGAAATGGCGCAGTTCGAGGGTCAGCCCGGCAAAGGCATGGGGCTATAAGCGAGCAACGCGGATGCGGAGCGAAACAGCGGATTAACCCCTCTTTCGCCCCGAGTTTCCATAAAACCAAGTATTAAGCTTAAAGATTTTCAGTTTGCAGTCGATATATCGACTGAAGCCGCTCGTCGCGCAGATGACCACAATCCCGCATCGAAAAAATAACAAAGCACGGCACCATGACCACCTTATCGTCATTGAATGTAGGCCTTCCTCTAACTATGACGCCGTCATCGAGCACGGCGAACAGCCTTGCTTCGACAGCCGGCGTCGTATCGGAAGATGCCGTCACCGAGACCGCGTCGACAGTTGTCACGATCCCCTACGCGGGCGTCGAATCACCCATCGTGTACACGCAGCACGGAACGCTGGCTAGCGCGGGACCGACCATCACCTGGGGTCACAGCAACACCGACGCCGTCTCTCTCGCGATGGCGGGCGATTACATGGCCGGCACGATGTGCGGGCAGTTCTACAATCTGGGAAGCGCTCTGCTCGATCGCTTCAAGACCACGGGTAGCAATTTCTCGCAGTCGGTCACGGTCGCTTCGGCGGGCGCAGCCGGCGGAGCCGGTGCAATCGGACTATCGGGACAAAGTCCGCAGGGCGATATCAAACTGACCGTTCAGACCGCGAGCGGCGTCAAGGTTGATATTGAAATGGACAGCGGGGACGGGACGCTGGCGGTCAGCGTAAAGAGCAGCGGGACGTTGAGCGGCACCGAGCGCAGTGCCCTGGCCAAGCTGGCGGATGGATTTCAGAAAGCAATCGATGGCATCAGCGCTGTCCCACCGACGCTCGACATGAGAGGTCTGACGCAGTACGACACATCGGTATTGTCGTCCGTGAATATGCAGTTCGATGTGACAGGCGACGGCCCAAACAACGTGTCAGCCAATATCTCACTGGACAGTTCAGCGAGGAGCGTGAGCCTCACAGACTCCGCCGGCACGATCAATCTCAAGGTCGATACGAGCGATTCCGCAGTCTGGGGCTCGGGCGCGCAACGCGACCAGGCCATCGCAAGCTATCTGACGCAGTTCGACAACGCCAACGCGAAAGGGCACGGGAACACCGCGTTGATGTCAATGTTCAAAGACGCGTTCACGCAACTGAACAGCGACTATGGGACGTCGTCGCAGCAGCTTCCCGGTACGGCCTATGCACCGTGGCTGGCGCAGTCGGATCACGCCATGTTGACCGGTCTGGCCGATTTCACCGGCTCGATGACCGATAACCCGGTGTCCTCCAATCCGATGCTGGTGAATCAAACGGATACTTTTTCCTATCAGGTCTCGCAGAGCACGCGAACCGAAGGCAATCTGCTGGACGGCAAGATTTCGCAAACGCAGCGATCGCATCTGCAAGCGAGTTACCACCAGGCGCTAGCCGGCGGCACGCTACAACTCCGCAAATCGTTAGCATCACAGAACTACGACTATGTGCAGATCAACGACGACGCAAGCAGCACAGTCGACATCGCAACGAAACGCGGCAAGCTACTTCAGGCGACGTTGAACCAGGCGTCCAATCAGTCTGTACGACAATCCGAATACGTGAGAGGCGTGTTGGTGTCGGACGTCACCACGCCAACGAATACATCGGTTTCGAAAGATCTGCTTACGTTGCTGCAACCTTTGTTTGACGATAACCAGGCCGCACAGAACAGCAGCACCTGGCAACAGACGCTTTCGGGCATACACGGGATGGTTTTACTAAACGCGAGTGCAAACTGAAATAGCCGCGGCAACGGACATCACTTCGGTCGCAGAGCGCTGGCTGACTCGCGCCCCGCGACCGGGCTTATCAATTGCCGCGATACATCACGCCGACGCTATCAGCCGCGGCAGGCCCGCCAGACTGCGATCTGACCGATTCGTTACCGCCAACGCCACTGCTGTTTTCGTCTACCATGCTTGCCGGACTCACTGCCGCAGCCATCGTCTGAGCAGTTTGACTGCGTTGCATTGCAGGCTCGCCGACGTCGGGGCGATAGAAAGGTGCAGGGCCGTAACCGCTCGCAAACGCGGGAGCAGCCAACACGGCAGAGCTTGCGACTAATAGACCGACGATAAGTTTCACCTTCATAACGACTCCAATAATAAGTTTGTTGAATACTCGAATGCACCCGGATCAGGTCCATTTTCGGCGCGCTATTCAACGTTGATGCGAAGAGGCAAAGGGCTTGCCGCGCGCTGACAAAGAGGCTCAAACGAACAACGCATTTCCCTTTAAATGTGAGCAATATTGCTGACGCCGCGGCGAAAGCACGAAACCGGTCGTCGTTGTGCCCGCAGCTACAAATGCACGGGTTATGCCAAGTCCGATCCGTCCGCCCGCTGACCGACGGTAACCACCTGAAAATAAACAGGAGTTGATCTCCACCAGGAAGGTGCCTGGTGGAATTGAAAAGCGGCGATGTCTGACTGTATCGAACGCTTTTTCGAGCCGCTGTTTGCGGTAATCCAACAGGGGTAGCGACAGAAAATTTGTTTTTGCTTCGGTATCCCAGGGTGTGGGGCGTACGCTCAGCTTCGCAACGACAAACCAGTCGTCTGCGTGGAGAAATCGATGAAACGAATCGCTTTATCTACGGTTTCGCTTGCGCTGCTCAGCGCAAGCGGCGCAGTCCATGCGCAAAGCAGCGTCACCCTATACGGCGTCATCGATGAAGCGTTTCAGTACGTGCACAACGCCGATCCGGCGGGCAACAACCTGTACCAGCTGGCTGGCGGCAACCTCCAGGGCAACCGCTGGGGCCTGAAGGGTACGGAAGATCTCGGCGGCGGCATGCAAGCGATCTTCCAGTTGGAAAACGGCTTTGACATCAACAACGGCCAACTGAGCCAGGGCGGTCGCATGTTCGGCCGACAGGCATACGTCGGCCTCGCGCATCAGGCGTACGGTACCGTGACGCTTGGCCGTTAATATGACCCGCTCGTCGACCTGGTTCAGCCGCTCACGGCCGACAACTACTTCGGCAGCACGTTCACGACTCCGGGCGACGTCGACAACAACGACAACAGCTCGCGCACGAACAACGCGGTCAAGTACACCTAGCCAACATGGACTGGCTTCCAGTTCGAAGGCATGTACGCGTTCGGCGGCGTGGCAGGCCAGACGGGTTCGCAGCAAACGTGGGCGGGTGCGGCAACCTACGCAACGGGCCCGTTCAGCGTGGCAGCAGGCTACATCCGCATGAACAACGCCAGCTCGAGTGTGGCGCCCGAACAACGCCTTCACGAGCTCGTCTGACGGCACGATCGATTCGATCGTCAACGGCGCATACGCAACGGCGAAGTCGATCGGCATCGCGTCGGTTGCAGTGCAATTCGTCACGGGCCCGTTCACGGCCGGCGTGCGTTACAGCAATGCACAATACAAGCCTGATGGAGCGTCGACGTTCGTCTCGACCGAGCGCTACAACGTGGCTGGCGGCTATCTTGGCTACCAGGTGACGCCGGCTGCGTTGCTGGGTCTCGGCTATACCTACACGCACGGTTCAGGTGACACGTCTGCATCGTACAACCAGGTTTCGCTCGGCGCGGACTACAACCTGTCGAAGCGCACGGACCTTTACCTGGTAGGCGCCTGGCAGCGCGCGAGCGGCACGCAGCACAACCCGCGCAGCTCGCCACCGCAGCAACTACAACCGGCAGTTGCTTCGGTGGCCGACTACGGCTTCACGGGCGATTCGCGCACGCAAGAAATCGTCAGCCTCGGTATTCGTCATAAGTTCTAGTCGGAGTTCGTTGCGCAATTGAAGCGTGACAATCGCAAAGACCAGCGACGGGCGCAAGCCGGTCACCGGTCTTTTTTTGTCTTGAGTGACGCCTCCTTCGCGCGGTCCTCGCACAAACCGCATGAAGGGTGACTTACAGCGAGCTTATATGCTTCAAAGCGATCGCAACGACGCCATGAGAGGCCTGAAGGCGCAACAGCCCAGCTTCTACATCGTCGATGCTCGACGCGACCTTCTGTGCCAGTTGCTCGTTGGTTGGAGCGTAACCTTCATGAATGAAGGCCGTAACGATATGGTGGTGCAGTAGCGAGTCGATTCGCTGCTGGGTCAATTGTTTCGGCAGTGCTGCCCAAGTTAGAGGTCCTGGAAAAATGTTCGGCTTGCATAGCAACGAACGCCGGGATGTCGCAACCGGTAAATCAGGCGCTGGGTTAAGGCCATTTCCTCGCGTGTATTCAACATATCTGAATCTTCCCTGTGGCTCCGAACGCTTCAACTCGCGCCCAGTTGCTTGCGCAGGAACGGTACGATCGCGCACGCGACGGCGTCAGGATTGTCTATGAAAGGCCAGTGCCCGCTATCGTGCAGAATCAACACCTCGGCGCGGGGAAAGACCTCGCATTGCCGATCGGCGAAGTCCACGGAAATATAGGGATCGCGGGCACCCCACACAACCTGTGCAGGCAGATCCAACGGACGCAACGCGTTAGCGATGTCCTGCATGGCGCCATTCGTCTCGCGGGTGTTGCGATAGAGCCGCAGCACAGCGCGCCGGGTGCGAGCATCGAAGTTGTTGAACGCTTGGTCGATGTACTCCACGGGCAAGCCACGCGGGTTCCCGTGTCGAAGCAGGAGCCGCATCCCGGCACGCGTTGTCGTGGCCATGAACAATTCGCCTAGCCACGGCGTCTGCCAGATACGCGCGAGATAGTGCCATCGGTAATCAAGCAAGATGCCTGTGTTGATCAATGTAACGCTCGCGATAGCGCGGGGATTGGCAGCGGCCCACGCAAGGCCCCAAGGGCCGCCGAAGTCGTGCATGACGAGATGGGCACGCTGGACATTGCACTCAACCAGCAGACGACCGAGATGGTGTGCGTAGCCACGCACGCTGTAGTCAAACTGTTCAGGTTTGTCGGCATTGCCGAAACCTGGCATGTCCATGGCGAGGGCGCGACCGAATTCACCCACCCTGGCCACGAGTCGCGTCCAGTCGGCAGTCGATCCAGGATTGCCGTGCACGAAAACGATTGCCTCGATGGCGTCGGGCGGTCCTGCCTCCAACAGGGGGGAACGGATTCCATCGACGCGGACGGAGCCCTCTTTCATGGCTGTCTACGGAGCGACGGCGGACGCATCATTCAGACCGGTGCGTCAGGTTGCGCGGAGCGCGCGGCGGGCCGACGCAGATCGACCCAAGCGGCCCTCAGCAGAGCGCCGGGTGACAAGAACCTTGCCGGCCCTATCAGACGCGCGCCAAAGGCGTGCAGATGTCTCGCTGCTGCTACGTCTTTCGCCGCGGCCGAGAAGTTAAGCCGCTCAATCGCGTTGAGTCCGCGTCGGCGTGCAAAATCGACTATAAGAAATCGATGTCCATTGAGTTCCCGATGCACACGCTTCGCGTAGCTGCGCAGGGCCGGCGCAATCGGGCGCCCTTGTCGTAGGGCTGGAGTAAGAGTGTTAACGAGCCACTCCGCCGTCTGGAACGCGAACCCGCAACCGACGCCCCACAGGGGGTCGATACTCATTAGGGCATCGCCGACGAACGCGATGTTCCCAACAGCTGGCTGTCGCCACAAATTCGGATAGTCCTTGACGAGCAGCGCGTTATTGAGCGGCTCGGCGGAAGCCAAATCGGGGGAATCCGGAAACCCAGCCATGCTTCGTTCAAGTGCCTCCCCCGGATTGGCGCGAAAGCCGTCGAGCTTGTCCTTGGTCGCCATGTAGGCAATCACGGTAACGTCACCGTCGTTGGGAAATACGTAGCCGGTCTCCGGACCGCGCAACCACATTTGCGAACAGGTTCCCCGCCGCAGTGCCACGCCGCGATAAGCGCGAATCGCACCGAAGCGACAGTTCTCCGACGCGGCAGGCTTGATCCCGGCGAGCGTCGCCAGCGGAGAGCTTCGGCCGTCCGCACCGACGATCAGGGGGGCCGAAACTATACCCGTGCGGTTCCCGCCGAGATCGACGCCTGTGACGACACCGTTTTCTTTCACGAGCCCACGCACGCCGCACCCGAACAGGGTTGTGACGCCCGGGGTGTTCATCGTAAGTTGCCGCAGAATCGGATCAAGCGTTCGGCGCTGGACGTTGTACCCGAAGGCAGGCTCACCGTTCTCATCAAGCGGGGCGACGTCTCCGGTCCAGCCATAGCGAGTCCATATATCAACGCCGTTACGCAGGCCGCCAGCGTCCTCAATCAGCCGGTCAAGACCCAGACGCCGCAGCGTTGGCGTGGCTGACGCCTGGATGAAATGTGTACATAACTGTTTGAAAGCAGCCATGTCGGAATGATGTTCGACCAGCGCGACACGCAGGTCTTGCAGCGCAAACAACCGCGCCGCCGTACACCCGGCGAGACCCGCACCTATGACAACAGCATCAAAGCGGCCATTCAGTGGGGCGCTCGATAGTGGTGGATCAGTGTCGCAGACTTTGGTGTTGTTCACCTCGTTCTCCAGCCAGAATCCAAGCCCGTACAGGGTACGAACTTTACTCAGTATAGGCGGAGCTTGGGCTATGAACCGACGCTATCCGGGTGAGCTACATCCGTTCGGCGAATGACGTAGAGCGGACCAATACCGGTCCTTAACGACTGGCTGCTCCGCGGCCGATCCGAACAGCGAAGATGAATATCGACTTGAGTTCGACCGCAGCGGGCGCAGCATCCAGTTGAACGATGCCGGCCGCTCGATCATCGAGCAGGCGCACGGTGGTGGCCGCGGATGACTCGCTGTTGCGCGGCTTGGCCGACAAACTCAGCATCGAAGGTTCGATCACGATCGGCTCGACCGTGTCGTCGATGGGTTTTCTGGCGGCCAACGTGATCCGGCCAAGGGTCTCCTACCCCGGGCTGAAGGTGCGCCTCGCGCACGGCAACAGCGCCGAATTGGAGCGCCAGGTGCGCGCCGGGGAAATCGACGCGGCGGTGATCGTCAGCGAACCCCGCGCGACCACGCTACCCGAGTCGTGGGAGCATCTTTACGATGAGCCACTGGTGCTGCTGCTCAATCCGGCGATCGCGCCGGCCGACGGCCCCTCATCGACTCGCATAGCAAGACGGGAGGTGGCGCCCCTTCCGCACCGGCTAATTCTCCGCTCATTTTGCAAACGCACAATGCTTCACAACACAGCCTGATTCGCATATCGAATCACGCATCACTGGAGCGGAGCAATCATGCAAAACGACGGGAATGCAGCCTTTCGGCCCTATGTTGACGCCTTACTCGGTCAACTGGAAAACCAATCTGATCGTGCGGTATTGCGTTATCTCGATCATGACGTCACAGGCAGAACCCTGCGAAGCGCAATATTTCGCTATGCGCGGGCACTTGCAGTGCATGGCATCGGCCGGGGCTCGCTGGTCGCACTGCTCGCACCCAATTGCCCGGACGCGCTTGCGATTCGCTACGCCGCAAACCTCCTTGGTTCGGCTACGATGTTCGTGCCTGCGTCTACGAATGCCGAACGGCGCGCAACCTTGCTGGCCCGCGTTCAACCGACGCTTCTCGTAGCCTTCCCGGAAACCCTTCACCTCATTCCCGTTGCGGTCGAGGGCCATGTGGTTTTCGTGGGCGTCGGTCCCGCGTCGTCACGCCTGGACAAACTCGTGCAAGTGCACTCTGATCTGCCGTTACGCGGACGACTGAGGCCCGATGACCTCGCGGTCGTCGTCTCGTCGGGCGGCACGACAGGTGTGCCGAAATGCAGCCGCCGGTCCTTCGCGACATATTCAACGATGGTCGGCGCAGCGGACGACAAGGACCGGCGTCAGCTTATCAATGGCCCGCTCGCCTACCTGTCGCAAGTGCTCGTCGACAGCACGCTCATCGGCGGCGGTACGGTCGTGCTGAAGCGTCGGTACGACCCCGCGGAGACGCTCGCGACGATCGAATCGGATCGCATCACCGACGTGCTTCTCGTCGAGCCTCAGCTGTTCGAAATAATGGACCACCCGGACGTCGGCCGGCGCGACCTGTCGTCGCTGCGCTCCATTGCGCACATCGGCGGATCAGCGCCTGCGGTACTGCGGCAACGCGCGATCGCGCGTCTGGGTCCTGTGCTCACGCACATGTACGGTGCCAGCGAAACCGGTCTCGTCAGCATTCTGCCGCCATCCGCATACGAGGCGAATCCGGATCTGCTGGCTTGCGCGGGCCGCATTCGACCCGGCGTCGAGGTACGTTTGCGTCGCGCCGATGGAACGCTGGCGCGCGCGGGACAGTGCGGAAACATTGAAGTCAGGTCGGACGCTGTGGCTGAAGGTTACTACCATCAGTCGGTCGAAGAAGCACAAAAGTTTCAGGACGGTTGGTGCCTGACCGGCGACGCCGGCTTCATCGACGAGGCTGCCAATCTGCACATTCTCGGCCGCGCGACCGATGTGGCGGAAATCGATGGACTGGCGATCGGCCCCACCGATATCGAAGATGTCCTGTGCCGCTTACCCGACGTTCGCTACGCCGTAGTGCTGGCCGCCGACCAGTCTGCCGACAAATATGGATGGAACGCGCTAATCGAACCGTGGGTTGCTGGGCAAGCAGACGTTGCGCGATGCATGCGCAGGCTCGAAATCGTGCTCGGCCCTTTGGTCGCCAAGCGGATTCGTATCGTCGTGGCGGATCGCGTGCCGCTTACTGAACAGGGAAAAGCCGATCGCACCGCAATCGAAATGATCCTGCAAGGCGACCAGCGGTCAAGCTACGCCCCGCTCCAATCGGTCGGCAATCTCGCCGCTGACCGGCGGCTGGGCGGACGCCAGAATGCCGCCGTCAATGAACCCGAACCGGCCGCATGCCGCACCCAAACATTTTGTTTTCCTCATTTAGCGAACACGTGAGGCGAACTGAATTGTCACGGCGATTCACCTGGAACATCTCAGGATTCATTTCGCCGATCCGTTCTTGCCGATATAGAGAGGAGTAGCAAATGCGTCACTATCAATGCAACAGTCCTGAGGCAGCCGGCCGCATCCTGGCGGCATGCCTGCTAACCGATGGACACCTCAGCCTCACGGAACTCGAGGCACTCGATCGTTGTGGCATGGAAAAGCGCCTGTTGTTGAATCGACACCGTCTGCTCTCGATCGTGCAAACGCTGTACGAAGACCTGACGCGCTCCGGGTACCTGAGCTGGAGCGACGTATGTCACGTCGATCCCACGACGCTCGCCTGGCTCGCGGCTGATGTGCAGGACTGGCGACTCCGGCGCGACATCCTAGAGTTGTGCAGCGAGGCCGTCATGGCGGACTGCGGCCATTGCGATCGCGAAGCCGAATTCCTGAGACTGTTGCGCGACGCGTGGCAACTTCCGGCCCGTCCTGTCCGGCAAGATGCGCTAACGGGCACGTCCGTTTCGTAGCGTGCAAGAATTGGCAGGAAGATGATGGGGCATTCCGCGTCACCCCTTCTGACGTGACCTTCTGGAAGCCCGGATCAGCCACCCATTCGGATCCGCCAGGCCATGCGCCGGATAACGCATGGCCTTTTGCATCGCCAGCCATATAATCTGCGGCATGACTGCGAGGACGACTCGACGTAAGTGTCATGACCCGTGCGATCGACGGAGGCCGGTTCCCCATGGATCACTATGTTATTTCTGCCGCTGTGCTTGCGCTCCTCTATTGTGGTGCAGTGCTTGGGCCACATGTGCGCGAAGCCTGGCAGATCACTCTTGCCCGGAAGACTCACTTATCGCGATGCGGCCATTCCGCTCGACTATGTCCCTCGCGCAGGCGTTACGAGACTGCGGCGGCATAGATGACGCTCTTCGGTACGCTTGCTCAGATCTGCCGGACGGCCCTATTCGGGCTCGGGCGTGAACTGGCGGCCTGGAAGCCTTCCGGAGCGCGCGCGACATTCGGGGCCGAAGCGATGCTCTCGGTCGCACTCTCTGTCGCGCTTGCCAACGCGTTGCATCTATCGGACACGTGGTGGGCCGCAATCAGCGGCTTTGCAGTCATGCAAACGAGTTTTGCCGGCTCCGTGCAGCGTGCCGCACACCGGATCATGGGCACGGTGATAGGCGCGGCGCTGGGAACCCTGGCGGGGCCCTGGATTGGTGACCGCCCGTGGCTGTTCGTGCCCGCGTTAGGGGTGATCGGCGCTGTCACGGTGTATCGAGCCAACGGGTCCAAAGCGGCCTACGCCTGGATTCTGGGCGGCGTGACGGCCCTGATGGTGACGTACGAAGCGCACAAGTTCGCGACCGTCCGGGCGACCGCAATATTCGCGGTGCTGCGAGTCGCCGAGGTCGCGGTCGGAACACTTGCTTGTCTGCTGGTGGCGAGCGTGTTTCATTTCGGGCCGAAGTGGTACCGAAAGAACAGAACATCATTGGCGGCTTCAGTCGCTCGCGCAGCGGGCGATTCGGGCGTGCCTTCCGCTGCGATCTTGACGCCGCCATTGGAATCAGCGCGCTCGACCCGCATGCTGCTGTGCTTGCAGGCCGCGCTGTCCATCACAATCCTCGCCTCCCTGACCTTCGTGCTGCATCTACCGGGTTTCGCGCAAGCAATGGTCACGGCGATCGCCGTGCTGATCGTGCCGCCGGGGCTGGCAATAGACAGAACGCGGCAGCCGGTCATGGAAAAGATGGTGCAACGCGTGGCCGGCTGTCTGCTGGCCGGTGCGATCGGTGTGGCGCTACTCCCTCTGATGCAGGGGCAAGCGATGCTCTGCATGCTCGCGCTGTCCATCGGCGTGTGGGCAGGATGTCACGTGCAAACGGGACGCGAAGGAGCAAGCTACGTGGGCCGGCAGTTCACCATCGCGTTCATCATGGTGTTTGTCCAGGATCATCATTGGTCAGCCGATCCGTTACCCGCGCTTATGCGGCTTTCCGGCATTCTCACCGGGATTGTTGTGTTGGCAGCGGTGATGCTCGTGACCAGCCGGCTGTATATTCCGCCTGTGCCTCAGGATGCCAGCCGTTAAGACTCGTATGCACTTCGTATTGAGCTGCGAGGTTCTGTCCGAGGTTCTTTTCGACTGCGACAATTCTTCTAGTGGTAAATCAGCGAGTCAACGCCGTTTTTCAGATCCGTCGAACCTGGCCTTCGCTGCACGTATCGTTTCGTCAAAGGTCGCTTACCAATGATGCAACCGAAGGGGTCGCCGCATTTGCTGAAAGGCGTCAGCCTGAATATGAAGGTTGCTAGTTCGAATGACTCACCGCGCACCGGTCAGGAATCCGTGAATCTGGGCCACCACGGCCGCGCCCTCACCCACAGCCGACGCGACACGCTTCGTCGATCCTGAACGAACGTCGCCGATCGCGAAGACACCCTCGACGCTCGTCTGCAACGGCATGGAATGGACGCCCGCTTCCTCGAGATCGGTCCCCGTCAAGACGAACCCCTTACTGTCGAGCGACACGCTGCATGTCTTGAGCCATTCAGTATTCGGTTCCGCGCCGATGAATACGAACAGATGATGTGCCGTCATGCTTCCTTCAATGCCACCAGCACCGCGGTAGTGCACACGCTCGAGGCGTGCTGCCCCTTCGAGCGCGGTCAGTTCGATACGCGTATGAAGCGTCACGTTCGCCAGAGATGCGACACGTTCGGCCAGATAATGCGACATGCTGTGTTCGAGACTCGCGCTGCGAATGAACATATGCACATGCTCGGCGTGCGACGCCAGAAACACCGCCGCTTGTCCCGCTGAATTGCCGCCACCGACCAGCAACACCGGCTCCTTGCGGCACAGCCTTGCCTCGATTGGCGTAGCCCAGTAATAAACGCCACAGCGTTCGAAGCGCGGGAGATCCTCGACATCAGGTCGCCGATACTCCGCACCACTGGCGATGACCACAGTGCGTGTGGCAATGCGGCGGCCATCGGCAAGCTCTATGACAAGCGGTTGCTTATGGCAATACAACGCCTTGACCTCGCACGGAATGCCGATATGTGCGCCGAACTTCTGCGCCTGGACAAACGCGCGGCCCGCGAGAGCCTGACCCGTGATACCGGTGGGAAAGCCCAGATAGTTCTCGATGCGTGCACTCGTACCGGCCTGGCCGCCGGGTGCGCGACAGTCGAGCGCCGCGACCGACAGTCCCTCGGATGCCGCGTATACGGCCGCCGCCAGTCCAGCCGGGCCTGCGCCGACTATCGCCACATCGTAGACGTGCGTCGGATCGAACTCGGGGATCAGTCCGAGGCAAGATGCGAGCTGCCCCTCGTCGGGATTTCGCAGCACAGTACCGTCCGGACAAACCACAAGTGGGAAGTCATCGGGCTGTGGCGTCAGGCGCTCGAGCAGCGCAATGGCTTCGGCATCCTGCTCGGCATCGAGCGTCATATTCGGAAAAGCATTGCGGCGCAGGAAATTCTGCAGCGCGCGCAGTTGCGGATGATTGGATGAGCCAACAAGAATCACCCCTTGTCCGCGCTCGATCACGAGGACACGCCGCAGAATCAGTGCGCGCATGATCTTTTCGCCAAGATCGGCTTCACTGATCATCATGGTGCTGAGTTCATCGGGCCGCAACAACACCGCTTCGACATCTTCGACGACATGCGCGTCGACAACCGCGGGCTTGCTCGAGAGCTGGGTGACATCCGAGGTGAACTCGCCGCGCTGCGTATAGGTGTGAATGATCCGTTCGTGGCCGAGGCCATCGCGGCCGACTATCCGAACTTTGCCTGACAGCAGGACGAACATTCCGGGGCAGAGACTTCCCGCACGGTAGAGCAATTCGCCTTTGACGTAGCGGGACAAGCTGCCGAAGCGGCGCACCTTGTCGACTTCCGCATCGGTGAGCACCGGAAACATCTGTTGGTAACGCGGGTGATCGCGCACGGCCGGGTCATCGGCGAATGCGTCGTCGATACGGCTTCCATCCGCGGAAGGCTGAGGGGAAGGCGTACCGCCTTCCGGCCCTGACTCGTTGCTCATCGCGGCTCCTCCTCCAATGCTGATGGGCGCCGCCATCGGTTGGCCGACAGTCACCAGTGCGCAGGGCAATGACGGGGCGCTATGACCGCCTACGCAATTCCAATGAAAAGAGTAATCGAGTTATTGCCGCCGGCCAAGAGTTCTTGTATTCGTTCTTTGAGTCCGCGTCGGACTCTATGGATGGGCATCAGCGCAAACCAGGACGGGAGGCCGTCATGGCCGCGTCCTGGTACCAGAAGAAACACCATCACCGCTCAGCGGCTATACATTGCATTCCAGTCCGCTGCCGACACGCCACCACTCGACTGGGATGTACTGCTCGATGCGCCACCGTAGTTGCTCGTCGATGCATCGCGCGCCGCCACCTTCGCTTCGGCGGCCTGGATTGCATCAGGATAGTGCGTCGGATCACCGTCGCCGACGTGATAACCCACACTCTCCAGTTGCACGAGTTCTGCGCGGACCTGCGCACGTGTCGTGTGCTCCGTCGATTGAGCGAAGGACGCAGCGGGAATCACAAGAGCGCCGGCAATAAGGACTCCACGGATAAATGATTTCATGACAAACACCTCGATAAATGTTGGACCTGCCTGCAACAGACTCAGTTGTTTGAAGCGGTGAATGAAGTCTATGCTTCAACGTTGTCGGGGTTAACCCCAGATCAATCAAGACATCGTTTACCGGGTGCGCGTGAATGCACGCATCGACTGGCTCGCCATGCACGACTGAGCGTCCCGACTACATCCATTGCGATCTGATCGCGCCGCCCCGCGCGCCATCGATCGACATTGCTTTTCTGCGGTAGCATCATCACCACAACCCGGAGGCTCGAAATGACTGCGAAACCGCTGACGCTTGGCATCGATCACATCGGCTTGACCGTTCGTGATCTGAATCTCACTCGCGACTTTTTCATCAATTGTTTGGGATGGACGCAAATTGGCGAGAAGCCGGACTATCCGGCTGCATTCGTGTCTGACGGGCACGTGATGCTGACGCTGTGGGAAGTGCAGAATCAAGCGGGCCGCGTGGAATTCGACCGCAAAACGAACGTAGGCCTGCACCACCTGGCCCTGCGCGTCGGCAGTGAAGCAGCGCTTGACGACGTGTTCTCGAAGGTGTCCAAATGGCCTGGTGTCGAAGTTCAATTTGCGCCCGAACCCCTGGGTGCCGGCCCAAAACGGCACACGATGATTTTCGAACCGGGCGGAATTCGGCTCGAGTTCGACTTCGATCCACGAGTTGCGGCCGCCTGAGCGCGTACTGTTACCAGGATCTCGCCCGATGATCTTCTTGCCGACCCGGCATGCATCGCGGACTTTTAGTGAGACTCGACGGCTCAGTGCGGCAAGCGGTCCGCGACTTTCGCGACGCCCGCCGCAGCGCACACTTCGTCCTTGTCGCCGCCGGGTGCGCCGCCGATACCGAGCGCGCCTACTATCTCTCCGTTCACCTTGAACGCTACCGCACCCGGCAACGCCATGACGTTGTGCACGGTCGCGAGTTGCGGTGCGTACGGACTCGTCTTCATCAATTCGAAAAAGCCACTCGACCGGTCAAAGCCGAATTCCGGCCCTAGGGTCACGACGGTGAACGCTTTACGCATGCTCGATTCAGCGGTGTGTACCGTGCTCCTGTCCCCGCGCAGTACCACTTGCGGCACGCCATCCATGTCGAGCACCGTGGCGGTCACCCAGTAACGCTTCGTTTCACACACGCGTATCGCTTCTTTCGCCGCGTCGAGAGCGACGTCGAGCGGCAAGCTGTAGTGGTAGCCGGACGGCGGCGGTTCTTGCGCCTGAATTGCCGGCGACATGAGCGACGCAACACATAGTGACGCGATCAGACTAAAACGTTTCATGATCACACCGTGCGGCGCCGCCATGGCGCCGTTTGAACAGATCGATAAAGGGCAGTAGTGCGCACATAGAGCCTTGGTACAGGTTGGCTGATAAAACCGGCATGCGGTCCAAGCGAACTATAGGAGTCACGGCGGCTGTTTGGCACGACACCTCGCCGAACAACAGTTTTGCCTCGATGGAATAAATGCGTCCGGGAAGACGTATCGGCTGTTTTCCGTACGCCACGGTCTCTCACGCCGCGGTGCGGACGAGGTCGTCATTCGCGCATTCATCGCCCAGATGGAAAAGGTCTTATGAACACGGTTGATGACGCCGTGTATCAAGTGTTGTTTGCATGGCTGCGTTTTTCCCCGACGAGAAAGTGCGTACTCTCCCATCACGCTCTGAGGAACCGCCATGGATATGTCCGTCACCCCTGCCCGCACCGACGCAACCGCGACCACGATTCGACTTGAGTCGCATCCTGGATATAGCCGCGTATTCCAGCCGCGCGAACTCACTGTCGGGCTGATTCTGCCGTTGGAAACGCACCCCGGCATGCCGCATCCTACGATGCGTGAGCACATTTCGATGGCGCAACGCGCGGAGAGCCTGGGCGTCGCGGCACTATGGGCACGCGACATCCCGTTCTTCGATCCCGCTTATGGCGACACCGGGCAGATTTTCGAGCCGCTGATCTATATCGCGCACCTCGCTGCCGCAACGCGCAATATCACGCTCGGCACGACGGGCATCGTGCTGCCGATGCGCGAGCCGCTGCTGTTGGCGAAACAGGTCAACTCGCTCGATCAACTGACGGGCGGACGTGTTGTGATCGGCATGTCGAGTGGTGACCGGCCGTCGGAGTATCCTGTCTTCGGCATCGACTTCGCGACGCGCGGCGAACGGTTCAGAGACGCCTACGGTGTTTATCGGAATGTCAGCGAAAGCGCGTTCCCGCAATTCGCGTCGGCGCGCTTCGGACGGTCGCTGGGTGCGCTGGATATGCTTCCCAAGCCGCCGTATGGCCGCACGCCCGCCATCGCCGTCGGCCGCTCGCAGCAAACGTTGCAGTGGATCGCCGAGAACATGGATGGTTACCTCGGGTTCGTGCCGGATCCATCCGAGTTGCGCAACTTCGCAGAAGAATGGCGCAGCCTCACACAGTCCACCGCCAACACGACCGCATTCAAACCACTCGCCTTTGGTGGTTTCCTTTATTTGCATCCGAAGCCCGATCATCCGTTCACACGAATTCGCGGCGGGTTCGCCATAGGCAGCCGTGCGTTGAGAGAGTTCCTCGAACAGGCGCGCGACGCGGGCGTCAATCATGTTGCGCTCAACCCGCGGGTTACGCCGCGTCCGTATGTCGAGATACTCGATGAACTCGGCTCGATCGTACTCTCCGCTTTCCCTCCTCAATGACGGCCCCGTACGGCGCCGTTCTTCAGGATAACTTGACGGGCGTGCTTCCGAATGCAGCCTCGTCGGCGCTTAACGCTTGTGCGATCGACTCCCGCAAGAAATCAATCCATGTTCTGATCTTCGCGTCGAGGTACTGGCGCGATGCATAGACCGCGTAAATATTCAGCAGCTGAAGATGATAGTCGGGCAGCACTCTAATCAACGAGCCGGACTTGAACGCCGATCTTATCGTCAACGTCGGCAGCGCACCGATACCCATGCCTTCGTGCAAGGCGGCCGCCATCGCATCGGGTACGTTGACCTTGAAGCGAGCGTTCTGCAACCGGAATTCACGCTCCCCATCCGGACCAACCAGCAGCCAGCGTTCGGACGGAAAAATGGGCATCGCCACTTGCAGACAAATGTGATGCGAGAGATCATCGACGGACGTGGGTGTGCCGTGCTTCTGGAGGTACGCCGGCGCCGCGCACAGCACGCTGTAGACGGTCCCGAGCTGATGCGAAATGTAATTCGAATCGGGCAAGGCATCCGGCGACACCCTGAGCGCGACGTCGTATCCCTCTTCGAGCAGATCGGGCACGTTCTGCGACAGCGTCAGATCGACGGTCACCGACGGGTAGCGTTCCTGATAGGCAGCGATCGCAGGCACGACATAGTTCTGCCCGATACTCGCCATGGCGTGCACTTTCAGCGTTCCCACCGGCTTTGCATGGGCGTCGGACGCTTCGGCCTCCGCCTCCATCACCGACGCGAGGATCGCATGGCAGCGGTTCAGATAGCGCTCGCCGGCTTCCGTGAGCGCTATCCGGCGTGTCGTGCGGTTCAGCAATCTCGTACGCAAATGCGCTTCGAGTTCGGAGACCGAACGGGACACATAGCCTGTCGTCGCATCGAGTTGCTGCGCGGCGGCCGTGAAGCTGCCCGCTTCCGCGACCTCGACGAAAATCTTCATGTTACGGAACGTGTCCATACGCGCGACTCCACCGACAGGTCAGGCCTGCGTCTTTTATCTCGGTCGTAGCGGCACCAAATCGAAATGTGGCCCGGCCGGTCCATCCGTCAGCAAAACCTGGACGCGCTCTGGGCCGTCGTCGCCATGCTCCTACCGGTCCTCGCGAGCGACGAGTTGGCCACGGGCGGCCGGACGTTACTCCGGCTGCTATGTCCGCGTCACTGTGTCGGGCGATTTTCCGACCATACGCTGGCGAGTGATGCGCACCTTCACACCTGCGGTGCAGGCACCCGTGGGTTGATCATTGTGCGCCAATAGGTGCCTGCATGGTGCGGACGCGGACTGCAGCGCCGTAGAAGCGGATTGTCAACGATCCACTCGGTAGGCGAAGACGCTAAACCTCCAGCTTCCTCTCGCTCATCCACCTGACGATCGCCGGATCCTGATGCGAAAAGAAGCTGCTCTTGCCCACCTTTGCCAACCGCCTCTTCATTCATATAAGAGGCGGCGGTGTCAATATGGCGGTAGCCCGCGCTGATCGCGTTGATCGCGTTGATCGCGTTGATCGCGTTGATCGCGTCGATCGCGTCGATCACGCAGCGCTCGCATTCATCGTGGTCGCGTATCTGATAGACGCCGAAGCCAAGGATAGGCATGTCGACGCCATTGCTCAGAGTCACTTGCTGCATATCGGGTCCTTGTCACCTGTTCGATTGATTTGCGTTAGCGATCAATACGTTGCTGCATATGCGCCGGATAGCGCTCTCCGGCAATTTGAACATGCTGTAACGCTGATTCGATCGCTGCGAGATTGTCCGCCGACAACTCCACAGCTGCGGCCCCCACGTTCTCTTTCAACCGATACAGCTTCGTGGTGCCCGGAATCGGCACGATCCCTGGCTTTTGTGCAAGCAGCCAGGCAAGTGCAATTTGCGCGCGCGTCACGCCTTTTCCGGCCGCTATCTCGCCGAGCAAGTCGACGAGCGCCGCATTCGCCTTGCGATTCGCTTCGGAAAACCGCGGCACGACGTTACGAAAGTCGTTCGAGGCGAACTCGGTACCCGGGTTGATCGTGCCGGTCAGGAAACCCTTGCCGAGCGGGCTAAAAGGAACGAAGCCGATACCGAGCTCATCGAGCGTTGGGAGCACGGACTGCTCCGGCTCGCGCCACCACAACGAGTACTCGCTTTGCAGCGCGGCGACCGGTTGCACGGCATGAGCACGGCGGATCGTCTGAGCGCCCGCCTCGGACAAACCAAAGTGCTTGACCTTGCCTTCCCGAATGAGGTCCTTCACGGTTCCCGCGACGTCTTCGATCGGAACGTTTGGATCGACGCGATGCTGGTAGAAGAGATCGATACGATCGGTCTTGAGCCGCTTCAACGAGGCCTCCGCGACCGCGCGGATGCGTTCGGGACGGCTGTCGGACGGATTCTTCGAATCGCCGTCCTGGAACCCGAACTTCGTCGCAATCACGATCTGGTCACGAAACGGCGCAACCGCTTCGCCCACCAGTTCCTCGTTGACAAACGGGCCGTAGCACTCTGCCGTATCGAAAAACGTCACGCCCGCCTCAAAGGCCGAACGGATGAGTGCGATGCCGTCGGCTCTCCCGACGGCCGGCCCGTAACCAAAGCTGAGACCCATGCAACCTAGACCGAGCGCCGAGACCTCGAGTCCACCGTTACCAAGCTTGCGCTTTTGCATTGCTCTATCTCCTTCGGATCGCCAAATGGCATGTGAAGGATGAAGCTTAGTCTGCTGTGATGGACTCAACAATCGGCCTACAATTGCATGGGCTTATGAACATCTCTCAACTATGCAGAAAGCTGGTCTTTCGGATCTGACGATCTTCGTGGAGATCGCGCATCAGCGCAGCTTCAGTGCGGCCGCGCGTAACCTGGGCGTGTCGCCGTCGGCGCTCAGCCATGCCATGCGCGCGTTCGAAGCGCGTCTGGGCGTGCGAATGTTCAACCGGACGACGCGTTCGGTCGCGCTCACCGAGGCAGGAGAGCGGTTGCTACGGCGCGTAGGTCCCGCCCTCGCCGATCTGCAAAGCGCCGTGAGCGAAGCGGCTTCCACGCGCGACCGTCCGTCGGGCGTGATTCGCATCAGCGCGTCTGAATCCGCGGCAAAACCGCTCGTGCGCGGCGTCTTGCCAGGCTTCCTGACGCGATATCCGGACATACATATCGAAATCGTCGTTGATACGCGGTTGGTCGATATCGTTGCCGATGGATTCGACGCGGGCATTCGCGTGCTGCAAGACGTTCCGCGCGACATGATCGCCGTGCGCTTCGGAGACGATATGCGGTTCGCGGCCGTGGCATCGCCGGACTATTTACGGCGACATCCCGCGCCTCAGGCGCCCCATGATCTTGCGCAACATCGATGTATCCGCTTTCGTTTCGAGAGCGGCGCCCTGTATCGATGGGATCTCGAACGTCGCGGAAAGAGCGCGAGCATCGATGTCGATGGTCCGATGACGCTCGGCAACCTCAACCTCATGATCGAGGCAGCGCTCAACGGGATAGGTATTGCGTGGATTCCGGATTACATTGCAGCCGAGCACGTACAGTCGGGGCGCCTCGTCCAGTTGCTCACTGAGTGGAGCCCATCATTTCCTGGGCTCTGCCTTTACTACCCGGCGAATCGCCACCCACCAACAGCACTTCGATTATTTGCGAATGCAGTTCGGGAGTGGGCCGAAGGCGATATGAAAGACACACCGTCCGCGCTTTGACCGCAAAGACTGTTGACGGACGCCACCTCACGGTCATCGCGGCACAGGCAGGCCAAGCCTCCATATCAGATTGCTCCGCGCGCTCGTTTCGCAGCGGGCATGAAAAAAATCGGTGTAGTAAATGCGCGGACGTGCCAGCAGCTTGCCCAGAATCGTCCGTTCGTGCGTGTCGTAGGCGCGGTCGTCGAGGTCGGGACGTTCCGCTCTCAGGCGCACCCCGTCCTCGCGAAAACGATTGCGTCGAGCACCCAGCACCGCGAGGTCGATATCGCAGGCAAAGCGGTCGTCCAATCCGGCCGGCACACGCGTATGCTTCGTCGCCAGGATCATTTCGCAGATACGCCCGCCCGCAGCGATACGGTCATCTGCCCATTGCCGGAACCAGTCCGCGCTGCATTGCTCGTTGTCCCGCGCGCCGGGAACGTAAATCACGTCGTGACACCACAGCGCAAGTTCCACAACATCGGGATGAGGAATCGCGCTACGCGCCAGATCGAGATCGCGCAAGCAGCGGCGGATATGACGCAGCGTGTGGTAATAGCGCGCCGGTTCGGCATATAGCTGCGCCAGCTCAGCATAGGCGGCCTCGGCGCGCAAGCCGCCGCTGCGTGACCACAATGCGATGAAGCGCGCCTGCGTCTGACTCATTCCCGCCCCTTTGCACCATGCGCCGACGCGTGAGCGTCCGGTGCCGTGCCTATCGCGACCTCGTTGCTGTGCGCCGATCGACTCGCAATGCTCAAAGAAACTCCTCGCGAATGTCGATACTCGAGCGTTGCCCAACGTTCCGGTAGTGATGCGTGAGCCACGCATCGGCTTCGCGCCGCCCGTTATCGCGCAGTCCGCAAAGGAAATCCCAATCGGCGTTGTACTTGCTGGACACGCTGAGCGCACACATTGCCTCGTCGGATCGAATGGAATGGATCAGCATCTCCTTCATCTCGTTACCATCCACTTTGCCATGCTGAATCAGATCTGTGACGAAGGCGATCGCGCGCATCTCACGCATCAGCGACGAATTGAAGCTGATTTCGCTGATGCGGTTGAGAATGTCGGCAGCCGTAATCGGCACGCCCCGGCGAACGAGCGGGTTGATGTGGACGATCACGACGTCGCGCGTATTGCAGTGGTAAATCAACGGGTAGATGGCTGGATTTCCCATGTAGCCGCCGTCCCAGTAGTGTTCACCGTCGATGGCGATCGCCTGGAACAGCGTCGGCACGCACGCGGATGCAAGCACGGCGTCCGCGCAGATATCCTCGCCCGTGAAGAGGCGTATTTTCCCCGTCTCGACGTTGGTCGCGCACAGGTACAGATGGATGGGACATTGTTTTCGCAACGCGGTGAAGTCGACCTGACTGTCGAGCACCTCGCGCAGCGGATTGAGATTGTTCGGATTGAACTGGTAGGGCGAGAAAATCCGCAGCGCCATGTCGGCGAACGCATATAACGGCGAATGATCGAACCCGAAGCTGTGCGTCCCTTTCAGCCACGGCATCCAGCGCAACGGGTTGTAATGCTCGGCCGATTGCGCCACGGCGTACCAGAAGTCGTGCAGCGCCTGCCGTGCGCCGTCCTCGTCCCCTTTCAGCAGCCCGTACGCGAGCACTGCGGCATTCATCGAGCCGGCGCTGGTCGCACTCACCCCTTCAATCGCGAGCCTGCCGTCCTCGAGCAGCCGGTCGAGGACGCCCCACGTGAACGCACCGTGCATCCCGCCACCTTGCAAAGCCAGCGCGACCGGCTTGTGCTCGTCATCGCCGCGACGTCTTGTATTCTTCGTCGTCATTTCCCGTCTCCTGGGTCACTGCGGATTCGGTAGCACTCGCCCGGCGCGGTGCGCCGGTCAATCACACACCAGTCGGCGCCACGTGTCATCGATCGTTCACCCCTCGCACAACGCCAACGCATCGAGCAAGGCTTTCGCCTCTCGCATGTCGGCGGTGTCAAAGCCTTCTGCCAGGTTGCCGTACACCTCGGACAACGCCTGGCGCGCGTCCGCCGTTTTGCCCTGGCATTGCCACAGACGGGCGAGGCCCGATGCGGCCCGCAATTCGAACGACCTGGCGCCCTGACGGCGGGCCACTGCGATCGCCTGATGAAAGCAGTCCTCCGCGTCTTCCGCGCGGGTGGCATCGCCGATGCGAGCGCCCAACGCACCGAGCAGCAGATGCCCCTTGATCCGATGCAACTCCGCCTCGTAGCAGTGCTCGCCTGAACGGCTCACCATCGCCATCGCTTCGTCGATCGCCCCGAGGCCCGCATCCGTCTCGCCCGCTTGCCGGTAGCTGTCGGCGAGCAGCGCCAAAAAGTACGAATACCCCATTTCGGCCCCGGTCGCCCGGTAGCCGGCCATTCCCTCGCGCATCTGCGCAATTCCCTCCTGGAGGCTTCCCTGCTGGCACAGCACCCTGCCGCGCAGAATCGTTCCCCACGCGAGCCAGAACGACATCCCCTGCTCGGCCGCGAGCGACACGACGGCCTCCGCGTACTTGCGGGTCAGCGTCGCATCACCGCGAAACTGATGCAGTTGCGCCGTGTAGGCCAACGTCAGCGCCAGGCTCGAGCCGCCGCTATATTTCCGGGCCAGTGCAAGCCCCTCCTGACTCCGTTCGCTCGACTGATCGGGGTATCCCTGATGCCACAGGGTCCAGGCCATAAAGTTCAGGGCGCGCACGCCCGGATCGATCACGTGGTCGTAGACCTGCTCTTCGTGCCTTTCCTGGAAATAGAAAACCAGCGCTTGTTCCTGGTGGACGCGGGCAGCTTCGAGATCGCCCTGGAAAAACAGGCTTGACCCGAGCGCCAGATGCGCCTCCACCAGCAAGGCCGGTTTCCCGATCTGCCGTCCCATGCGCAGCAGCCGCTCTCCCAGTTCGTTCGCGGTACGGTACTCCGCGCGCAGCTGGTAATAAGTCCTCAGTCCCAGTTGCACCGGGAAGATCTTCGATGTCTCGCCGATCCGTTCGCACAACGTCAGCGCGCGCGTGTACGCCGCCACGACCTCCGGCGCGCCATAGCCGCGGACGGCCACCAAGGCGGGCCCCAGCGAGAGCAGCAGCGTCAGTTCCTGCTGAGCGCGCTCGGCCGTGTCAGGCAAATGCTCGAGTAACTCCCGCGCCGCGCCGAGATGACGCATCGCGTCCAGATGGGCGGAATGCTCGAGCGCCTGTTGCCCGGTGCGGTGCAGGTATTCCACGGCCTTCGGGACATTGCCGCTCAGCCTGTAGTGATGCGCCAATTCGCTCCAGTAGTCCGCGATACGGGTGGAGAACAGCGCCTCGATGGCCTGCGCCGCACGCTCGTGCAAGGCGCTGCGGCGCTCAGTCAGCAGCGAGCGGCCGGCGACTTCCTGGGTCAGCGCGTGCTTGAACGAATACTCGACCTCCGGAAACGCGGGACGCTCGTAAATGAATTCCGCGGCCTCCAGCCGGGCCAGCAGCTCCCGCAACGCGTCATCGGTCGGGGCGCCCGGCCCCTCGCAGATGCGCTGGACCAGACTGAACGAAAACTCCTTGCCGAGGACGGCAAGCGCCTGCAGCAAGTCCTTCTCCGCGACAGGGAGCCGGTCGATGCGAGCGGCCAGCACGCCTTGCACGGTGGTCGGAATATGCAGCGCAGCCGGGGTGTGCTCGATCCGGAAACGGCCGGGCTCGCCCAGCAGCGATTTCTCTTCGACCAGCGTCTGGACGACTTCCTCCATGAAGAAGGGATTGCCCTCCGTCTTCTCCAGGATGAGCTGTTTGAGCGCTACGAGGGTGGGATCGTCCCCAAGCAGCGCGGAGAGCAATCCCTGGGCCTCCGCCGGACCAAGCGGTTCGAGTCGCAACTGGCTGCAATGGCCCACGCGTTCCCAGACAGGCTGATACTCTGGCCGGTAGTTCACCAGCAGCAGGATCCGTGAATTCGCCACGCGGTCGATGAGGCTCAAGAGAAATGCTTCGGTCTCGCGGTCCAGCCATTGCAGATCCTCGAACAACAACTCGATCGGCTGGTCGCGGCTCTCCCGCGTGAGAAGCTCGATGATCGCGTCAATGGTCCGGTCACGCCGGATCTGCGGATCCATTTCCGCGAGCGCCGATCCTCGCTCGCCGATGCCTAGCAGGTAGAGAAGGTAAGGCACGAGATCCTCGAAGCTTCGCTCGAGAGTCAACGCCTTGCCCATAACCTTTTCCCGACACTGCCGCTCGTCGTCGCGAGCGGTGATCTGGAAATAGTTCTTCAATAACTCGATGAGCGGCAAATAGGCGAAGGCCTTGCCGTGCGAAACCGAAAACGTCTCCAGCAACACACGGTTGCCCTGAGAGCGCTCCTTGAACTCATGGAACAGGCGCGACTTGCCGACCCCGGCCTCGCCCGCCACTGCGACGACCCGTCCGCGCCCCTCTTTTACCTCCTCCAGCGCCGCATGCAAATGGTCCAGTTCGAGCTGCCGGCCCACGAATCGGGCAAGGCCGCGATATGCCGACAGTTGCAGGCGCGTGCGCAACGCGCCAGGACCCAATACCTCATACACGACGAGCGGCTCGGGAACCCCTTTGACCAGGGTGGCCCCCAGCGCCTTGAACTCAAAATATCCCGTGGCGAGTTTGTATGTGCACTCGCTCACCAGAATCGACGAGGGGGCGGCGATCCCTTCCATCCGGGACGCGATGTGGATCGTGTGGCCGACCGGATCGTAATCGGTGTGCAGGTCGTCCGTGCGGATCGAACGCACGACGACCTCACCGGTGTGGATGCCGACGCGAATTTGCAGCGGGATGCCTTTTTCCAGACGAATCCGATCCCCGTGGCGGCGCATCGCATGCTGCATCCGCAGCGCCGCATACAGCGCGCGCTGCGGATGGTCCTCGTGGGCGATGGGCGCGCCGAACAACGCCAGGATGCCGTCGCCCAGCGATTTGGCGACATAGCCCTCGTAGTAGTGGACAGCGTCCATCATCAGCGCGACGACGGGCTCGATCAGGCGCTGGGCTTCTTCCGGGTCCAGGTCGTGAACCAGCGCCGTGGACCCCGCCATGTCGGCAAATAGCGCCGTGACGGTCTTGCGCTCGCCGGCGATCTCGCCCCGGGCTTCCATGGCCGCCTGCTCGGCGCGGATGCGCTCGGCAAGGTGGTGTGGCGTGTAATGGACAGGCGCCGGGGACGGCTCTGAAACGGACCGGGACTGCGCGGACGCCCCTGTGGGCCCATCAGTCAGCGGCGCGCCGCACTCGCTGCAGAACTTCGCGGAAGACCCCGCCTCTTGTCCACAGCGCGGACACGTGCGTGCCAGCATGGCACGGCATGCTTCACAGAAGCTGGCCCCAGCGGGATTCTCGAATCCGCAGTTTGTGCAGCGCATACGATCCCTTCCCTTGTCCCGTGCCTGCTTCTAAACATTAGGCGCAGGACCCGGTTGCGACAAGAGCGCCCTCCAGGGCCGTATCGTTAATTAGCCGAATAAGGGACTTTTTCCCGGAAGGCGCCATCGAGGCTGGCAATATTCTCGTTAGCCATTTGCAACAGGTCCAGGGCTAGCCTATCTTGAATCACTGAACGGGATTGCTAGGTGGGTTAAGTCAGAGGCCAATAGAAGCATCAGCCGGTCAATTCGAGCACAACGAGTCAGCCTTCGAGTGCCAAAGCGAAGCGTTGAGAACAGCAGGGAGACGCGGCTATGACGACACCGCTGCATGGACAGATGATGGATGTGCCGCTGACGGTTTCTTCGTTGCTGGCGCATGCGTCACGCTACTTCGGCACGACGGAGATCGTGTCGAAGCGCGTCGAGGGCGACGTGCATCGCTATACATATCGCGATTGCGAGCGGCGCGCAAAGCAACTCGCGCAGGCGCTCATCGCGCTTGGCGTCGAAGCAGGTGACCGAATCGGCACGCTCGCATGGAACGGCTACCGGCATCTGGAAACGTACTACGGCACGACAGGCTTCGGCGCCGTCTGCCACACGATCAATCCGCGGCTTTTTCCCGAGCAGATCGCCTATATCGTCAATCACGCCGACGACAGCTATGTGCTATTCGACCTCACGTTCGCGCCGCTCGTCGATATGCTTGCGCCACAATGTCCGAACGTGCGCGGCTGGATTGCGATGACGGACGAGGCGCATAGGCCGCGCATGTCGACGGACGCATCGTGCTACGAAGCGTTGCTCACGGAGATGGACGGTCAATTCGACTGGCCGCTCATCGACGAGCGAAGCGCCTCGAATCTTTGCTACACGTCGGGCACGACAGGCAATCCGAAGGGCGCGTTGTATTCGCATCGTTCCACGGTGCTGCATGCGCTAGGCGCATCGCTTCCCGACGCGATGGGCTTGTCCGCGCGCGATTCCGTGCTGCCCGTCGTACCGATGTTCCATGTGAACGCGTGGGGCATTCCGCACGGCGCGCCGTTGACCGGCGCGAAGCTCGTGTTCCCCGGCAAGGACCTCGACGGCAAGTCGCTCTACGAGCTGATGGAAGCCGAGCGCGTCACGTGTTCGGCGGGCGTGCCGACCGTGTGGCTCGGGCTGCTCAACTACGTGCGCGAAGCGGGCGTGCGGTTCTCGTCGCTGGAGCGCACGATAATCGGCGGCTCGGCGTGCCCGCCCGCGATGCTCAGGATGTTCAAGGACGACTATGGCGTCGAGGCCATCCATGGGTGGGGCATGACGGAGATGTCGCCGCTCGGCACGCTCGCAAGACTCAACTGGGAGCAGATGCAGCGCTCGCCCGACAAGCAGCGCAGGCTGCTCGAGAAGCAAGGGCATGTGATCTATGGCGTCGACATGAAGATCGTTGGCGACGGCGGGCGCGAATTGCCGTGGGACGGCGTCGCGTTCGGCGATCTGCATGTGCGCGGGCCGTGGGTGATCGACCGTTATTTCCGCCACGATACGTCGCCGCTCGTCGATGGCTGGTTTGCGACGGGTGACGTCGCGACGATCGATCGCGACGGCTTCATGCGCATCACCGATCGCAGCAAAGACCTGATCAAGTCCGGCTGCGAGTGGATCAGTTCGATCGACATCGAGAACGTGGCAGTCGCGCATCCCGCGGTGGCGGAAGCGGCGTGTATTGCCTGCGCGCATCCGAAATGGACAGAGCGGCCGCTGCTGGTGGTCGTCAAGCGTCCCGATAGCGATGTGACCCAGGACGAGCTGCGTGGATTCTACGAAGGCAAGGTCGCCAAGTGGTGGATTCCCGACGATGTCGTCTTCGTCGACGAGCTGCCCCACACCGCAACCGGGAAGCTGCACAAGCTGAAGCTGCGTGAGCAGTTCGGCGATTACATATTGCCGTCGGCACGCAAAGTTCAGAACTGTCCCTTGACCGATGAGGTTACGGCGGGCTCTGGGTCAACGCCTGTACCCGAATGATTGAAATAGGCTGTCAAAGGACCGCGCCAGACATGAATGCCGGCCGGTAACGAGAAAACAGAAGTCTGGCGAGACCTCATCGGCGAACTGTGCTTCCGCTGAGGGGCGGTTAGTACTAGCCTAGAAGATGGGCTAAAGCGGTGGACTGGCTGGCGCAAATCTCTGAAGTCACAATTGCCGGTCGTCTGCGCGTCTTTACCAGTGTGCTGTCGCAACGGAGCGAGGTCCGATATGCAATTGTCCGCCGTCACAATCGTCAAGCCCGAAACGACTAACTTCATCCTCGGGCAAACCCATTTCATCAAATCCGTCGAGGATATTCACGAGGCAATGGTTGGCACCGTGCCCGGCATCAAGTTCGGCCTGGCGTTCTGCGAGGCATCAGGCAAGCGCCTCGTGCGCCGCTCCGGCACCGAGGAAAGCCTGGTCGAGATGGCTTGCAAGAACGCGATGAGCGTCGCCGCGGGCCACAGCTTCTTTGTTTTTCTCGGAGACGGTTTTTTTCCGGTCAACGTGCTGAACGCGATCAAGGCGGTGCCCGAGGTATGCCGGATCTTCTGTGCGACAGCGAATCCCGTCGAGGTGTTGATCGCGGAAACGGATCAGGGCCGTGGCATTGTCGGCGTGATTGATGGATTCTCGCCGCTCGGCGTCGAAAGCGAGGAAGACGTGCAATGGCGCAAGGATCTGTTGCGCACGATCGGTTACAAGCTTTAGCGGCAATCGATGAGCGTGCCCAATGACGAACCTGTCTCCGCAACGAACCATGGAAAATCGACGCCTTCCACCGGGAACCCTGTGGCCTGCCATGCTGCGCCAGACCGCGCACGCGCTGCGCTGCGGCGCGCTGCAACAGATCGAAACCTTCCAGGCGGTGATCGAAAGCGGCGGCATCCGTTTTATCGTGCGGCAGGTTTCGAGCCTGAACCGCAAGGAGCAGCAGCGCCGGCAAACGCAAAAGCTTCATGACGGGGAGCGTCCATCCAAGAATCCATTCCTTCCCTATGAGCCGGATCTCTTTGTCGCCGATATCTCCGACACGCATGTGGCTTTGCTCAACAAGTTCAATGTCATCGACAATCATCTGCTGATCGTTACCCGTGCTTTCGAACCGCAGGACGCGCTCCTCAACCTGGCCGACTTCGAGTCGCTGATTGCCTGTATGGCCGAGTTCGACGGCATCGGTTTCTACAATGCAGGCGCTGCCGCGGGCGCGAGTCAGGCGCACAAGCATCTGCAAATCATGCCGCTGCCGCTCGGCGACTCTGAACCGCCGGTCCCCATCGAGCCCGTTCTCGCAACCACGCTTGCCGATGGTCTGCCGCAATGCGTACCAGGGCTGCCATTCCGGCATGCGTTCGCGCACCTCGAACCCGGCGCCGCGATCTCCGTGGCTGCGGCGCAGTCGGTCCTCTCCTGCTACCGTGCACTGCTCGAAGCCGCCGGCGTCCGACCGGTCGAGTCCAACGGTGAACTTCGTCAGTCGGCCCCGTACAACCTGCTCGTTACACGCCGATGGATGTTGCTCGTACCGAGGTCGGAAGAGCGTGTCGAGGGCGTATCAATCAACGCATTGGGATTCGCCGGGTCGCTCTTCGTGCGCGACGCGGCGCAGATGCAAGTGATCGAGCGGCTCGGCCCGATGGCCGCGCTGCAGCGGGTTGCGCTCCCCGCGACCGGTCTGCGATAGTGGGTCGATGTGGCGTTTCATCTGATCGGAGGTGCGTCGAAAGTAGGGCCTTGTCGGGCGTCCACACCTATCACCCCCATCGCCAGTAGTGCCTTCGTGCATATCGTCGAAATCCGATATATGATTCGTCCTGTAGCGATGCAGTCGTGGGGGCGCCAACCGGCGCCCCCAACTGGCTGTTGTTGATGACCCTGAAACCCACCCAATGACGCTCGACATCGACGCGATTCACAAAGCGCTTGCCAATCCTGTTCGCCGGGAGATTCTTGGCTGGCTGCGCGAGCCGTTTGCGCATTTCGGCGACCAGGAACTGCCGCTCGATTACGGCGTGTGCGCGGGCAAGATCAACGAACACTGCGGCTTGTCGCAGTCCACCGTGTCGGCCCACCTCGCGGCTTTGCAGTGCGCGGGCCTCGTCACGTCGAAGCGGGTGGGTCAATGGGTGTTTTTCAAACGCAACGAGGCCGTCATCCAGGCGTTCCTCGAGCACATGAACACGCAGTTCTAGGCGCTGTTATTCGCAGTGCCGCGCTTCTTTCATCAAGCAGTTTTTTCGGCTCGGGCCGCGCGCCCTCGGCCAAAGGTGAACTCATATGCCGACTCTTTTCGATCCGCTGCAAATTGGTGACATCACGCTGCCGAACCGCATCATCATGGCGCCGCTCACGCGCCAACGCGCCGAAGAAATCCGCGTGCCGAATGCGCTGATGGCGAAGTACTACGCTGAACGCGCGAGCGCCGGCCTGATCATCAGCGAAGCGACGTCTGTCACGCCGCAGGGCGTGGGTTATGCCGAGACGCCGGGCATCTGGTCGCAGGAGCAGGTCGAAGGATGGAAACTCGTCACGAGCGCCGTGCACGCCGCCGGCGGCAAGATTTTTCTGCAACTGTGGCACGTCGGCCGTATTTCGGACCCGCTGTTCCTGAACGGCGAACTGCCGGTCGCGCCGAGCGCGATCGCGGCACAAGGCCACGTGAGCCTGGTGCGTCCGGAGCGTCCCTATGTGACGCCGCGCGCCCTGGAACTCGATGAAATCGCCGGCGTGGTCGAAGCCTTCCGCAAAGGCGCGGCAAACGCGAAGGCAGCCGGTTTCGACGGCGTTGAAGTGCACGGCGCGAATGGCTATCTGCTCGACCAGTTTCTGCAGGACAGCACCAACAAGCGTACCGACGCCTACGGCGGCCCGATCGAAAACCGCGCGCGTCTGCTGCTCGAAGTCACCGACGCCTGTATCGACGTGTGGGGCGCGAACCGTGTCGGCGTGCACCTCGCGCCGCGTCGCGATGCGCACGCCATGGGCGATTCCGATCCGGCCGGCACCTTCGGCTATGTGGCCCGCGAACTCGGCAAGCGCAAGATCGCGTTCATCGCCGCACGTGAAGCGCTCGGCGACGACCGTCTCGGCCCGCAACTGAAGAAAGCCTTCGGCGGCCCGTACATCGCGAACGAAAAGTTCACCAAGGAAACCGCGCAACAGGTGCTCGACGCGGGTGAAGCGGACGCGGTGGCGTGGGGTCAACTGTTCATCGCGAATCCGGATCTGGTGCGCCGCTTCGCCACCAATGCGCCGTTGAACAAGCCGAACCCGGCGACGTACTATGCACGCGGCGAAACTGGCTACATCGATTATCCGACGCTGGAAACCGTGGAATAAGCCTTGCAGCAAGCTGTAAAAAAGCGAAGCTATGCGTGGGGTCGACGGAGGTTAAGCCGCTGAGTCAAAGCGGCAAATGCATGGCAGTACGCTAAAAACCGCGCGGCGGGTGTGACATGAACGATATGTTCCGGTCATACCCGCCGCGTTTTTTATGCCTGAAAAAAAGCGCATATCACGCAAGATCACGCCGCATGAACACCCTCTTCGATTCGTCGAGTCCTCGCGCGATATGCGCGTCGCGCCGCGCGATCAATGCCGCGTCGAGTTCGGCTTCTTCGATATCGCGAAACCCGAGCCGCCGATAGTACGGCGCATTCCACGGCACCTCGCGAAACGTCGACAGAATCAGTTGCGTGAGTCGTTGCGCGCGAGCAATTTGCGCGACCTGCTCGATCAGCGCCGCGCCGATCCGCTGCCCCGCGTGTGAGGTGAGCACATCGAGTTCCTGCACGTAGATGCGCGTGGGCTGCAGCTCGAACATCACGAAACCGGCACACGTCGCATCGGCAGCCACGGCAACGATGATTTCCCGCGCCGCGATCTTGCGCTCGACGAGTTCCAGGTCCATCGGCGGCGCATCCGCGATGCCCGCCATATCGACGCTGAGGAAGCGCTGCCCCGCTTCGAATTCGATCGTGCGGATGGCGTTCGCATCGTGCGGCTCGGCAAAGCGGAAGGTGACAGCGGTGGCGTGTTGCATGGGCGTTTTCGCAGGTGTGTAGTGCTGGTTATTCTCGACGACACGCCCCGATATTGACATCACCTCCGAGAAATAGACAAGTCAGCGCGCCGCGGCGGGACTAAACTCCTGAAGATCTGAATTTCCCTTCGACCCAAGATGGATCTGATGCATGTGCTGCAGGTCGCCCTGCACTTCGACCAGCACCTGAGCGGCCTGATCGTGCAATACGGCACCGCCGTCTACGCGATGCTGTTTCTCGTCGTATTCGTCGAAATTGGCTTCCTGCCGCTATTCTTCCTGCCCGGCGATCCGCTGATCTTCATTTGCGGCGGTCTCGCGGCCGCCGGCGCGCTGAACGTCTGGCTCGTGATTCCGGTGCTGTTCGCCGCGACGGTGGCGGGCAGCATCGTCGACTATGCGATCGGACGCGCGATCGGCGAGAAAGTCTATACCGCCGACTATCGCTGGCTCGACAAGAACGCGCTGCGCAAGGCGCACGCGTTTTACGAAGCACGCGGCGGACTGACTTTCCTGCTGTCACCGTTCATCGCCGTGGTGCGCACCTTCGCGCCGTTCGTCGCGGGCGTTTCGCGCATGACGTTCGCGCGTTTCGTGTCGTTCGTCACGGCGGGCGCGGCGCTGTGGATCGTATCGCTGGTGGCGGCCGGCTATCTGTTCGGCAATGTGCCGCTGGTGCGCGATCATATGAGTTCGATCGTGCTGCTGGGCGTCGCGCTCGGCGTCGGCTCGCTGCTCGTGAGCGGAGTGTGGCGCTTCGTCAACCGGCGCTTGCGCGCGCACTGAAATTCGTGGAGATCGTCATGACGCTAACCGCCTTGCTCGTTTTCGCCCTCGCGCTGATCGTCGCGGCCGGCACGCCGGGGCCGAGTATCGCCGCGTTGGTCGCGCGCGCGCTGACCAACGGCTTTCGCGACGTGCTGCCCTTTCTCGCCGCCATGTGGATCGGCGAGGCGCTCTGGCTCACCTGCGCGGTGGCCGGACTTGCAGTGATTGCGCGCAGCTTCGGCATGGTGTTCGTGGTGCTCAAATTCATCGGCGTGGCGTATCTGCTGTTTCTCGCCTGGAAGATGTGGCGCGCGCCGGCCGATGTGCAAGGCAGCGAATTGCCGAGCGCCCGCTCGCCGTGGCGCATGTTCGTGGCGGGTCTGCTCGTCACGCTCGGCAATCCGAAGATCATGATGTTCTACCTCGCGCTGTTGCCGACCATCATCGACGTGTCGCGCATCGGCACCGTCGCGTGGTTCGAACTCACGCTCACCATGCTGATCGTGCTGATGGCCGTCGACTTCGGCTGGGCGCTGCTCGCCACGCGAGCGCGCAAGCTGCTCACCACGCGGCGCGCCGTGAAGATCGCCAACCGCGCGAGCGCGACGGTGATGGCGGGCGTCGCGGCCGCGATCGCCACGCGCTGAGGCTTTGCGTCGCTGGAACGCCCGAGCGCTCAGCCAGTCGGTCCGGACGCCTGTACGGCCGTTCGCAGTGAAGCCAGTAACGCTTGCCACCATTCGCCGTGCCGCAGCAGAAACACGCGATCGGGGAAATGGTGGCGCGCCACGTGTTCCTGCGGCACGGTATCCCAGCCGCGATGTTCAACGGTCACTCGTGTTTCGTCGCCCACCGCTTCGAAACGCACCTCGACGTGCGTGTGTTGCGCGTCGCTGAAACTGGCCTGACGCCAGCCGAAGGCGAGGCGCTCGCCCGGCTCCCAGACCGTGACGCGGCCAATCTCGAAGACGCTGCCGTCCGCCTGCGTCTCGATCAGGCGCCCCTGCCCGCCCGCTTGCTCAGCCGGTTCGAACGACAATATGCCGGCGCTCTGCGGCGTGAACTGAAAGAGCTGATTAGGCCGCCACCATGCGCCGATCTCGCGCGTGAAAACGTCGAACGCGCGTTGCGGCGAGGCGGCCACGCGCAACGACACCTGCACGCGCGAACTCATCCCTGTGCCTCCAGATGCGCTTTGAACGACAGCAATTGCCCGGCCCACATGGCCTCGGTCTGTTCGAGCCACGCCTTTAACTCGGCCATCGGCGTCGAGCGCAGCACGTAAAGGCGCACGCGCGCATCGACGCCGTCATGCGACTCTTCGATCAACTGGCTCGAGCGCAGCACACGCAAGTGCCGGCTCATCGCTTGAGGCGACAGGCCGGTGGCTTGCGCGAGTTCGCCGGCGCGCATCGGCTGACGGCTGAGCAGATCGACCACCTGCCGCCGGTTCGGATCGGCTAGCGCGGCCAGCGTGCGGTCGAGCGAGGCGCTCGCAGGCAGGGCCATGCGTTACACCCACCCTTCGATCTTCAGACCGCTGACGCGCTCGGCTTCCTCGCGCGACACGGTGCGAACCGTCTGGCCGAAGCTCCACACGTGCCCTTCCGGATCGCGGGCGGCGTAGACACGGTCGCCGTAAAACTGATCCTCCGGTTCGCGCGTAATCACGGCACCCGCGGCACGCGCGCGGGCGCAATGCTCGTCGATGCCGTCACGCAATTGCACGTGCACCGACTGCGTGTTCTTGCCGCCGATCGACGCCGGACTGGCCGCGTTTTCCGACCATTCGCGGCAGACCATCAGGTAGCTGTCGCCGAAACGCATTTCCGAGTGGCCCAACTGGCTGTCGTTGTCCGTGATGACCATCTGGCGCTCGAAACCGAACGCCCGCTCGAGCCAGTCGAGCGCTGCAAACGGGTCTTTGTAGTACACCGCGGATCCCAGCGAAGGACGATACAGCGGCTCGCTCATGATTGCCTCCTTTTGTAAACCTGACGGTTGATATTTAACACTATAGTTAAACAAATCGAGAAAGCAAGATCGAGATGCATAACACTGCCCTTCGCACATGAGTCGGTCGATGCGGACGCCAGGTACGAACGTGTCTTCGCAAAGAGCACGACTGACTTTGCAGCCTGATACCGTCTCCGACGGCGCACGCTTCGCCCTCCTTTCATTCTCCCCACGCCACCCCCTCACCTTGACTTCAACCAGATACGAAGGTAACCTTCGCAGGTAACCTTCACATCTGTCATGGCATGAGCAAGACCGATTTACCGGCCGATACCGAAACCCTGCACGCCATCGCGGAAGACCTGCGCGTGCTGGTCGGCAAACTGCGCCGCCGCTTGCGCGAAGAGTCGCATCTGGGCGATTTCACTCCTTCACAGGTGCAGGTCCTCGGCTTGCTGGAGCGCGAAGGTCCGGCAACGGTCACCGCGCTCGCGCGTGCTCACGGCATGCGTCCGCAATCCATGGGCGAAACGCTTTCGGTTCTGAAAGCCGCCGGCCTCGTCAGCGGCGCGCCCGATCCGAACGACGGGCGGCAAACGGTCCTCTCCCTCACACCCGCCTTTCGCAAGAAGATCAAGGCAAGCCGCGCGGCTCGCGAAGACTGGCTGTTTCGCACCATCCAGACGCGCTTCTCGGCGGCCGAGCAACGACAACTCGCTACCGGCGTCGACTTACTCAAACGCCTCATCGACTCGTAACTCTCAGGAGCAACTCATGGCATTCACTACGCTCGACCCAAAGACCGCACTCATCGTCATCGATTTGCAGCAAGGCATTGTCGCGCTGCCCACCGCGCATCCCACTGGCGACGTCGTCAAGCGCTCGGCCGTCATCGCCGACGCGTTTCGCCGCCACGGCCTGCCCGTGGTGCTCGTCAACGTGACCGGCGGCGCGCCGGGCCGCGCGGAACAGGCGCGCCACGCCGGCGACTTTCCGGCCGGGTTCGCGGACCTCGTGCCTGAACTCAACGCGCAGCCGTCGGATCATCGGGTCACCAAGCGCACCTGGGGCGCGTTCACGAACACCGATCTCGAAGCCTATCTGCGCGAGCAAGGCGTTACGCAAGTGGTGCTCGTAGGCGTGGCCACCAGCATCGGTGTCGAATCCACCGCGCGCTACGCCAACGAACTCGGCTTTAACGTCACGCTCGTCGTCGACGCCATGACCGATCTCAATGCGGACGCTCACACCAACAGCATCACGCGCATCTTTCCGCGTCTCGGCGAAACCGGCACGACCCAGGAAGTCCTCGAGTTGCTCGAGCGCTCGCGCGCATGATGCCGGCTTCGATCACAGCTGGAAGTCTGCGCGCCGGCCTAACCCCGCACATGGAAACAGCCCGGTGAAAGGCACGTTCCGTTCGCTGCGCAATTTCAATTACCGGGTCTGGGCGAGCGGCGCGATCGTCTCCAACATCGGTACGTGGATGCAGCGCACGGCGCAGGACTGGCTCGTTCTCACGGAACTCACGCGTCACAATGCGACCTCCGTGGGGATCGTCATGTCGCTGCAGTTCGGCCCGCAAATGCTGCTGTTGCCGCTCACCGGTTATGCGGCCGATCACTTCGACCGTCGCAAACTGCTGTTCGCCACGCAGGCAGCCATGGGTACTTGCGCACTGGGCCTCGGTATTCTGACCGTCACCGGGCTCGTGCAGTTGTGGCACGTCTATGTGTTCGCGGGACTGCTCGGCTGCGTCACCGCGTTCGACTCGCCGGCACGCCAGACCTTCGTATCGGATCTGGTCGGCGAGGACGATCTGTCGAACGCGGTCGGCCTGAATTCCACCTCGTTCAACGCCGCGCGCATGATCGGGCCGGCGGTCGCGGGACTGCTGATCGCTTCGGTGGGCACCGGCTGGGTGTTTCTCATCAACGGGCTGTCTTTTGTCGCCGTGCTTGGTTCGCTGCGCATGCTGCGGTTGAGTGAACTGCATCTGAAGCCCCGTGCGGTGCGCTCACGTGGCAGTTTCGTGGAAGGCTTCAAGTATGTGTGGACGCGGCCCGACCTGAAGGCCGCGCTGTTGATGCTGTTCCTGATCGGCACATTCGGCCTGAACTTCCCGATCTTCATCTCGACGATGTCGGTCACTGCATTCCATGCGGGTGCGAGCGAATACGGCGTGTTGAGCTCGACCATGGCGATCGGCTCCGTGACCGGCGCGCTGCTCGCCGCGCGTCGGGCCAAACCGCGCATGGCGCTGTTGCTCGGCGCGGCGAGCGTGTTCGGCGTGGGCTGCACCGTGGCTTCGTTAATGCCGACTTCCGTGCTGTTCGGCATTGCACTCATGGTAATCGGCGTGTCGACGCAAACCTTCACGACGTCCACCAACAGTCTCGTTCAACTCACCACCGACCCCGTCATGCGCGGCCGGGTGATCGCGATTCTGCTGGCGATTGCGTTGGGCGGCACGCCGCTCGGCGCGCCGGTCGTCGGTTGGGTCGCGGACCGTTTCGGCCCGCGCTGGGCGCTCGGCGTAGGCGCGGCTTCGGGATTCGCGGCGGCGGTCGTCGGCTTGCTCTACCTGGTGAAATACCGCCAGTTCCGCGTGTATATGGACGGCAGACGTCTGCGCTATAGCGTCGACGATCCGCGTCAGGGGCCCGCATACGTCAGCGCCGCTATTGCCTTGCAAAACGCTGTCTTGAGCGAAGCGGAGGAAGATTCGTCTTCGGGCGTTTAAGGGGCCGTTGCCGCTCCCTCACGCAAAAAAGCCGCGCCTGAATCAGGCGCGGCTTTCTGAATGACAACCAACCCGCCGATAACTTACTTCGCCACCGGCATCGTGAATTCAGCCCCCTTGCCGATGCTGTCCGGCCAGCGCTGCATGATGCTCTTGTAGCGCGTATAGAAGCGCACACCCTCTTCGCCGTAAGCGTGATGGTCGCCGAACAGCGAGCGCTTCCAGCCGCCGAACGAATGCCATGCCATCGGCACCGGAATCGGCACGTTGATGCCAACCATGCCCACCTGAATCTGCCGGCCGAACGCGCGCGCCACACCGCCGTCCGACGTGAAGAGCGACACGCCGTTACCGAACTCGTGCGCGTTGATCAGCGCCACGGCGCTCGCGAAGTCGGGCACCCGCACTACCGCCAGCACCGGGCCGAAGATCTCTTCCTTGTAGATCTTCATGTCCGTGCCGACATTGTCGAACAGCGTGCCACCGATAAAGAAGCCGTCTTCGCTCGCAACCGGATGCGCGCGGCCGTCGACGACCAACTTCGCGCCCTCGGCCTCGCCCGACGCGATATAACCGGCCACCTTGGCCTTATGTTCGGCGGTAACCAACGGGCCCATTTCCGCGTCGAGATGTTCACCGTTCTTGATCACGAGCGATTTGACGCGCGGCACCAGCTTCTCGATCAGCTTGTCGGCCACGTTGCCGACCGCCACCGCGACCGAGATCGCCATGCAGCGCTCGCCCGCCGAACCGTAGGCCGCGCCGATCAGTGCGTCGACCGCCTGATCCAGATCGGCGTCCGGCATCACCACCAGATGATTCTTCGCGCCGCCGAGCGCCTGCACGCGCTTGCCGCGCTTCGACGCTTCCGTATGAATGTATTCGGCGATCGGCGTCGAGCCCACGAACGACAGCGCCGCGACATCCGGGTGATCGATCAGCGCATCCACGGCCACCTTGTCGCCGTTGACGACGTTGAACACGCCGTCCGGCAGACCGGCTTCCTTCAGCAATTCGGCAATCCGCAGCGACGCCGACGGGTCACGCTCCGACGGCTTCAGCACGAACGTGTTGCCGCAGGCGAGCGCGACCGGGAACATCCACATCGGCACCATGACCGGGAAGTTGAACGGCGTGATGCCCGCAACCACGCCCAGCGCCTGCCGCAGATTCCAGTTGTCGATGCCGCCGCCGATCTGGTCGGTGAAATCGGTCTTCAGCAGGTTCGGAATGCCGCACGCGAACTCGACCACTTCGATGCCGCGCACCACTTCGCCTTGCGCGTCCGTGAACACCTTGCCGTGTTCGCGCGTGATCAGCATCGCCAGTTCGTCGTGATGCTTGTTCAGCAGCTCCTTGAACTTGAACAGAATGCGCGCGCGCTTGATCGGCGCGCTTTCGCTCCAGGCGGGAAAGGCGGCCTTGGCGGCCTGCACCGCCGCGTCCACTTCCTCGACCGACGCCAGCGCCACCGAACCGGTCACCTTGCCGGTGGCGGGATTGAACACGTCCTTGAAGCGGCCGCTAGTCGGCGCGGCCGGCGCGCCGCCAATGTAGTGGCCCAACTGCTGCACCGACAGCTTCGCTTGTTCGTTCACTGCATTCATGTCTTTACCTCGTGTTCGGGATAAACCGCGGCGCGTCACCACCGGGCCATAGGCAAAAAATCGGGCTACGTCGCACAGCGCCAGAGCGGCGATCCGCTCGTCGGCAGGCTCCATCGAGACTTGCCAACTGTATCGACGGCGCCGGCCATATTCCCGATACAGCGAAATAAAACCGCGCCTCACTGTATTGTTTTTTGCGTGGCAACTGTATTGGAACGCGAACCCCGTGCAGGCGTCGGCGCGCGGCGCGCGTGGCTCGGTCAAAACCCGCCCACGCCGCGTGTCACGAGCGCGTACGGCCCGCTCGTCAACTGTTCCCGGAGAAATTCGATGCACACCTGGATCTTCGCCGACGACGACAAACGCTCCGCCGTCACGGCCCACACGTCGGCGGACTGCATGTAGTCAGGCAGCACGCGCACCAGTTCGCCGGCGCGCAGGCTCTCGGCCACGTCCCAGATCGACACCATCACCACGCCGTAGCCGTCCTTGGCCCACTGCACGACGATATCGCTGAGATTGGACGCAACGGTGCCCGTCACCTTCACGCTCTTTTCGCCGTTCGGACCGCTCAGGCGCCAGACGCCGAAGCGGTCGTCGCGTCCGCGAAACAGCAGGCAGTCGTGCTGGGTCAGTTCGGCCAGTTCGAGCGGCGTGCCCCGCCGTTCCAGATAGTCCGGCGACGCGCAGAGTATTCGCGTGCTCTCCACTATCTTGTGCGCGATCAGGTGCGGCTCATGCACTTCGCCCACGCGAATGTCGATATCGAAGTTCTCGCCGACGAGATCGGCGCGCCGGTCCAGCAATTCCAGCCAGATCTCGAGATTCGGATGACGCTGGCGCAGCAAGGCCAGAATCGGCGATACATGCTTGCGGCCGAGTCGCAGGCTCGTGCTGATGCGCAGCAAGCCGCGCAACTCGGTGCGGCGATCGGCGAACGCATCGGCCATGCCCTGCACGTCGTCGAGTATTTTCTGCGCCCACTGCAAAGCGGCTTCGCCGTCGCTCGTCACACTGACCCGGCGCGTGGTGCGCTGAAAGAGCTTCACGCCGAGACTGGCTTCCAGCATGGCAACCCGCTTGCTGACATGCGAGGGTGACAAACCCATTTCCGTCGATGCCGCCACGAAGCTACCCCGGCGCGCGATGTTGCAGAACAGCTGCAGATCGCGCAGGAAAGACTCATTGCTGGCTGTAAGCGCATTCTGATTTTCCATTTGGCCGCATTGTGTCCGTGCAGAACCACATTACCCTAGCCTTAACGAGCCGATCGGGCAAGCCATGCCGGTCGGATGAAATACTCGGGACACCCAGGCACTGGTTAACCCTGTACCGCCGTTCGATTGGTGCGCTGCACAGCAGCGATCGAGCATCCGGAAACAGGCCGCGTCCCGGAAAGTCCTGGCTTGCATAGTTTTGCTTTCAGGACGCCAATGAATCAGCCGTAGAAGCTGATCCAAACATTTCTGTTCAGGAGACAACATGGAAACGAATACATCGGCAGGCGGCCACGAACGCCGCTCGCAGGCTCGCAAGGCAACCGCCAGCGGCTGGATCGGCTCGGCACTCGAGTACTACGACTTCTTTATCTACGCCCAGGCAGCGGCCCTTATCTTTCCACAGTTGTTCTTTCCCTCGGGCAATCCGAAGATCGCCATCGTGGCTTCGCTCGCCACCTACGGCGTGGGTTACGTCGCGCGGCCGATCGGCGCGGTGGTGCTCGGGCATTGGGGCGACACCCACGGCCGCAAGAACGTTCTGCTCCTGTGCATGTTCCTGATGGGCATCTCGACGATGGCGGTCGCCTTTCTGCCTACCTATCACAGCGTCGGGCTGCTCGCGCCCGCCCTGCTGGTGGTGCTGCGCCTGATTCAGGGTTTCGCCGTGGCCGGTGAAATCTCGGGCGCGAGTTCGATGATTCTCGAACACGCGCCATTCGGGCGGCGCGGCTATTACGCCAGTTTCACGCTGCAAGGCGTGCAGGCGGGCCAGATTCTCGCCGCCGCCGTGTTCCTGCCGCTCGCCTACTTCATGGAAGAGAGCTCATTCAATTCGTGGGGCTGGCGCATCCCGTTCCTGCTGAGTGCCGTGGTGCTGATTGCCGGCTACTACATTCGCCGCGAAGTCCATGAAACACCGGCGTTCGCCAAGGAAGACGCGAGCGGCAACGTGCCCAAGTCGCCGATTGTCGAAGCCTTCCGCTACAACTGGCCCGATATGGTGCGCGTGATTCTCTGCTCGTTGATGAACGTGATCCCGGTCGTCGCCACCATCTTCGGCGCGGCCTATGCGGTGCAGGCGTCATACGGCATCGGCTTTTCCAAGAGCGTCTATCTGTGGATTCCGGTGATCGGCAATATCGTCGCCGTGCTGGTGATTCCCTATGTGGGCAATCTTTCCGACCGGATCGGCCGGCGCCTGCCCATCGTCGTCGGCGCGCTTGGCGCGGGTCTGCTTTCGTTCGGCTACCTCTACGCGATCAGCATCCGCAACGTCCCGCTCGCCATGGTGATGTCGATCCTCATGTGGGGCATCGTCTATCAAGGGTATAACGCGATTTTCCCGAGCTTCTATCCGGAACTGTTCCCGACCCGTTCACGGGTCTCCGCGATGGCCATCGGCCAGAACATCGGCACGACGATCACCGCTTTGCTGCCGGCGCTGTTCGCCTATGTCGCGCCGCCCGGATCGACCAATGTGCCACTCATCATCGGCACGATCACGTTCGCCATCACCATCGTTGCCGCGGTGACCGCATGGAGCGCACGCGAGAACTACCGCGTCAGGCTGAGCGATCTGGGCGAACCCAATGCCGTGCCGATCGACAAGGTCAGCTACGAGCGCATGCGGGCCGAGACCATGGCTGAAACGAAGAAAGCCCTCGCGTAATCCATTTCGCTCGAACTTCGAAGGAATCGATCCATGAACAGGACCCGGATCGCCATGGCCGGCGCGGGCTACATCGGCCGCGCTCACATGGCTGTCGCGCAGCAGAGCGGCACGTGCTCGTTGTCGGCGATCGTCGACCCGTCGCCGGCGGCACAGGCGATCGCTACCCAGACCGGCGTGCCGCTTTACCGGACGCTCGACGAACTGCTCGAACGGGACCGCCCGGACGGCGTGATTCTGGCCACGCCGAACCAGTTGCATGTGGGGCACGCGCTGACCTGTCTCGCGGCCGGCGTGCCGACACTGCTCGAAAAGCCGATCGCATCCACGGTCGATGAAGCGGAATCACTGGTCGCCGAAGCCGAGCGCTGCGGCGTGCCGTTGCTGATCGGGCATCACCGCGCGCACAGTCCGATCATGGCCCGAGCGAAGCAACTGATCGACGAAGGCCGGCTCGGCAAACTGGTCGCGGTGATGGGCAGCGCGGTCTTTTTCAAACCGGATGAGTACTACGCCGACGCCCCCTGGCGGCGCGAGCCGGGCGGCGGGCCGATCCTGCTGAACATGATCCACGAGGTGCACAACCTGCGCATGCTGTGCGGCGATATCGTGGCCGTGCAGGCGTTTTCGTCGCATGCCACACGCGGCTTTCCGGTCGAGGACACAGTGGCGATCAACCTGCGCTTCGCGAGCGGCGCGCTCGGCAGCTTCATGCTGTCGGACACGGCCGCGAGTGCTCGTAGCTGGGAGCAGACGTCGCAGGAAAACAAGGCTTATCCGTCGTATCCGGACGAAGACTGCTATGTGATCGCAGGCACCTTCGGCTCGCTCGCTGTGCCCACCATGCGCCTGAAAACCTATGGCAAGGCCGAGGACCGTTCGTGGTGGAAGCCGTTCGCGGTCGGCGTTGCCGAGATGACTCGCGACGATCCGCTCAAGCTTCAGCTCGAACATTTCGTGCGCGTCATTCGACAAGAAGTGAAACCGCTCGTGAGCGCCCGCGACGGCCTGCAGAATCTGCGCATTACCGAGGCGATCGTCGAAGCGGCCAATGCCGGTTCCGTGGTCAGCATGACGCCCGCGGTCGCAGCAGCGCATTGATATCGCATCGCCTTTACTGAATCCATTACTCCAGGAACGCCCCATGAAAACGTTCGTGATGCTTCACGGCATCAACCACAATATGTTCGGCAAGCGCGACCCTGCGCAATACGGCACCGTGACGCTCGCCGAAATCGACAGCAGCCTGCAGGCATTGGGCAAGGAACTGGGCGTGCAGGTCGAGAGCTTTCAGACCAACAGCGAAGCCGCCATGTGCGAACGCATCCACCAGGCTTTCACGGACAATGCCGACGGTGTCATGATCAACGCCGGAGCATGGACGCATTACAGCTACGGCATTCGCGATGCGCTGGCGATCTTGACGGTGCCGGTGGTGGAAATTCACATGTCGAACATCCACGCGCGCGAAGCGTTCCGGCATGTTTCCGTGTTTGCCGAAGTCGTCAAAGGGCAGATTTGCGGCTTTGGCGTCGAGAGTTATCTGCTGGGGCTGCGAGCGGCTGTATCGGCGACGGCCGCTTAAATAACGGTGATTTTGCGTCGCCGCGCCCAGAGTCGTTCACCGTGCGCGGCGAATGCTCCATCAGCGCCATGCATCAGTCAGCTCGTTGGCCAGCACCATCTTCTCGCGGATCACTTCGACAAAGGCGGCGTCGGCGGCGCCCTGCGCCTTGAGGAATTTGAGCGCGGCGGAATGCACGGTGCGCATCGTCCGTCCGTCGATTCCGCTCATGCGCGCCGCGCCGCGCCGCGTCTCCTCCACCAGATCGCGCGCGCTGCTGAAGTCGGGCGACAAGCCGCTCTGCGTTTCGAACCGGCTGCGCAGATCCGTCGCGTAATCGCGCGAGGTTCCAAGCCGGTCCATATCGATCAGCAGATCGACACCGTCCGCCATGCGCAACGCGCACAGAATCCACAGCGCGACGAATGCCCGATACGCGTTATTGCCTTCCGCGGTGCGCGCATAGTGCTCGCACGCCATTGCATAAGTGTCGTCCGAAGCGGGCGCCGCGGGCGGCAAGCTCACGCCGCAGATCTCGATGGCCTGCCTGACTAGCGGGTCCGATTGATTCAGCCCGAGCACGCGAAACGGCGCGGCCACGAAAAACGGATTGCTCCATTGTTGACTGAGCAGCCACCCCGAAGCGAACTGCGAGGCCGGATTTCGCAACACGCCCACATGCATGGCCTGCGGAAAAGCCTGCTTCAGCCACGGCAGCCGGCCGGACGAGCGGCAAAACTTGAAGACCGGCACGCTGCCCTGTTCGGTGGTGCGCTCGCACAGGTTGCGTAGATAGGCCTGCAATGCCGGAAATTCCGCATCAGGCACGCTGGCGAAGCGATCGAGACTGAAACCCCTGCGATATCCGTCCACACCGCGAACGCCTTCGCGCAGAAACGGGCGATATTCGTGGAAATACGGCGCGTCAAGCGGCGGATGGCCCGATGTCAGCGTGGGACGCGACGCGGACACCTCGGCCAGGCTCAGGTCCGCGAGCACGTTGCTGAGCGGCTCATAAAAGCCGGTCACGCTGTCGAGTTCGCGCAGACGCGACCAGACCCACGTTCCCGCGCTACGCCAGCCAGTGTGCAGAAACACCGCCTGTTTCAACGCGCTGTTCCGCGCGGCATCGTTTGACGGGCCATTCGACGGCTCAATGGACAACGGCATGTGGACTTCTCTTCAAATGAAAGCAACAGGTAAGCGGCGCAAACGCATACTTTAGCGGCTCACGCCGCCGACTGCATGACAGAAGCATCACTTTACCTTGCAAGCCGCACCGCATTCGTCGGCGCGTGTGCCAGACTGAACTGGAATCGCGCATCCAAACGCTTTAAGCTGCCAGACTTCCGAACTCAAACGTCGCTCACATGAACGATTCGGCCGATATCCGCTTCCTGTTGACGCTGCGCGAAAGCGGCAGCCTGATCGCCGCGGCGCGAAAGCTGGGCTTGTCGCCCTCGGCGGTCACGCAGCGACTTCAGCAACTGGAAAAGAAACTGGGCGCGCAACTGGTGAACCGCACGGCGCGCCGCCTGCAATTCACGGAAGAAGGCACGCTGCTGTGCGAACGCGGCGCCGACCTCGTCCAGCAGTTCGACGCACTGTTCGAAGACCTGCAGATGCGTCGCGGCGGACTCGTCGGCACGCTCAAAATCAATGCGCCGCTGGGGTTCGGGCGGCGGCACCTCGCGCCCGCGATTGCCGATTTCCAGCAGCGGAATCCGGATGTCGACGTCGCGCTTACGCTCTCCGACAAGCCTCTGACCGAGACGATGGACCGCTTCGATATCGTCGTGCATATCGGCGAGTTGCCGGTGTCGAATCTGATCGGCTACACGATTGCACCGAATGCGCGTTTCGTCTGCGCGGCGCCCGCGCTGATCAAGCGAGTGGGCATGCCGGATTCACCGGATGAATTGAGCAGGCTGCCCTGCATCGTGCTGCGCGAGAACAACGAAGATGTCTCGCTATGGCAGTTCAGCAAAGGCCGCACGCGCCGCAGCGTGCGCGTGTCTGCTCATTTGAGCTGCAACGATGGCGATGTGATCCGCCAGTGGGCATGCGAAGGGCGCGGCGTGATCCTGCGCTCCGAATGGGACGTGGCCGACGATCTCGCGAAGGGCAAGCTCGTGCGTTTGCTTTCAGGATGGAAAGCGCCCGATGCCGACGTCATGGCGCTCACGCATCAACGCGCGGGCCTGCCGGCGCGCACCCGTCATTTCATGCAGTATCTGCAAAGCAGGTTCAGGCCGCAGCCGCCCTGGCGGCGATAAGTGTCGAAATCCGCTTGCAGGAAGGCGCAAACTGGATCATTCATTCTGACTGAATCTAAGAGTTAAGCCATCTGAACGCCGCGCCGCTGATGAAACTTTATAATCAGCTCACCGTCCGCTGCTGGTCAAATCAATCATGACTCGTGCCTCTGTGCCTGCCGCCTATCCCAAAGCGGTCCTGTTCGACCTCCTGACCGCCTTGCTCGACTCATGGACCTCATGGAATCGCGCGGCCGGTTCCGAACAGGCGGGCCGTGCATGGCGCGCCGCCTATCTGCGGCTGACCTACGGCTGCGGCTCATACATTGCGTATGAACAACTGGTGCGCGAAGCCGCCGCACAAGTCGGCCTGCCCGAATCCGCCGCGCTCGCGCTCGAAGCAGACTGGCTGACGCTCGCGCCGTGGAGCGGCGCCGTCGACACGTTGCAAACGCTCGCGCCGCATTGCAAGCTAGCGGTCGTGACCAACTGCTCCACGCGGCTCGGCACACAGGCGGCCCAGCTCTTGCCGGTCCGCTGGGACGCGATCGTCACCGCCGAAGAGGCCGGCGTATATAAACCGGACCCGCTGCCGTACCGCCTCGCGCTCGAAAAACTCGGCGTCCGGGCCCATGAAGCCGCGTTCGTGGCCGGCTCCAGCTACGACATGTTCGGCACCGCCGCCGTCGGCTTGCGGACGTATTGGCACAACCGCGTCGGCCTGCCGCTCGTAAGCGGCGCACGGCCGCCCGAGATCCAGTCGCCGACGCTCGATTCGCTCGTTCCGTGGCTCGCTCGCTTCGGCACGAACCAGCATGACTCCGCATGACTCCATTTTCCCCGGTGAAAGCATGAAACTCGACCAGATTGAAACCCCAGCCGCGTTGATCGACATCGCACGGATGCAAAGGAACATCGCGCGCATGCAAGGGCATATGAACACGCTCGGCGTCGCGTTTCGTCCGCACGTGAAGACCACCAAGTGCATCGACGTGGTCCGCGCGCAGATCGCCGCCGGCGCGCGCGGCGTCACGGTGTCCACGTTGAAGGAAGCGGAGGCGTTCTTCGCCGCCGGTGTCGACGACATTCTTTACGCCGTCAGCATGGCTCCGTCGAAGCTGCCGAGAGCGCTCGCGCTGCGCCGCCAGGGCTGCAATCTGAAGATCGTGGTGGACAATCCGACCGCCGCCTCGGCCATCGCCGCATACGGCGATCAGCACGGTGAAACCTTCGAGGTGTGGATCGAAGTGGATACGGACGGGCACCGCTCAGGCATCACACCCGAACAGGACACGCTGCTCGAAGTGGGCCGGATTCTGCATGAGAACGGCGTCAAGGTGGGTGGCGTGATGACCCATGCCGGTTCGAGCTACGAGCTCGATACGCCGGAAGCGCTCGCCGCGCTCGCTGAGCAGGAACGCGCGGGCTGCGTGCGCGCGGCGCAGCGGTTGCGCGAAGCCGGTATTGCATGCCCGGCGGTCAGCGTCGGCTCGACGCCCACTGCCCTCGCCGCCACGCAGTTAGAGGGCGTCACGGAAGTGCGCGCCGGTGTCTACGTGCTGTTCGACCTCGTCATGCACAACATCGGCGTGTGCGCGCTCGACGACATCGCGCTCAGCGTGCTCGCCACCGTGATCGGTCATCAGGCGGACAAGGGCTGGGCGATTCTCGACGCGGGCTGGATGGCGATGAGCCGGGATCGCGGCACGTCGAAGCAGTCGCACGATTTCGGCTACGGCCAGCCGTGTTTGCTGAACGGCACGCCGCTGCCCGGGTACGTGGTCAGCGGCGCCAACCAGGAGCACGGGATTCTGTCGCCGATAGTTGAAAACGCGGACGCCGCCGACGATGTCACGCAGCGCTTCCCGATCGGCATGAAACTGCGCATTCTGCCGAATCACGCGTGCGCCACCGGCGCGCAGTTTCCCGAGTATCACGCGGTGGCGCCGGACGGCAACAGTGTGGAGTGGCGGCGCTTTCAGGGCTGGTGAAGCGAGCATCTGAACCGCTACATCACTCGTCCTCTTCCTCCAGACCCGCCAGCAGATCGTCGACCGCGCGATACACGCGCTCGACGATCTCCGGTCCCACCTTGCGCTCCAGTTCGCGGTAATGCGCTTCGAGATCCTTCGAAATCACGCGCACCAATTCCACGCTCGTATCGGTCAGCGACACCAGCACGCGGCGCTGATCTTCGGCGAAACGCTCCTTGGTCACCAGTTCCATGCTCTCCATGCGCGCGAGCACGCCGGCCATGCTCGGGCTCGAAATCGTGCAGATATCGGAGATGTGGCGCGGCTCCATCGGACCGTGCTCGTTGAGCGCGCGAATCACGCGCCACTGCTGTTCGGTCAATCCATGTGCGGTAATCAACGGACGAAACCGCTCCATCATTTTTTCTCTGGCGCGCAGCAACAACATCGGCAGGTTGCGGTGCAAAACTCGGGTCGAGGCGGAAGCGGACATGTTGGAAGATGATTAAAAAGCAGCCGTCGAAGCTTAAGGGAAAACCCGCGATCAGCCGACAGGCTATTGACCATGGATGATATCAAGCGCAATACTACTAACATGTTAGTGTTTTTGCCGAGAGACAGCTAATTTATGTTTGCACTAGCCGATCATCTGCTGCATCCCGAAGGCGAAGCGTTGCCACGCGACGTGGATGCGCGCACCGCGGCCGCGCTGCTCGCACGCGGCACGGCCTGCCGCGCGCCGGTTGGCGGCGCTGTCTATGGAACCTTGCTGAACGACCGCGCCGCGCTCGAAGCGCTGGGCGACGCGGTGCACGCCGCGCCATATAAAGCGCCGCCGAAAGCGCCGGTGCTCTATCTGAAGCCGCGCAATTCGCTCGCCGGGCATCGCTCCCGGGTCGTCGTGCCGGACGATGCGTTGGGCGTGGAAGTCGGCGCGTCGCTCGGCATCGTGATCGGCCGCACTGCAACACGGGTTAGCGTCGCGCAGGCGTTCGACTACATCGCCGGCTATACGCTGGTCGCCGATCTCAGCGTGCCGCATGCGAGCGTGTACCGGCCATCGGTGCGGTTCCGGGCGCGTGACGGTTTCTGCGTCGTCGGACCGGCGGTGGTTGCGGCGCGTCATGTCGCGACGCCGGACTATCTGGCGATCCGGGTTCAACTCGGGTCACGGGAGGCGTTCACGGCGAGCACCGCGTCATCGGTGCGCAACGTGGCGCAACTGCTCGCGGACGTGACCGATTTCATGACGCTTAGCGCGGGCGACGTCATCACGCTTGGCGTACCGCATGGTTCGCCTGTTGCGCATATCGGCGACACGGCCACGCTGTCGATCGGCGCGATGCCGCCGCTCACGGTGTCGTTCGTCGGTGCCGAAGAACAAGAAGGAGAACAGCCATGATGCGCGGCCGTGTTGCGTATGCTGGCGCGATTCACGAAGCGTATCCCGACGCCGATGGCGTGCGCCTCGCGGATGGCCGCGTGCGTCGCGAGGATGAAGTGGTGTGGCTCGCGCCGATCGAAGTCGGCACGATCTTCGCACTCGGCCTGAACTACGCTGAGCATGCAAAGGAATTGCAGTTCAACAAGCAGGAAGAGCCGCTCGTGTTTCTCAAGGGACCGGGCACGGTGGTCGGTCATCGCGGCGTGACGTGCCGCCCCGCCGACGTCACCTTCATGCACTACGAGTGCGAACTGGCGGTGGTGATCGGTCAAACCGCGAAAAACGTGAAGCGCGAAAACGCCATGCAATACGTGGCGGGCTACATGATCGCCAACGACTATGCGATCCGCGACTACCTCGAAAACTACTACCGTCCGAACCTGCGCGTGAAGAATCGCGACGGCGGCACGGTGCTCGGCCCCTGGTTCGTCGACGCCGCCGATATCGAAGACGTCACGCAACTCGAATTGCGCACGTTCGTGAACGGCATGCGTCAGCAACACGGCAACACGCGCGATCTCGTCACGGACATCCCGGCGTTGATCGAATACCTGAGCAGCTTCATGACGCTCGCGCCCGGCGACGTGATCCTGACCGGCACGCCGGAAGGCGTCGTCAACGTCAACGCGGGAGACGAAGTGATCTGCGAAATCGACGGCCTGGGCCGTCTCGTCAATACGATTGCATCCGACGCGGACTTCAAGCGCGCCTGATCGGGGTGCGGTGCATGGGACCGGAGTAAGTGCTGAAGCACTAACTCCGGCTCGACTGCGGTGCATGGGACCGGAGTAAGTGCTGAAGCACTAACTCCGGCTCGACACGGTGCATGGGATCGAAAAAGAGAAAGGACAAGGCAATGCGAATCGAACATCTGATCAACGGCAAGGCCGGCGCGGCAAAAGACTACTTCGAAACCGTCAATCCGGCCACGCAGGAAGTGTTAGCCGAAGTCGCGCGAGGCGGTGCGGAAGAAGTCGACGCCGCCGTGCGCGCCGCCAAAGATGCGTTTCCCGCCTGGGCCGGCAAGCCCGCCGCGGAACGCGCGAAGCTGGTGCGCAAGCTCGGCGAACTAATCGCGAAGTACGTGCCGGAGATCTCGGAGACCGAAACGAAGGACACCGGCCAGACGATCTCGCAGACGCGCAAGCAGCTCGTACCGCGCGCCGCCGACAACTTCAGCTACTTCGCCGAGATGTGCACGCGCGTCGACGGCCATACGTATCCCACCGATACGCATCTGAACTACACGCTGTTCCATCCGGTCGGCGTGTGCGCGCTGATCTCGCCGTGGAACGTGCCGTTCATGACGGCCACCTGGAAAGTCGCGCCTTGTCTCGCGTTCGGCAACACCGCGGTGCTGAAGATGAGCGAACTCTCGCCGCTCACGGCCGCGATGCTCGGCAACCTCGCGCTCGAAGCCGGCATTCCGGCCGGCGTGCTGAACGTGGTGCACGGCTTCGGCAAGGACACCGGTGAACCACTGGTCGCGCATCCGGACGTGCATGCCGTGTCGTTCACCGGATCGACGGCGACCGGCAACCGCATTGTGCAAACCGCGGGGCTGAAAAAGTTTTCGATGGAATTAGGCGGCAAGTCACCGTTCGTCATTTTCGACGACGCCGATTTCGAGCGCGCGCTCGACGCCGCCGTGTTCATGATCTTCTCGAACAACGGCGAACGCTGCACGGCGGGTTCGCGCATTCTCGTGCAACGCTCTATTTACACGCGCTTTGCCGAGCGTTTCATCGAGCGTGCGAAGCGTTTGACGGTGGGCGATCCGCTGTCCGACAGCACCATTGTCGGCCCCATGATCAGTCAGGGCCATTTGGCGAAGGTGCGCAGCTACATCGAACTTGGCCCGAAAGAAGGCGCGACGCTCGCGTGCGGCGGCCTCGACATGCCGGAGCTGCCCGACGCCATGCGCAAAGGCAACTTCGTGCAGCCCACCGTGTTCGTCGATGTCGACAATCGCATGCGCATCGCGCAGGAAGAGATCTTCGGCCCGGTCGCCTGCCTGATTCCGTTCGACGACGAAGCCGACGCGATCAGACTCGCCAACGATATCTCCTACGGCCTGTCGAGCTACATCTGGACCGAGAGCAGCGGCCGCGCGTTGCGCGTTGCCGCTGCCGTCGAAGCCGGCATGTGTTTCGTCAACAGCCAGAACGTGCGCGATCTGCGCCAGCCGTTCGGTGGCACCAAGGCATCGGGCGTGGGCCGTGAAGGCGGCACATGGAGCTATGAAGTGTTCCTTGAACCGAAGAATGTTTGCGTGTCGCTAGGCTCACATCACATTCCGCGCTGGGGCGTTTGAACCATCGGTGCCGGCGCATGAAGCGCCGGTGTGTTTTCAGCGCGAGCGCCTCATGCGCCGCGCGGCAGCAGACTTGGAGACCGCGATGGGCAAACTCGCATTGGCAGCAAAAGTCACACACGTGCCGTCGTTATATCTGTCCGAACTCGACGGTCCGCATAAAGGCTGCCGACAACCGGCAATCGACGGCCATCATGAAATCGGCCGGCGTTGCCGCGAGCTGGGCGTCGATACGATCGTTGTGTTCGACGTGCATTGGCTCGTGAACAGCGAATACCACATCAATTGCGCGCCGAATTTCGAAGGCGTCTATACGAGCAACGAACTGCCGCATTTCATCAAGAACATGCCGTACGCGTATCCGGGCAATGTCGGCCTCGGCAACCTGATCGCGGAAGTCGCCAACGAAATGGGCGTGAAAAGCCGCGCGCACAGCGAGACCACGCTCGAACTCGAATACGGCACGCTCGTGCCGATGCGCTACATGAATGGCGATCAGCATTTCAAAACCGTCTCGGTCGCAGGCTGGTGCATGTGGCACGACCTCGACACCAGCGCGCGCTTCGGCCTCGCGGTGCGCAAGGCTATTGAAGAGCGCTACGACGGCACCGTGGCGATTCTGGCAAGCGGGTCGCTCAGCCACCACTTCGCCAACAACGGCACGGCCGAGCAGTTCATGCACAAGGTATGGAGTCCGTTTCTCGAGCAGATGGACCGCAGGGTGGTCGAACTGTGGGAAGCCGGCGACTGGAAAACCTTCTGCGAGATGCTGCCGCTCTATAACGAAAAGTGCTGGGGCGAAGGCGGCATGCACGACACCGCGATGCTGCTCGGCGCGCTCGGCTGGGATCGTTACGACGGCAAGGTGGAAGTCGTCACGCCCTACTTCGGCAGTTCGGGCACTGGCCAGATCAACGCGATCTTCCCCGTTACGCCCCTGCCCGTCTGAGTTCCAAGGAAGGAGATCACTGTGCCGCATCTGACACTCGAATACAGCGCCAATCTCGCCGGCGAAGAAAGTATCGGTCAACTGTGCCAAGCGCTCGCGCGGTGCCTCGACGCGCAACGCGAGAACGAACAGCGCGTCTATCCGCTCGGCGGCATCCGCGTGCGCGCGCTGCGCTGCGAACAGTACTGCATCGCCGACGGACGCGCTGACGCCGCGTTCCTGCATGCGAATCTGAAGATCGGCGCAGGCCGTTCCGAGGCCGCGAAAAAGGCCACCGGCGACGCGCTATTCGCGCTGATCAAGCAGCACTTCGCCACCGAATTCGCACAGAAGGGCCTGGCGTTGTCGCTGGAGATCAATGAATTCGGCGAAGCCGGCACCTGGAAACATAACAACTTGCACGCGCGCCTGAAGGCTGAGTAGCGGCACTGAGAGAATCCATCATGCTAGACGAACAGACTATCCGAGACCTTGCGGCACAACTCGACCACGCGGAGAAAACGCGCACGCAACTGCGCCACTTCTCCGCCGCGTATCCGCAGATGACCGTGCAGGACGGCTACGCGATTCAACGCGAATGGGTCAAGCTCAAGCTCGCCGAAGGCCACGTGATCAAGGGCCGCAAAATCGGCCTCACGTCGCGCGCGATGCAGCGTTCGTCGCAGATCGACGAACCCGACTACGCGCCTCTGCTCGACAGCATGTTCATCGAAAACGGCCAGGATATTCGCGCGGACCGCTTCATTGCACCGCGCGTGGAAGTCGAACTGGCGTTCGTGTTGAGCAAACCCTTGAAGGGCCCCGGCGTTACGCTGTTCGACGTGCTGGACGCAACCGCTTACGTGAGCCCGGCGGTGGAAATCATCGACGCGCGCATCGAACAGTTCGACCGCGAAACCAGGGCGCCGCGCAAGGTCTACGACACGATCTCGGACTTCGCGGCGAATGCGGGCATCGTGCTGGGCGGACGTCCCGTGCGTCCGCTGGATGTCGACTTGCGCTGGGTCGGCGCGTTGCTCTACAAGAACGGCACGGTCGAAGAAAGCGGCCTCGCGGCCGCGGTGCTGAATCATCCGGCCACCGGCGTGGCCTGGCTCGCCAACAAGATCGCCCAATACGATGAAACGCTCAACGCGAACGATGTGATCCTGAGCGGCTCCTTCACCAGTCCGATCCCCGCGCGCGCAGGCGACACCTTCCACGTCGACTACGGTCCGTTGGGCGGCATCGGTCTGAATTTCATCTGAGCTCATTCGAGTCGACACGACATGTCTCTACCGCAAAACGCTTTCAAGCGCGCCCTCGCCGAAGGCAAACCGCAATTCGGCCTGTGGGCCGCGCTCGCCGACGCCTACGTGACCGAGCTGCTGGCCACCGCCGGTTTCGACTGGCTGCTGATCGACAACGAGCACGCGCCGAACGACGTGCGCAGCACGCTCGCCCAATTGCAGGCAGTGGCCGCGTATGCATCGCATCCGGTGGTGCGTCCGGTGCGCAGCGACAGCGCGTTGATCAAGCAATTGCTCGACATCGGCGCACAGACTCTGTTGCTGCCGATGATCGACACCGCCGAACAGGCCGCCGACGCGGCTGCGGCCACGCGTTATCCGCCGCAAGGCATTCGCGGCGTGGGCAGTGCGTTGGCGCGCGCGTCGCGCTGGAACCGGATACCGGATTACCTGACCACGGCGGCAAACGAGTTGTGCGTGCTGGTGCAGGTCGAGACCGTGCAGGGCATGGAAAATCTGCCGGCGATCGCGGCGGTGGACGGCGTCGACGGCGTGTTTTTCGGTCCGTCGGACCTGAGCGCGTCGATGGGACTGCTGGGCAAACCCGGCCATCCCACTGTGCGCGAAGCGATTCGCAACGGCATCCAGACCGTGCGGCGCGCGGGCAAAGCGGCAGGTGTGCTCGCACCCGATCCCGCGATTGCCGCCGACTATCTCGAAGCGGGCGCGACCTTCGTGGCGGTCGGCACGGACACGGGTTTGCTGAGCCGCGCGGCGGCGGATCTGGCGGGGTCGTATAAAACGACCGCAGCGCTGGCGGCGTCGCCAAAGGGCGGGTATTGAAGGAATCCGTTCAGCGGAAACACGCGGGGCCGCGGCGCGGGAAACGCCCTATTCCCCCGCGGGCCACGGCAAGCCCGACGCCGACCAGTCCAGTTCCACACCGATCACGGATCGCTCGGCGGCGAACTGCAGCGCCAGCGTCACCGCGATACACGGCCTGCCGCTGGCCAGCGACAGATAGGGATTACTCGACACCGCCACGCCCGGCAACAACACCGCATTGCGGAAATACGGCCGATGATCCCAGCGCGCATCGCGCGGATTCGCCACGGGTTGCAGCGACGCCCCGTCCGTGCTCCAGGCCGGCCCCTGCACCTCATGACCGATCTGCCTGCCCGAGTCGTCGAGGATGAAACAGCTGATGCAGCGCTCGAACCTCGCCAGCGAAGCGAACGCCTCCTCCATGGCCACGCCGGCCAGCAACGCATCGGCGGAGAGCCGCAAGGCGACCCGGTAAGGCTCCACTTCGGTTTCGAACAACGCGTACTGATGCGCCCGCCCTTGGGCGATCACATCGAAAGCTTCGTCGATACGCCGATGCACCGACTCCGGCGGCGCGATCTCCTTAGCCGGCCGCCCGAGCAGATAGCCCTGCGCGAAATCCACATTCGATTCCACTGCGAGAATCAGTTCCTCCGTGGTCTCCACGCCCTCCACGACCACCAGCATCCCCGCGAGGTGCAGCAGCGAAACGAGCTTGGGCAGAATCGGCTGCTCGGTGCCGTGGCCCGTCGCGCGAATCAGTTCGCCGTCGAGCTTGACGAGGTCCGGGCGAATCCTGAACAGGCGGTCGAGATTCGACTGGCCGGCGCCGAAATCGTCGACGGCGATCAGGAAGCCGTGCTCGCGGTACAACGCCGCCGCCCGCGACATGTCGTCGACGCTGCCGCCGTGCGATTCGAGAATCTCCAGAATCACGCGTTCAGGTTCGAGCCCCACGGCCCGCACGATCTTCGCCAGTTGATCGGCGTAGCCTTCGGCAATGAACGTGGCCGGCAGAATGTTGAGGAAGAGCCAAGCGTCGTCCGGCAGCGAATTGCGCGCGTGGGCCAGATGCACGACGTGACTCGCGCGGTCGAGCGCGCCTTCGTCGCTCGAAGGCCTGGGCGCGAACAGCACCGCGGGCGGCACCAGCGTGCCGTCGTCCTGCTCGCCGCGCAGCAAGGCCTCGAAGCCCACCTGCTTCTGATGCGACAGACTGTAGAGCGGCTGGAAATGCGAGGTGAGGTAGTACTCCTCCCAGCGATGCCGCCGCACTGCCGCCCCGCTCTCGTCGGATCCGTCGTCGGCCAGCAGTTGCAGCGCTTCGCGCGGCAGCGCGCGCTCGGCGCACACCCGGTTTCTGCCCGAGTGCTTGGCGCGCAGCAAGGCTTCGTCGGCGCGATCGAGCAGCACCATGATGTTTTCGCCGCTGCGGTGCTCCGCCACGCCGAAGCTCGCGGTCAGACGGCCGTCCGGCCGCTCGATCGCTGCAATCGCATGGCGCAGCCGTTCGGCCACATGAAGCGCGCCCGTGAGGCTGTCGCGCAGCAACAGCGCGAATTCCTCGCCGCCGATCCGGCTCACGCTGTCGTCCGCGGAAACCTCTTCCATCAGCACCTGGGCGACCTGGTAGAGCGCGTGGTCGCCGATCGCATGGCCGAAGCGGTCGTTCAAGGATTTGAAGTTGTCGATGTCGAGAAAGATCGCGCTGATTCGCGTATCCGGCGTGACGGTGTCGAGGCGGCGCTCGGCCTGCTTGACGAACGCACGGCGGTTTTGCAGGCCGGTCAGCGGGTCGGTCGCGGCGAGTTGCGCGAGCTGGCTCTCCAGCAGAAAGTGGTTGCGGCGAAACCGGTAGAAGCCGAAATGAAACACCGCGGAAGTCGGCACGCCGATCGCCACGATCCACATCCACACGACGGTATCGACGTCATGCGGCAGCGGCGCGCCGAACAGCAGAGCGAACGCCGTCGTATAGAAGAGCACGCTGCCGGTGATGAAGTGGGCGGGCGTGAGCCACAGTGGCGCGGCGCAGATCGGGATCACGACCATCGCGGGCAGCGTCCACAGCAGCGGCTGCGCGACACCGGCGATGTTCACCGCGAGTCCCACCAGCAGCACCTGCGAGTAAGCGACGCCGATGAAGCCGAAGGTCCACGTCGACTTTGTGCGCGGAATCGCCAGCACGAGTAAGCCGAGCAGCAGCGCGCACGCGAGCCGGTAGGCGAGCGGCGCGGCCGGGCCGTCGACGAGATTGCGCGCCCCGATGAAGCACAGGAACGCGACCACGGTGAACGCCATGGTCATGGTGGACAGCGGACGCTGATGTTCGAGCGAGCGCCGGTGGAAGCGATCGCGCAAACCGGTGTCGGACGGGTGCTGCGTTGAGCTGGAAAGCATATTGATAGGTATCAGGCTGGTTCCGGTCACTCTGCCAATGGATATCGGCAAATGTCTGATAAATATTTATGCCTTCCACACAAATAGAACGAAGATTGTCGTTCCCGGCCCCTCCGCCCTACGCCGCCATCACGCGATTGCGGCCCGACGCCTTGGCGGCATACAGCGCGCCGTCCGCGCGCGCCATCAGTTGAGCGAGCGATTCATCGCGCCGCAGTTGGTCCACGCCGACGCTGAAGGTGTAGCGCAGCCCACGCGGCAACTCGTCCGGCGTGGCCCCGGCGAGCCGGGCCCGCAGGCGGTCGAGCAGTTTCACCGCTTCGGCGGTGCCGGTGGCCGGGCATAGCACGCCGAATTCCTCGCCGCCCAGCCGGCCGAACACATCGCCGACCCGCAGGTTGCGGGCGACGAACGTGGCGAAGTGGTTCAGCACCTGATCGCCGGCGGCGTGGCCGTAGTTGTCGTTGACCGCCTTGAACGAGTCGATGTCGATGATCGCGAGCGCCACCGGCGCGCGGGTCCGCAGCGACGCGTTCAGCAGCGCGTCGCCGATCGCGAGAAACGCGCGGCGCGACAGTGCGCCGGTCAGGTCGTCGACATTGGCGAGCCGTTCGAGCCGTTCGGCGAGGCGGTCGTGAGCCAGCATCACCACGCCGATCGAAAGACAGGGCGGCGCAAGAATGCCGAGCGCAAGAAAAACGATGTTGGACGGCGACACTTGCAGGAGCCCGGTCTGCGTCAGCAAACCGAAGCCGTACATGAGCCCGCGCGAAGTATGCCCGGCACATAGCAGGACGCCTGCCACCGCGAGGAAGTAATAGCTGTAGCGCGGCCGGTTCGCAGGACGGCCGCGCAGCATGATCACGGCAAGCGCGGCGTAGAGGCCCGCATGAAATGCCGACACCAGTGCGACGCGCGCGTTGAAGTTCGGCGCGGCGAAGGTCCAGTACGAGATGCCGAACAGCACGACGACGAGTCCGGCGTAAGCCGGCCACGGTCGCGTGCGGCGCCCCAGAAAGCGCAAACAGCCTTCGACCACCAGCAGCAGCGAAGCCGCCAGCAACACGTTGGACGCCACAAAAGTCAGCCAGCGCGACGCATGGCCTTGCAAGGCGAAAGCGAGCAGCGCGACGATCGCGATCGCGTTCGCCGAGATCCAGTAACCGACGCCGGGAATCGCCGCACGCCACAACGAGCCGAGCACGGCCATCGCCATGGCGCTCGACAACACGGTGACCAGAAGAATACTGAGTGGATTGAGCATTGAAGTGAATTGAATCAAACGGCATCGTGAACATGCGCCACGTACGCACGTGCTTTTTCTGTGTGCAACCCGCTGCAAGTTCGCAAGCTTAGCGGCTCGGGCAAAAAATGGGCACGCAAGCACCGCGAAAGATTTAGAAAGACTTACCGACGGGCGGTGATCCCGTTGCTTGCGCGCAATCGCGAAGCGTTGCATTTATCACGAAACGAAAGCGTTAAATCAACTGCGGAAACACGCCGTTAATAGAGTCACGACCGAAGCATTCTTACCGGACATCCACGCTGGATAAGCCAATCGGCGAATCAAGCAGCAAAAATTACTTAATCGCAAATGCATCCATCGCAATCGATTGCGCGTATAAACAGACGAATGGAAAGTGGCTAAAAGTTAATGTCTTAAGTAGACTGCTTCGAAGTGTGGTGGACAGACTAGACAACCCGGTAAAACTAACCTAGGCCGCGTGCAATACGCGATTTCCCGCAACACTTTTTCCTTGCATCCGGCCGTGGGCCTCCGACTTTTTATGCGGCTGAAGCAACGGCCATTCCCCGGAAAACATGGTCCCAATTCTCGATTACCTGCTGGAACGCCAAATCTCGCCGCAGTGGCGCGGCATGCTGACCGCCTTGGCCAACGAATTCGAAGCGCAGATAGGCCGCGACGAATTGCGCCAATTGATGCATCGCGTCGGCAGCCGGTTTGCGGCGGCGCATCCGCTGCCCGCCTGCGACTCGACCGCCGAACTCGCGCGAACCTTGAACCTGTACTGGCATGAGATGGATTGGGGCTACGTCGAATTGGCGGACGAACCCGAGTCATTGCGCATCGTTCACTACTGCGCGCCGTTGCAGGCATTCGGCGGCACGGCGCTTGCATGGACGCCGGCGTTTCTCGAAGGCGTGTATCAGACCTGGTTGAGCGCGTTGGGCGCGCAAGGCTTGTCGGTCGCGCAAACGAGTGGGTACAGCGAGGACACCGCAATCGAGTTCCGTCTGGGACGTCATCCTGTTTGAACGCCGCACGTTGATGAACATGTGGCCTGGATTGGTGGGCCGCGTTTGTGAATGGACACAGTAGCAATGAGCCGTAGAGAAACGCGCCAGACCGGTGCGCGTGAAGTAGCAGTGAAGTAGCGGAACAGGCAGGACCAGCGTTTCAGGGCCGCGAACGCAAGTCGGGATCGGGGCAAGGGTAGGCATGAACAAGACGGCGGCACTATGAGCTCATCGAGCGACATCGAAAAACTTTTCGATCATTTTGGCGGTGACGCCAGCGCGTACCAGGAAATCGGCCGCGAAAACGAAGCGCGTTCGGCGCGCACCCGCTGGCCGCTACTAGTGACGCTCGATCTGACCCAGCCGACGATTCCCGCAATCGGGCAGCGTCGCGAGGCCAAGCCTCAGCCGCTCACGGTCGAGGCGCCGGTCGCCGTCGATCGTCAGGACACCACGCCAAAAGATGCGGCCTCCGCGACACGCGCGAAAGCGCCGCTGTTCACCCGTTCGCATCGGCGGGACATTCCGCCGGTTGCCGTGGCCGCGCCGGCGACCGCGCCGAAAGGCGCGTCGCGCTTTGGCGAGCTCGAATCGAAAGATGACGCGACGTCGCAAGCGGCAGTCGGCGCCGCCCGAGTGGAAGGCGTCGCGCCGGTGGCCGCACAAGCCGCGCCGGCTGTTGCTCCGGCTCAGACTGCGCCGGTCGCTTCCGCGCCTCAAGCCGTCCAGGCCGCCGCCATTCCTTTACGGCCGCCAGTGATGCAAACGGTTTCGTCCGCCGTGCCGAGTTGGACTCAAACTCCGGCGCCGGCGCGTGCTTACACGACTGCGACCGCACCGATTGCACCAACCGCAACAACCGCACCCGCCGCGCCAACGCAACCCGCTTCGATCCTCGGCAAGCTCTTCGCGCCGGAACCCGCATCCGCACCTCCGCCGCCGCAAGCCGCCGCGACCCGTGGCGAATCCGCGCCGTTGCAAGCGGTCTTCGACCGCCTGCGCGGCACACCCGCTCAATCCACCGCAGCACCGGCCGGCGCCGCGCGCGTCACCACGCCCGCCACCTCCAACTCGTGGCTGATCAACGGCCCTCGTCGCTCATGAAAGTCATCGCGGTGGTGTCCGCCAAAGGCGGGGTCGGCAAGACCACCCTCGCCGCCAATCTCGCTTCCGTGCTGGCCGCCGGCGGCCGGCGCGTGATCGCGCTCGACCTCGACCCGCAGAACGCGCTGCGTCTGCACTTCGGCGTGCCGCTCGACAGCATCGACGGTTTGTCGCGCGCCACGCTGACGGGCGACCCGTGGCAATCGGTAATGTTCGACGGCGTCGACGGCGTGACCGTGCTGCCCTACGGCGCGTTGCTCGAAGACGACCGCCGCCGCTTCGAAGCGCATATCGACCAGGAGCCGCGCTGGCTCGCGCAGTCGTTGCAGAACCTGCGCCTCGATGCATCCGACATCGTGATCATCGACACGCCGCCGGGTTCGTCCGCCTATGTCCGCACCGCCTTGTGCGCGGCCACCTTCACGCTGAACGTCGTGCTCGCCGACGCCGCGTCGTACGCCGCGATTCCGCAGATGGAGCGGCTGATCGAAACCTACGCGGCGCCGCGCGCCGAGTTCGGCGGCGAAGGCTATGTGATCAACCAGATCGACCAGTCGCGCCAACTGACCAAGGACGTCCTCAAGGTGCTGCGCCAGATGCTCGGCGCGAAGCTGTTCCCCGGCGTGATCCATCTCGACGAAGGCGTGAGCGAAGCGCTCGCGTGCGACACCACGCTGATTCACTACGATCCACTCAGCCAGGCGGCCGCCGATTTCAAATCGTGTGGCGCGTGGCTGCTGGCGGCGCTCGACGCGATCGCCGTCTCGCCGAGGAACGTCGCATGAGCACGACTCCATCGCCGGGTCTCGAGCCCGCCGAGCCTTCGCGGCTCGAACGCTTCGTCGACGCGCGTTTCTGGAACAGCCGCATCGTCACCGGACTCGTCACGCTGTTCGCGCTGGTGATGCTGTACTTCGTGTTCACCGTGCCGCTCGCCTTCTACGAACAGTTGACGTTCGCGACCTGCTGCTTCGTGACCGCGCTGATGTTCCGCCGCCTGCAAGGCCGGTACGCGACGATGGTGATGATCATGCTGTCGGTGGTGACCTCGGGCCGCTATATGTACTGGCGGCTGACCGCGACCACGTACTGGGAACATCCGCTCGACGCCGGCTGGGGCCTGCTACTGGTGGCCGCCGAAGTCTATTCGACCATCGTGCTGCTGCTCGGCTACTTCCAGACCGCCTGGCCGCTCAAGCGCACGCCGATGCCGCTGCCCGCCTCGCGCGACCAATGGCCGACCGTCGACGTGTTCATCCCGACCTACAACGAGCCGCTCTCGGTGGTGAAGCCGACCATCTACGCCGCGCTCGCGCTCGACTATCCGGCCGAGAAGATCTCGATCCACGTGCTCGACGACGGCCGCCGCCCCGAGTTCAAGGCGTTCTGCGAAGAGGTCGGCGTCAACTGGACGATCCGCACGCACAATCGCCACGCCAAGGCCGGCAACATCAACGAAGCGCTGAAGATCACCAGCGGCGAATACCTCGCGATCTTCGACTGCGATCACATTCCGACCCGCTCGTTCCTGCAGATCGGCCTCGGCTGGTTCCTGCGCGACAAGCTGCTGTCGATGCTGCAAACGCCGCACCATTTCTTCTCCGCCGACCCATTCGAGCGCAATCTCGGCACCTTCCGCAAGGTGCCGAACGAAGGCGAACTGTTCTACGGCCTCGTGCAGGACGGCAACGATCTGTGGAACGCCACGTTCTTCTGCGGCTCGTGCGCGTTGCTGCGCCGGACCATGGTCGAGGAGATCGGCGGCATCGCGGTCGAGACCGTGACCGAAGACGCACACACCGCGCTCAAGCTGCACCGTCTCGGCTATACCACCGCGTATCTGGCTATTCCGCAAGCCGCGGGGCTGGCCACGGAAAGTCTCTCCGGCCACATCGGCCAGCGGATTCGCTGGGCACGCGGCATGACGCAGATTTTCCGGATCGACAATCCGCTCACCGGCAAGGGCCTGAAAATCGGCCAGCGCCTGTGCTATCTGAACGCGATGATGCACTTCTTCTACGGCATCCCGCGTCTGGTGTTCCTGACCGCGCCGCTGTCGTATCTGTTCTTCGGCGCGCACGTGATCGAAGCCGCCGCCAGCACGATCGCGATCTACGCGCTGCCGCACATGATGCACGCGAGCATCACCAACTCGCGCATGCAGCGTTCGTTCCGCCATTCGTTCTGGGCCGAAGTGTATGAATCGGTGCTGGCCTCGTACATCACCGCGCCGACGCTGCTCGCGCTGATCAACCCGAAGCTCGGCAAGTTCAACGTGACGGCCAAGGGCGGCCAGATCGAGAAGAACTATTTCGACTGGGCAATCTCGCGGCCCTATCTGTTCCTGCTGTTGCTGAACCTGATCGGCTTCTGCGTGGGCGTCGTGCACATCTACTTCAACTGGCATGTGCGCAGCGTGGTGCAGACCACGATCCTCAACCTCGGCTGGACCACGTACAACATGCTGATTCTCGGCGCGAGCGTGGCCGCCGCGAGCGAGCGCCGGCAGATTCGCGCGGTGCACCGCGTGGCGATGCAGATGCCCGTGATGCTGAAGTTCTCGACCGGCCGCACGCTCGCCTGCGAAACCATCGACTACTCGGAAGGCGGCGTCGGCGTGGCGCTGCCCGCCGCGATCCAGGTGCCGATGCACGAACGCGTAACCGTCTCCCTCTTTCGCGGCGACGAGGAATACGCGTTCCCCGCGACCGTCGGCTTCACCGCGCCAGGCCGCGTGGGCCTGCGCTTCTCGGCGATGACGCGCGAGCAGGAGTACGAGTTCGTCAAGACCACCTTTGCACGCGCCGACGCCTGGACCGGCTGGGCGGAAGGACGGCAGCAGGACACGCCCCTGCGCGGCCTGTCGCATGTGCTGACGGTCGGCGCGCGTGGCATCGCGGGGCTGTTCGAGCATCTCTATGCCGACCTTCGCAGTTCGATGAAAAGCCGTCCAATGGACGTCAAGAAGCTAAAAACGAAAGACTGATCTATGCGCAACTGGATGGCGAAGGGCAACATCGAACGCTCGAATCACGAGCGCAGTGGGACCGGATTGCAGATGCGCCGCGTGGCTCGCCCCGGCTCGCAACGGCTGATGCGCGGCCTCGCGTGCTGGCTCGCTTTGCAGACGGCGCTGGCCGCGCCGCTGGCGTCGGCGGCTGAAGTCGTGGCGGCCGGCGGCGGTTCAAGCGCGGCGGGTGCCGTTCAGAGCACGCCGGCCGCTCCGGCTGCAACCGGCGTCGGCAGTGTGAGCGCGCCGAGTCCGGCCGTACCCTACGATCCGAACGCGATGGCGCAACCGCAACTGGCGGCACCGACGCCGGCGCTCGCCGCGTCGTCGGTGAAGGCGTTGGGCATCAGGACGCCGACCACCGCCGAGCCGGGCACCCTCGTGCCGGGCGGCCGCCGTCAAACGCTGACGTTCGCCGATCTCGGCGCGCTCGATCCGCTGCAATTGCGCGGCACCGACGGCCAGAACGGCGTGGCGTTTTCCGTGCGCGGCGACGAAGTGGTGACGGGCGCGGTCCTGCATCTGGTGTATAGCTACTCGCCCGCGCTGCTCGCGAACATCTCGCAGCTCAAGGTGCTGGTGAACGGCGAAGTCGCCGCCACCCTGCCCGTCCCGCACGAACAGGCCGGCATGCTGGTAGCGCGCGACGTCTCGATCGATCCGCGCTTCATCACCGAGTTCAACCATCTGAATGTGCAGTTGATCGGCCATTACACGACGAGTTGCGAAGACCCCGCGAACTCGTCGCTGTGGGCCACGGTCAGCAATGCTAGCTCGCTCGACCTCACGTACGCGTCGCTCGCCAGCAAGCCTGATCTGGCCGCGCTGCCGCAACCGTTCTTCGACCGCCGCGACGTGCGCCGGCTGGAGCTGCCGTTCGTGTTCCCGCAAAAGCCGGGCAATGCCACTCTCGAAGCGGGCGGCATCGTGGCCTCGTGGTTCGGCGCGCTCGCCGGTTATCGCGGCGCGCTGTTTCCGGCGCAACTGGACAACGCTCCGCTGTCGGGCAATGCAGTGGTCTTCGCGACTTCCGATCAACGCCCGGCCGGCATCAACATTCCGGCGATCTCCGGCCCGACCATCGCGGTGGTCGATCGCGAGGCGCCGGCGCGCGGCAAGCTGCTGCTCGTGCTCGGGCGCACCGAAGCCGAACTGAAAACTGCCGCCAAGTCGCTCGGCATCGGCCAGAACACCTTGACGGGTCAAAGCGCGACCATCACGCAGTTGAACGAACTCGCGCCGCGCGCGCCGTACGACGCGCCGAACTGGCTGCCCACCAACCGTCCGGTGCGCTTCGGCGAACTCGCCGATCCGCGCGATCTGACCGTGTCCGGTTACGACGCCGACGCCGTGCGTGTGAATCTGCGCGTGCCGCCCGATCTGTTCATGTGGCACACCAAGGGCGCGCCGATCGATCTGCGCTACCGCTACACGGTGCGCCCGCTGCGCGATCGTTCGTCGCTCAACGTGAGCGTGAACAACGGCTTCGTGCAGGCGCTGCCGATTCCGGCCGAGTCCGCTTCCGTGTTCGAGCTGAGCCATTACTTCGCCACCGTGCTGCCGGACAAGACCGCCGAAGCGCGCCGCACCCTGCATATTCCGCCGCTGCTGCTGACGCCGCGCGCGCAGGTGCGCCTGCACTTCTACTACGACATTCCGAATACCGGCGAATGTCACGGGCGTCTGCTCGACAACGTGGTCGGCGCGATCGATCCGAACTCGACCATCGACCTCTCGTCGTTCCCCCACTACATGGCGCTGCCCGATCTGGCCGCGTTCGCCAATAGCGGCTTCCCGTTCACGCGCATGGCGGACCTCTCCGAGACCGCCGTGATCCTGCCGAACGACGCCGATTCGAGCGACTACAGCCTGTATCTGCTGACCATGGGCCGCATGGGCACCTCCACCGGTTATCCGGTCACGGGCGTCACGGTCGGCACCGCCGACGACGCCGACAAGTTCGCCAACAAGGACCTGCTGATCTTCGGCGCGCCGGGCAAGCAGCCGTTGTTGCAGCGCTGGGCGAAGTCGATGCCGTTCTCCAGCGACGGCGACTCGCGCACCTTCCAGCTCACCGACATCGTCTTCAAGCTCGAAGACTGGTGGCATGGCGAACGCGGTGTCGAGCGCACGCCCGCACGCGCCGATCTGACTCTCGTGAGTTCGAACGGCGACGCGCTCCTGACCGGTTTCGAATCGCCGCTGCAAAAGAACCGCAGCGCCGTCGCGCTGGTGAGCGCGGCCGGCCAGTCGGACGCCGATCTGTCCACGGCGCTGCTCGACTCGGACGTGCTGCCGCAGATTCAAGGCGCGATGGCCGTGATCCACGGTCGCACCGTGACCATCACTTCGAATGGCGAGGCGTATTACGTCGGCCATCTGTCGCCGCAGGAGTATCTGCGCTGGGCGCTGTCGTCGCATCCGCTGCTGTTGATGCTGGGCGGCGTGCTCGCCGCGCTGATCATCGCGGGCCTGTTCTACCGGACGCTGCGCTCGATCGCCGCGCGCCGCCTGAAGGACTAATAGGACTGATATGCGGGTTCGAATCAACAAGAAAATCGGCGTGGCGCTGACGCTCGGGCTGGCGGCGTCCGCGAGTTTCGCCAATCTCGTCAAGGTGGCGCAGACCACCGCCGCACCCGGCGCCTGCGGCGACTGGAGCGGCTATCGCGCGTTCGTCGAGCGCTTCGTGCAGGCCGACGGCCGCGTGATCGACTATTCCACGCCGGCGCAGCAAACCACCTCAGAAGGCCAGTCGTACGCGCTCTTCTTCGCGCTGGTCGCGAACGACCGCGCGACCTTCGACCGGCTGCTCGGCTGGACCCGTACCAACCTCGCGGGCAATCAGTTCGACGCGCAAAACATGCGGCTGCCGTCGTGGCAATGGGGCAGAAAAGCGGACGGCTCGTACGGCGTGCTCGATCCGAATTCCGCTTCCGACTCCGACTTGTGGATCGCCTACGATCTGCTGCAAGCCGGCCGCCTGTGGCATGAAGCGGGCTACACCCAGCTGGGCGAAGCACTCGCCACGCAGATCGCGCGTCAGGAAATGACCACCTTGCCGGGCGTCGGGCCGATGCTGCTGCCCGGACCGCAAGGCTTCAAAACCGGCGGCGTGACGCGCCTGAATCCGAGCTATCTGCCGCTGCCCGTGCTGCGCTCGCTCGCGCACGAAATGCCGAACGGCCCGTGGGGCAAGCTCGCCGACAGCGCCTACAAGCTCATCAAAACCACCGCGCCGCAAGGCTTTGCGCCTGACTGGGCAGCCTGGCAAAACGGCCAGTTCGTGGTCGATCCGAAGAACGGCGACACCGGCAGCTACGACGCGATCCGCGTCTATCTGTGGGCCGGCCTCGCCTCGCCCGCCGATCCGCTTGCCAAGCCGTGGCTCGCGGCGCTCGGCGGCATGCGCGCCCGCGTCGCGCAAACCGGCTTTCCGCCGGAGAAGGTTTCATCGACCACCGGCACGGCCAGCGGCGAAGGACCGCTCAGCTACTGGGGCGCGCTCGCGCCGTACTTCAAGGCGCTCGGCGACGAGCGCGGCCTCGGCCTCGCGCGCACGCATCTCGCCGCGCTCGACACCAGCGTGCCGGGCCGCGAACCGGTTTACTACGATCGTGTGCTGGGCTTGTTCGGCACGGGTTTCATCGACGGCCGCTATCGTTTCGACGAAGCCGGACGTCTCGTGCCGAGTTGGAGAAACGCATGCGACTGAGCGCCCTCGCGTTGTCATTGCGCCTCGCGCTGAGCCTCACGGCGGTCTGTTGCGTGGCGACGGTTTCGCCGGACGCGCTGGCGCAGGCGTCGAAAGATCCTTTGAACGTGCTGATCGATCAGGGCAAGTACTGGCAATCGCATCAGCGCGGCGACCTCGCCGAGCAGGCGTGGCAGAAGGTGCTGCGCATCGATCCCAAGCAGCCCGACGCGCTGTTCGGCATGGGCATGGTGCTCGCCGACCGCAAGGACGGCGCCGGCGCGCAGCAATATCTGGCGCGCCTGAAAGCGGTCGCGCCGAACTATCCGAATCTGGATGAACTCGGCCGGCGCCTCGGCGAATCGAGCCTGCGCGACCAGACCGTGAACGACGCGCGGCGGCTCGCGCAAAGCGGTCAAAGCGCGAGCGCGGTGCAGGAATACCAGCGCGCGCTGAGCGGCAAACCGGCCACCCCCGAATTGCAACTCGAATACTACCAGGCGCTCTCGGCCACGCCGCAAGGCTGGGATCAGGCGCGCCGCGGTCTCGAACAACTCGCGCGCGACAACCCCGACGATCCGCGTTACGCCCTCGCCTACGCGCAGCATCTGACCTATCGCGACGTGACGCGCCGCGACGGCATCGCGCGGTTGCAGAAACTGGCGGGCGACAGCACGGTCGCCGCGTCGGCGAAAAAGAGCTGGCGTCAGGCGCTGTTGTGGCTCGACGCGCGGCCCTCCGACGCCCCGCTCTATCAGGCCTATCTGCAAACCGCCACCGACGACGCCGCCGTCAAGGCACGCTTCGATTCGATGGTGCAGCAAGACAGCACGGCCCGCGCCCGCTCGCAGGAAAACGCCGCCGTCGACGCGCGCGGCCGCACGATCGCCGACGGTTTCGCCGCGCTCGATCGCAACGACGTGGCGACGGCGCGCGCGAAGTTTTCCTCGGTGCTGGCCACCAGCCCGAACGACCCCGACGCGCTCGGCGGCATGGGCATCGCCGCATTGAAGCAGGAGCATTTCGCCGAAGCCCGCAACTATCTGGAACGCGCGTCGCGCAACGGCAATCCGGCGCGCTGGAAAACCGCGCTCGACAGTGCGACCTACTGGACCTACACGAGCGACGCGATCGGCGCGCGCAGCAACGGCGAATTCGCGAAGGCGAAGTCGCTGTTCGAACGCGCGATCGCGCTCAATCCGTCCGACGTCACCGCGCAGGTGCTGCTCGGCGAAATGCTGCTCGCCAACGGCGATCCGAGCGGCGCCGAACAGGCTTACCGGATGGCGCTGCGCCGCCAGGCCGACAACCCCGACGCGGTGCGCGGGCTGGTCGGCGCACTTGCCGCGCAAGGCCGCGGCGACGAGGCGCTGCAGTTCGCCAATCAACTCAACACCGAACAGCAGTCGAAGGCCGGCGGCATCAACCGTCTGCGTGGCGAAGCGCAGGCCGCGCAAGCGCGCGCGGCCGAAGCGCGCGGCGATCTCGGCAGCGCGCGCAGCCTCTTCGAAGACGCGCTGCTGAACACGCCCGACGATCCGTGGCTGCGTCTCGACCTCGCGCGCATCTACGTGCGCCAGGGCGCGGTCGCCAACGCGCGCAGCATGATGGACGGCCTGCTCGCCGCGCATCCCGACATGACCGACGCGTTGTACGCGAGTGCGTTGCTGTCGGCGGAAACGCAGGACTGGTCCGCGGGTCTCGCGCAACTCGACCGCATTCCGGTCGCGCAGCGCACCGATGCGATGGCGACCTTGCAGCACCGCTTGTGGGTGCATCAGCAAGCCGACCTCGCCACGCGCATGGTGCGCAACGGGCAGACGCAACAGGCACTCGCCACGCTGCACGCCGCCGAGCCGGTCGCGGGCAACAGCCCCGAACTGATCGGCGTGATCGCCGCCGCTTACAGCCAAGCCGGCGACCCGAACCGCGCGCTCGGACTCGTGCGCGCCGCGATGAACGCGGCGCCCGGCAACACCGATCTGCTGCTGCAATACGCGGGCATTCTGTCCGCCACGCAACAGGAAGCCGAACTCGGCATGGTGATGCGGCGGCTCGCGTCGATGCAATTGACGCCGCAGCAACGCACCGACTTCGGCAACCTGAATCTCGGCATCGTCATCAAGCAGTGCGATGCGGTGCGTCAGCGCGGCGACCTCGCCAGCGCCTACGACGTGATCGCGCCGTGGCTCGCGGCGATGCCCGACAATCCCGATCTGCAGGCCGCGCTCGGCCGCCTCTATTCGAGCGCCGGCGACGATCGCAACGCGCTCGCCAGCTATCGCGTCGCGCTGCAACGCAAGCCCGACGATCTGAACCTGCTGCAGGCAACGATCTCTGCCGCGGCCGGCGCGAAGCAGTTCAGTTATGCCGAAACGCTCGCGAAGCAGGCCTTGAACGCGGCGCCCGGCGATCCCGGCTTGCTGGCGACGGTCGGCCGCATGTATCGCGCGGAAGGCAAACTGTCGCTAGCGTCGACTTTTCTGCAACGCTCGCTGGTCGCCGCCAACACGCCGCTGATGGCCAACGTCCCGCGCAGCCCGGCGAGCAACGTGCCGCGCGGCTGGGAAGTGGCGATGCGCCGGATCGGCGCGACGCCGCTGCCGGGCACCAATCCGTTCGAAGGCAAAACCGCCACCGTCACGCCGACCGACGCCGACAATGCCGGCGGCGGCTATAACGCCGCGCGCGCAGCGCTTCCGTATTCGCAGTCTTCCTTGCCGACACAGACCGTGCCGAACTATCCGCCGCCTACGCAACCCGCGCCTTACGTCGCGCCTTATACCGCGCCGGCGCAGCCTTATGCGCCGAGCCCGGCGCCCGCCGCCCTGCCGTACAACGCGCCGCGCCGTGGCGCCGACTCGGGTGGCTACGGCCAGGAGACTTACGGGTCGAGCCAGTCGGGTGCGCCATTGCAGCCTTATCCGGGGCAAGGACAGCCGCCGATGCAACAGCAGGCGCAGATGCCGCCGATGCAGCAGGCTCCGCAGTACAACCCGGCTTATCCGCAGCAGGCGCCTTATCCGCAGCAAGCGCAATACGGCGCGCAGGATGGTTATGCGGCCACGCCCTGGCCGATGTCGCCGGCCGCGCGCGAAGCGCAGGCCATTGCCGGTTCAATGCAAGCGCAACCGTATGGCGCACCGGGCGCGAGCACGAGTTCGAAGCGCTCGACCAGCAAGAAGCAAAGCGCGTCGAAGAATAGCCGCAATGCGCCGGCTTACGCGCAGCAGCCGTATGGACAACAGCAAGGGTATCCGCAGCAACAGCAGCCTTATTACGGGCAGCAGGCGTATCCGCAGCAGCAGGGCTACGCGCAGCAACCCTATCAACCCTATCCGGCGCAACAGCAACAGCCTTACCAGCCGTATCCGCCGCAGCAGGCTTACGCGCAGCAGCAGCCGTACATTCCGCAGCCGCCCACCGGTTACGCCCAGCCGTACTATCCGGCACAACCCGGCGCGAACGGCAACGGCAACACTTACGCACCGTCGAACGTGGCGAACACGCAAACGCTCGGCGTGGCCGAAGAGTTGGCGCAGGTCAACCGCGAGCAGTCGAGCAGCATCTCGGGCGGGATCGTGTTCCGTAACCGCAGCGGCGAGGACGGCCTGTCCAACCTCACCGACATCGAAGCGCCGATCCAGGGGCGCATCCGGGCGGGCAACGGCCACGTCGTCGTCACGGCGACGCCTGTCACCCTCGATGCCGGCACGGCCGCCGGCAATGTCTCGACGCTCGCGCGATTCGGCGCCGGCCTCTCGAACGACACGTCCACCGCGGCTGCCAAGGCGGGCAACAACACCTACGGCAACCAGACGGCGAGCGGCGTGGGCCTGTCGGTCGGCTACGAAGGCCGCAGCATCAGCGGCGATATCGGCGTGACGCCGATCGGCTTCCGCGAGACCAACATCGTGGGCGGCGCGCAATACAACGGCGGCATTACCGACAAGGTGTCGTATTCGCTGGCCGTCGCGCGCCGCGCGGTGACCGACAGTCTGCTGTCCTATGCCGGTGCGCACGATGCCGGTTCCGGCCTCGAATGGGGTGGCATCACATCGACCGGCGGCCTTGCCAGCCTCGCATGGGACGACGGCACGAGCGGCCTGTATGTGAACGGGGCGGTTCAGTACTACAAGGGCGACAACGTGCAGGGCAATGTCGCCGTCAAGGTAGGGGGTGGCGTCTACACGCGCCTGCTGAAAGATGCCGACCAGACCTTTACGATCGGCGTGAATACGACGGTGATGGGCTACAACAAGAATCTGTCGTACTTCACGTATGGCCAAGGGGGCTACTTCAGCCCGCAGGAATACGTCATTCTGAACTTGCCGATCGAATGGACAGGACGTAATGGCGCGTTCACGTACGACGTGAAGGGATCGATCGGAGTGCAGCACTACCGCCAGGATGCGTCGAATTATTTCCCGCTCAATGACGGATCCAACCGGCAGAGTTCGGCGGTAGGAAACGCAGCGCAGTTCGGTACGAGCGTGCAGAGCAACGCGCAGTACCCGAGCCAAAGCAAGACCGGCGTGTCGTATTCGCTCAGCGCAGTGGGCGAATATCAACTCGCGCCGCAACTGGCGTTCGGGGCGACGGCTTCGCTCGGCAATGCTTATGAATATCGCGAGTATCTCGCGGCGGTCTATGTGCGGTATAGCTTCAGCAAGCAGACCGGGTTACAGCCGTTCCCGCCCACGCCGCTTGTTTCGCCGTATCTGTCGTTGTCGAATTGATCTTTGCGTGTCTCACGACGGCGCGGCCCGCTTCAGGCTGCCGCCGCCGCGAGCACACCGCATCAGCCGTCATCGCGACCGGTCGCATACCGCCGGCAATGCTCCAGATAACCGGCAGCATGGCTGCTCACCAATTCGACGATGCCCGTCCACAGCCACCCCGGCGCATCGAGCGTCTTCGAGCGGTTTCTGCGTAGCTCGGTGAGCCAGCCCTTGCGCTCGGCGCTATCCATCTGCCGCGCGTGCGCCTTGCCGACCACCATCGCGAGAAAGCGCGCTACCTTCATCGCCTCGTCGCGGGTGAACTGCTCGATGGTCAACTTCATGTCCTGCGGCAGCAGTTCACGAATCACGACGGCGCGCTCCGCCAGACGCGCCGAGCGCATCCGCTCGCCAAGCGAGGGCGACAGATGCCGCGCGCCCTCCACCACCCGCTCCGCGTTATCGCGCGGCATGCGCACGCCGGGATAGCGCGGCGCGGCCGCTTGCGCCGCTTCCTTGATATCGATCAGGCACAAGTCGTCGCCCTCCACCGCCGCGCCGTCGATGTCGAGCAGCACCGCATAGCGCAACCTGCCGAGCGAACTGCAGCCCTTCACCCAGTAAGCGGCGTCGAGCACGTCCACGGCGGCCTCGTCGCCCGCGCCGCGCAGCACCGTGGCGAGCCGCGCCAGCGTGCCTTTCTCGAACAGCGCGTCGATCTCGCGCCGCTCGCTTTTCGCGAGCGGCCAGAAGCGCGGGCCGAGCGGAATGCTCGGCTCGAGATCCTCGATGCGCTCCTCCGCGAGATGGCGCCACGAACGGCGCACCGCTTCCCTCATCACCACTCGCACCGCCTCGGGCTTTTCCGCGTGGATGTCGGCGTCGCCCGCGGCGTCGTCGAAGGCGCGCTCGTAACCGTCCGCGATCGCTTCCATCATGCGTACCGTCGTCACGCCCGGCAGGTCCGAGCCGCGCGCGGCGGTCGCCAATGACAGGCCGAGGCGAATCAGGTCGTGGGCCGGATTGCCGATCACCGTTTGATCGAGATCGCGAATCTGGATTTCGACGCGCCCTTGCGCGTCGGCAACGGGTCCGAGATTACCGGTATGGCAATCGCCGCAAATCCAGATCGCGGGACCCTCCGGCAAAGCATGGCCTTCGATGCCCTCGAGCCATTCGTAGAACTTGCTGGTGTTGCCGCGTACATAAGCGTGTGCCGAGCGCGCCATTCTGGCGTTGCGGCGCGTGATCAACAACGCCTGGCGCACATCCGCTTTAGGCAGCTTGTTTCGTGTGATGTTTTTCTTGCTCATTGTGCGGTCCGCTTTTATCGACGTTCAAATTTCTGCGTGGCGTCCAGGCCCACAGTGCGCCGGTCGGCGCAGTTGAACAAATGGCGGCAGCAGGATGCGCGCCCGCGTGATGAATGCAGTCTGTAAGCGGCACGCAGCGGCCGGAATCACGCCGGCATCTTCCGCATGAAATGCCTACCTGTGAGCTTCTTTCCGCTATCCGGGGCACTCGGTTCTTCGTCCAGGTAATTCTTGCGAACCCCGTTGCGGACAGGCTTCGGCTAAACCCCATAACCCATGCGTGACGGGTCACCGGCCCGGCGTTGTGGCCTACAATTGTCGCAACCGCGTGTCAGCTATCCGCCGGCTCGCGGTGCACGGCAGAAGATTCATCCCGCCTCCTGCTGAGAGTGCAAGCGCGTCGCGCGCGCCGGCAGAGTGGGGACACTTTCATCGACGTGACCTCTGTGGAGCGCAGCATGCCATTTCCGGCACAAGACCACGGCTGCCCCGGCTGGCGCGGGCAGATGGCGCAGCGCATCAGCGCATTCGACTGGGCCGCCACCGGCCTCGGCGCCATTGAAAACTGGCCACGCAGTCTGACCGCCACGGTCCAGTTGCTGCTCGCCTCGCCGGTGCCGCTGGTGCTGCTGTGGGGCAAGCCCGGCTACATGATCTACAACGACGCCTACGCGATCTTCGCGGGCGGACGCCATCCCTATCTGCTCGGCTGTCCTGTCGAACACGGCTGGCCGGAAGTCGCCGACTTCAACCGGCATGTCATGGCCACCTGTCTCGCGGGCGGCACGCTGTCGTATCGCGACAAGGAGCTGGTGCTGCTGCGCGACGGCAAACCCGAAGACGTGTGGATGGATCTCTACTACAGCCCGGTCGCCGACGACAGCGGCGCGCCGGCCGGCGTGCTGGCGGTGGTCGTCGAAACCACCGCGCGCGTGCTCACCGAACGCTGGCGGCAGCGCGCCGAGGCCGAACTGCACGAGACCAACGAACGGCTGCAACTCGCGCTCAATACCGGCACGGTGCTCGGTACATGGGTGCTGGATGTGCACACGGGCAAGGTCAGCGGCGACGAACGTTTCGCGCGCACCTTTTCCTTTCTGCAGGAAGAAGCCGCAAAGGGCGTCGAGCGCGATGCAGCCATCCAGATGCTTCATCCGGACGATCAGGCGCTCAACGATCAACTGACCGCCGAGGCGATCCGCTCGGGCGAGCCGTTTCGCGCCGAGTTTCGAATCCGCCGGCCCGATGGCGACTATATGTGGGTGCAGGCAAACGGCCAGTGCGAATTCGACGAGCATGGCGAACCGACACGCTTTCCCGGCGTGCTGATCGACATTCACGAACGCAAGATCGCCGAACAGTCGCTGCGCCAGTTGACCGAGACCCTCGAACAGCGCGTCGCCGACGCAGTCGCGGCACGCGCGCTGGCCGAGGAGCAATTGCGCCAGGCGCAGAAGATGGAAGCGATCGGCAGCCTCACGGGCGGCGTCGCGCACGACTTCAATAACGTGCTGCAGGTGATCAACGGCAACCTGCAAATGCTTGCCGCCGACGCCGGCGGGCACCCGGCCACGCTGCGCCGCCTGTCCGCCGCGACGGACGCCGTCAAACGCGGTGCGAAACTGGCTGCGCATCTGCTCGCCTTCGCACGGCGCCAGCCGCTCTCGCCGACCGTGCTGAACCCGCGCCGCCTGCTCCGCGGCATGAGCGAAATGCTGCATCGCGCGCTCGGCGAAACGGTCCGGATCGATACGGTCCTGAGCGACGATCTGTGGAACGTGCAGGTGGATCGCAATCAACTGGAAAACGCGCTGCTCAATCTCGCGATCAACGCGCGCGACGCGATGCAGGCGGACGGCACGCTCACCGTGCGCGCGGCCAACCGAGTGCTGGATGCCGCGTTCTGCCGAGGCAAACCAGAACTCTCTCCGGGCGAATACGTGGTGTTTTCCGTCACCGACACCGGCGCCGGCATGCCGCCCGAAATCCTGCAACGCGTGTTCGAACCGTTCTTCACCACCAAGCCCGACGGCCACGGCACCGGCCTCGGCCTGAGCATGGTGTTCGGCTTCGTCAGGCAAAGCGGCGGTCACACGTTGATCGACAGCGAAGTGGGACGCGGCACCACCGTCTCGCTGTTTTTCCCGCGCAGCTGCGAAGCCGAAACCTCGGAAGCCGTCGACGAGACCGCGGCGCCGAGCGGCGGCGGCGAAACCGTTCTGGTCGTCGAAGACGATGCCGACGTGCGCCTGACCGCCGTCGAAATGCTCGCGCAACTCGGCTACAAGGTGCTGACCGCGTCGAGCGGCGACGCGGCGATCGAGTTCATCGACAGCGATGTGCCGATCGATCTGCTGTTCACGGACGTGGTCATGCCCGGCAAGGTGAAAAGCGTGGAGCTCGCGCAACGTGCCGCGGCGCGCTCGCCCGCGGTGCCGACGCTCTTCACTTCCGGCTATACGCGCGATGAAATCGTCCATCACGGCAAACTCGACGCCGGCATCACGCTGCTCTCGAAGCCGTACCGGCGTGACGATCTTGCCCGCAAGGTGCGGGGCGTGTTGCGTGCCGGCGCGGCCACGCCTGCCGGCGTGTCCTTGTCCGTGTCCGTCGCCGATGGACAGATCGCCGCCTGCGTGCCGCCCGCCGTGTACGACCCAGGCAGAGAGTCCAGGCAGGAAAGCCAGCATTGCGCTACCGAGGCTGCATCCCAAAGGAAGGCCCCGTGGGGGACGGCGCGCTCGCCCGGCACGCCGGCTCGCGTGCTGCTGGTCGAAGACGACGCGGATTCACGCGAAGCATTCAGTGACCTGCTGAACGCCCTGGGCCTCGATTGCACCGCGGTCGCGAGCGCCGAAGAAGCGCTGCCGCTCGTGCCCGCGCAACACTTCGACATCCTGTTTACTGATCTCACGTTGCCGGGCATGTCCGGCGACAGCCTCGCGCGCGCCATGCTGCGCCAGCAGCCGGGTATCCGCGTGCTGCTGGTGTCGGGCTACGGCAAGAGCGCGCAGATCGGCGACGCCATTCCCGGCGCGCGGCTGCTCGGCAAACCGCTCGATATCGCGGAGCTACGGCGCGAACTCGCGGACTGGATCGATCACACCGAAGAAGCGTCCTAGCCGGCGCACGCCACGCATTCAACCGACTTCGCCGATGGACATTCGCTGCGGCACCGCGGGCTGGACCGACAAGACGCTGATTGCCTGCAAGCGCTTTTATCCGCGCGGCAGCAGCAGCGCTGAAGCACGTCTGCGTTTTTATGCATCGCAGTTCCCGCTGGTCGAAGTCGATTCGGCTTACTACGCCATGCCATCGGCGAGCAATGCGCAATTGTGGTTTGAGCGCACGCCCGAAGGCTTCACCTTCAACTTCAAGGCGTTTCGTCTCTTCACCGGACATCAGACTTCGCCCGAAGCGCTGCCGAGAGACATCGCAATGGCGCTGCCGGAAGGCATCACCGGCCCGCGCAAGAAGAACGTCTACTACCGCGACATGCCCGACGACATCCGCGATGAACTGTGGCGGCGCTATCTGGAAGCGCTCGAACCGTTGCGCGTGAGCGGACGACTCGGCGCCGTGCTGTTCCAGTTTGCACCGTGGATCACGCGCGCGCCGGATGGCCTCGCGCTGGTCGAGGAATGCCGGGCGCGCATGGCGGGCTACATGATGGCGGCGGAATTTCGCAATCAGTCGTGGTTCGATGACGAGCATGCGGCCTGGTCGCTCGAGTTTCTGCGCGAGCGGGGCATCGTGCATGTGATCGTCGATGCGCCGCCGGACGTGAGCAACCGCGTGCATACCGTGTGGGAGGCGACGAATCCTGAACTCGCGATGGTGCGTCTGCATGGGCGCAACACGCAGACGTGGAGCGCGACAGGCGCGGCGAGCGCCGCGGATCGCTTCGACTATGACTACAACGAAGCGGAACTGACGGAACTGGCCGTCCCGATCCGCGCGATTGCGAGACGGGCAGGACGCACGCATGTCATTTTCAATAATTGCTTCGAGGATCAGGGGCAGCGGAATGCGCGGACGTTGATGGAGATTCTGGGAAATGATTTCCCGTAGCAATCGCGCTGAACACTCCAATGATCGTTTCGCCGCCCACGCGAGGCGCGTCAGTATCTTTGCCGATCGAATCCCTTCAGCCTTGACCTCATGACGATCGCAGCCAGGCACTGACGCCGCCCCTCAAAACCGGCCCTTGACACCAAGACATCATGACGTCATGATGTCTAACATGACCACGGACCGCAGCAACCAGCTCCCTCTCTACGCGCAAGTCGAAGCGACCCTCGCCGCACGCATCGCCGACGGCACCTATCCGCCGGGCACGCAGCTACCCAACGAAGCCAGCCTGCTCGCCAGCTTCAACATCAGCCGCACCACCCTGCAGAAGACGGTGCAGAACCTGATCGCGCGCGGCCTGATCGAAATCCGCCGTGGCAAAGGCACCTTCGTCACGCAGCCGCGCCTGACCCAGCCGCTCACCGAACTGAGCGGCTTCGTCGAGGACATGCGCGCGCACGGCCGTCATCCGACCGCCCGGCTGGTCGGCAAGCAGATCGAAAAGGCCAGCGAAGCGGTGGCCGGCAAGCTGTCGCTCGCACCCGGCACGCCGGTCGTGCACATCCGGCGCGTGCGCATCGCCGACGGCACCCCGCTCTCGTTCGACGAAACCTGGCTGCCGCAAGACATCGGCGAAAAGATCATGCAAGACGATCTGGAGGCCGAGCCGATCTTTACGCTGCTCGAGCAAAAGTACGGCATGCCGCTGATCGAGGCGGAGTACCGCCTCGAAGCGATCGCCGCCGACAAAGCCGTCGCTCGGGCGCTCGACATCGCGCCCGGCAGCCCGATCTTTCTCATCGAGCGCACCTCGTATGGCGACGGCAACCGTCCCGTCGACTACGAAAAGCTCTACTACCGCGGCGACCAGATCCAGTTCGTGACCCGCCTTGCGCGGCGCAAGCCGCGCGGCCAATGACGGGCACGGCGGCGATGGATCTGCACTACACGTTATGGCTGTTCGCGGTGTCGCTCGGCGCGAGCGCGCTGGGCGGCATGCTCGGCATGGCGAGCGGCATTTTCATCGTACCGGTCCTGACCATGTTCGGCCACGTCGATATCCACGTCGCGATCGGCGCCAGCATCGTCTCGGTGATCGCCTGTTCGTGTGGCGGCGCCGCGCCCTTCCTGCGCGAACGCCTGACCAACGTCCGGCTCGCGCTCGTGCTGGAAACGGCGACCACGCTCGGCGCGCTGTCGGGCGTGCTGCTGAGCGGGCTGATTCCCGTGCCCGCGCTGTACTTCATTTTCGCCGTGATCCTGCTGTTGTCGGCGCAGCAAATGCTCGCACGGCGTATCGATCCGGCAAGCGCCGCCGCAACCGCCGGCACGCCCCGCGCCAACTCGTGGGGCGCCTCGTTGCAGCTGGATTCGAGCTATCCGGACCGCGCGCTCGGACGCGACGTCGCGTACCGTGTGCAGCGCGTGCCGCTGGGCCTGTCGCTGATGTACGGCGCGGGTCTGATTTCGGCGCTGCTCGGCATCGGCAGCGGCGTGCTCAAGATTCCCGCGATGGATACCGCGCTGCGGCTGCCGATCAAGGTCTCGTCGGCGACCTCCAACTTCATGATCGGCGTGACGGCGGCGGCCAGCGCCGGCGCGTACTTCCTGAGGGGCGAGATCGTGACCGCGATCGCCGGTCCGGTGGCCTTGGGCTCGGTGGCCGGCGCGCTGCTCGGCGCGCGCGTGCTCATGCGCGTCTCCAACGACCGGCTGCGCGTGTTGTTCGTCGCGGTGCTCGCGGCGCTTGCCGTGCAGATGCTGCTCGAAGCCTTCGGCGTTCACCTGTTCGGAGCGTCGGCATGAGCCGCATCGCGCGGGCCGGCGCGCGGCTCGAACACTGGCTGGCGGCGCTGCTGCATTACGGCACGTGGATCGCAACGGGCACGACCGCGCTCGGCCTCGCCATCGCCCTGGCCGCCATGCGGACCCCCGGCGCCAGTCATCCGGCATCGGCCGGGATGCCTGTCGTGACTATCGGCATCGCGCTTTTTATCCTGCTGCCGGTAATGCGGCTTATATTGATGTTAGGCGTGTTCCTGCATCAACGGGATTACCGGTTCAGCGCGATCGCCGCACTCGTGCTGGTGATCGTGGCCGCGGGATTGGTGGTCGGCGCGGCGTGAAATGCGCGGCACGCACGCGCCCTGGTATGATGCCCATCGTGCGCCTTCCGTGGAGTTCGGTTCACCGGTGCTCCTCATGCAGCTTCCTATCGTCACGAGAACCATCATGCCCGTCCAACCCGACAAAGTCCCCGCTGCCAGCGCCACGCCGGACAAGGCCCCGCGCAAGGTGATGCCCATCGCCGCGCGCAATCTTCTGATGGTGGCCGTCGGCATCGTGGTCTTCGCGATCGTGGCGACCGTCGTGCTTTACGGTCCGATTACGTACGGCGACGAGATTCCGAACTTCGGCATCATCCTCATGTTGACCGTGCCGGTGATCGCGGGCGTGGCGTTCCGGGTCGGGCTGGATGCATGGTTCGACCGGAAGTGAGCGAAGAACGCGCAGCAGCGCAACGACGCCTCGCAACGGCCACTTTTAGCGCGTCGGGGCGCTAAGGGGCAACACCACCCACACCTCCAGCCCGCCGCCCTCGCGCGCATGAAACTCCAGACTGCCGCCATGCAGCCGCGCGATCCGCTCGACGATCGCCAGTCCCAAGCCGGTGCCGCCGCTATGCGAACGCGCATTGCGGCCGCGCTGAAACGGCGCCTTCAGTTGCTCCAGTTCCTGCGCTGAAAGACCTTTGCCGCGATCGCCGACCGCCACATACACCGCCTCGCCCGTCGCCCAGCTTCGCACCGCCAGTCCGGTTCCGCCGTATACGATCGCGTTTTGCATCAGGTTCATCAGCAGCCGCATCATGCTGATCGGCCGGTACGGCACAGCGGGCAAAGTCGCGAGCGACAGATCGAACTCGTGACCCAGCCCCGCGAAATCCCCCGCGAGCCGTTCGACCAAGGCGTTCAGATCGCCGGGCTCCGGCTGCTCGCGCTCGCCGCTGCCCGCGTAATCCATGAACTGCTGCAAGATCGTTTCGATCTGATCCAGATACGATTCGGCGGCGACCACGAAGCTGCTGTCGCTGCCGCTGGGCATCGCCATGGCCATCGAAAGGCGCAGCTTGGTGAGCGGCGTGCGGATGTCGTGCGAGATGCCGGCGAGCATCAGCGCGCGCGTCGCCTCGGCTTGCTGCAACGCCTGCGTCATCTGATTGAAGGCGCCGCTCACCGCAGCGATTTCCGTGGGGCCGTCTGTCGGCAGCGGCGCGGGCGTCTCGCCGGCGCTCACGCGGCGCGCCGCCCGCGTCAATTCCTGAAGCGGCCGGTTGAGGTGGCGCTGGATCACATAACCGGTCAATGCCGCCAGCGCGCCGAGCCCGAGCGAGAGCACGATCGCGGCGTCGAGTCCGTTGCCCTGCGCGTCTTCGGGAATCGGCAGGGCGATCCAGTACGGCGTTTGCGGAGCGTCGGCCGGCGCGTGCATACGGATCCACAGGCGCTGGCCGCCCACCAATTGCCAACGCGTCGGCATGTCGGCGGGCAGGTGCGCGCGCAGGCTCTGGAGAAAGATGCGGCGCTGATAGACGCGATACGCGCCCATGAAACTCGGCGGCGGCTCGGCGACGGCTTCGTCCGGAACCTGTGCGCGCATGTCGAGGCGCGTCGTCAATTCTCGACGCGTGTTGGGCGGCGTGGCGGCGAGCAGATTGTCGAGTGTGGTCACATAAGTGGCGAACACGGCCGCCGCGCGCTCGACCCGCGGCCGCTGCACATAATGCAGCAACACGGCGAGCGAACACACCTGGCTCAGCATCACGAGCGCGATCAGCAGCGCGATATTGCGCGCCAGCAGCGTTCTCGGCAGCAACCTGTGCAGCAGCGGGCGCGTCATGAGTCGACGTCCGCGACCAGCATGTAGCCCACGCCCCACACGGTCTTGATGAAGCGCGGCTTGGACGGATCGTCCTCGACGATCTGCCGCAGCCGCAGCACCTGCACGTCGATGCTGCGATCGAGCGCATCGTGCTCGCGGCCCCGTGCGCGCGCGAGCAGATTGTCGCGGCTCACCGGCCGGTTCGGCGACGACGCGAGTGCGACCAGCAGCAGCATCTGCGCCGAGTGAATATCCAGCAACTCGCCCACGCGCGAGAGCTGCTGCTTGGCGACATCGAGCGAAAAATCGCCGAAGCGCACGCTTTGCGACGTCACGGTGACTTCGCCCGAGGCGATCTTCTGGCGGCGCAGCAGCGCGTTGATGCGCGCCACCAGTTCACGCGGCAGGAACGGTTTGGCGAGATAGTCGTCGGCGCCGGTTTCGAGGCCGACCACCCGGTCGAGCGGATCGCCCTTCGCGGTCAGCATCAGGATCGGCAAGGTCTGCCCCTGCTCGCGCAAGCGGGCGCAGATGGCGAGACCGTCCTCTTCGCCGATCATCAGATCGAGCACCAGCAGATCGAATGGTTCGCGCTCCAGGTAGCGGTCCAGACGCTTGCCGTCCTCGGCGACGCGCACGTCGAAGCCGTGCCCGCGCAGGAAGCGCTGCAGCATGTTACGCAATTCGACTTCGTCGTCGAGCACGATGATTTTGGCGGGGCGATCCATGCGAAGGCTCCTCGGTTCAGGCTAGGCGTCGGGCGGCGTTTTCCGCGCCGCATGCCGCTCGGAGAGGCGCTGCAACAGCACGTAGAACGACGGAATGAACAGCACGGCGATGCAGGTGGAAGCGAGCATCCCCGAAAATACCGCAATCCCGAGCGAACGGTGCGCGCTGGCACTTCTCCTGATACGACCTCGCGGTCGATTCATAGCCGATACCCGCGGGCAGAATGCGCGCGGCTTTCTGCTCGAACGTCACGATCGCGTCGTCCAGCACGATGCCGGCTTCCAGCGCATTCGCTTCGGGTAACTGATAAATGGCGATGCCCGCGGCCGGCTTGCCGACGCGAACGCGACCGCTAATCGACGCGCCGGCGACGTGCAGATGGCGGGACGTGGCAGGTTTCATCGCGCGTTTTTATTGGTTTCAGAGGACGGCTGATGGTTCGGCAGGACGGCTCGCGCGCCGGCGGCACACCGCGCCGCGCCACGGCCTCATGGTCCCGCCGATGCTCGCGCGCTTCAGTGCGTTGCCCCGCGTTGCTGCATGAATGCCTCGATCTGCGGCAGGGTGATGTAGCCCGCCTTCTGCGTATCGATCTCATCGAAATGCTTGGCGACCATCGGCATGCCCGCGGCGGCCTGGTCCTTGGTGAGCTTGCCGTCGTGCGTGGCATTGGCATTCGCAAAGCGCGATTGCAACTGCTGCACCATGCGCTCCATGCGCTGCGAGTCGCCGCCTTGAGGCGCGGCTTGAGCGAACGTGACGGTGGATGCGCAGCACAGCAACACGATAGCGATCAACTTCTTCATGACTGACTCCTTCGATTGAGCCATCGAGCGTCGCCTGCCGTTTGCCGCGATCCGTTTCGATGACAGGCCGAATTCTTGGGGAAGCGTCGCCTGAAGGCAACTTCAGAATCATGTCGACTTATGTCATGGCTTGCGTGACCGCGTCACAAGCCGCCACGCTTGCCACCACCGCAAATGCAGCATGCGCTCCATACACACACGCACGCCGCAACACCGCCTCGGCGTGACATGGAATGAAATGAGTTTGCGATGCCGTTTTCACGGCGCTTTGCGTATCTTTCGTCTGCCGGCGCCGTCAGCGCCTCGTCGCAACGGCTGAGCTCTCACGTCACCCGAGCCAGCCGGCCCGCCTCTTCACCCGAAGACGCATCGCACCGCTCAACGCATCAGGAGTACCAATTGACTATTCGCCTCGTTTGCGCCTCAACTGTCACCGCCATCGGCCTCGCCTGTTCGTCGACGGCGTTCGCCCGCGTGGTCGTCTATATGCCCGCCGCCGTGATCTACGCACCGCCGCCGCGCCCGGTCTACTACTCCGTGCCGGTCAATCCAGTGTATGTGGTGGCGCCCCCGCCGGTTCCCCTTCCCGTGGCCGTTCCGGTCGCGGCAACGGTGACGGCGCCGAAGCCCGTCCCCCTGTACACCACCGTCGTCGTACCCGCGCCAACCAACTACGCGATCGTGCCCGCCCCCGCGGTGACCTACGCTCAGCCCGTCATGATGATGCCGCGTTAGGCGCGCTCAGCGTCTTGTCAGCCGATGTGCTGGTTACAACAAAAGCCGCTGAACCAGCATAGGACATGCTGTTGGGGAGAACGCCTGGTGAATTCCCGTTGTCCTGAAGCATGTCCGGCGACGTGATGCGGAGCGCGAGTCCGTGTTGCAAAACTCCGAACGGACCCTTGGAATAAAGCGGTGGGTTTCGCGGTTCTAGAGGAAGGCCAAATGCGATGCGATTCCGTTCCAGCGCGTGCGGAACATCGTTGGCTAAATGTCGCTTGTCACGTGGCGCATGTCCATTCGTGGGACATAGCTGTCCAACCATTGGACTCGCGAGTGGCTTGCGGACAGATGTCGGCCCGGCCACCACCCTTTGGGGGAACATCAGATGAACTACCAGGAACTCGACAAGGAGATCGCCCACCTCGAACGTGTGTTCGGGATGATCTCCAGCAACGATCGCATTCCGTTGTCCTATTGGCACAATCGCCTGCGAAATTTGCCCAGGCCGACGTTGATGCCGACACAGCGCGAGCGTATCGCGCGGCTCGAGGAGACGCTGCGCTCGCTGAACGAAGCGGACGAAGCGGACGAAGCGTCGATCGCCGAAGCGCCGCTGCGTCCCACCGGTACGCGGTGGTAACCGGGCGGCCCGGAAGCCACCGCCGCCCTCGACGCTCGATTCACGCCGTCAACCAGTCAGGATCCGCGCGCCGAGCGCCAGCACGAGTGCCGGCAGCATCACCAGCGCGCCCACCTTCAAAAACTTCATGAAGCTCACGTCTTCGCCCTCGCGGCGAATCGCGTTGAGCCACAGGATCGTTGCGAGTGAACCGGTGATGGACAGATTCGGGCCGAGGTCGACGCCGATCAGCAGCGCGTCGATCACACGCTCCGGGCTATGCGCCTGCATCACGGTCGAACTGGCGATCAGACCCGCCGGCAAGTTGTTCATCAGATTGCTGCCGATCGCGATGACGCTGCCTGCCCAGCCCGCCGTGGCCAGTTCGTGATGTTGCGCGGCGCGCTGCGTCAGTTGAGCCGCCGCCGTGATCACGCCGGTGTGATCGAGCATTTCGACGAGCACGAACAGCGCGGCCACCAGCGGCAGCACGCTCCACGAGATTTCGCGGATCATCGGCAGCGGCGACTTGCGCTCCTGAATCAGCACGACCAGCGCGGTCAGCGCGCCGAGAATCGCGGTCGGCATGCCGAGCGGAACATCGAACGCCGAGACCGTCAGCAGCGCGACGGCCGTCACCGCGATGCCCGCGAGCGCCACCTTGCCGCTCGACGAGAGCTCCACCGGCTCCAGATTCGCCTCGCAGGCGCCGGCGAGCGCGTCACGCTGGGTCCAGCGCAACATCACGTAGGTCGCGACGATCGACAGCAGCGAGGGCAGCGTGAAGCGCATCAGCCAGGCGCCGAGCGCGGGCGTGTGATTGCCGTACAGCACGATGTTGGCCGGATTCGAGATCGGCAGCACGAAGCTCGCCGCATTGGCGATGAACGCGCAGACGAACAGCAAGGGCAGCGGATGCGTCTTCGCCTTTTTGGCGGCGGCGAACACGGCCGGCGTGAGCACGACGGCGGTGGCGTCGTTCGAGAGAAACGCGGTGATCACCACGCCGACCAGGTAGACGAGCAGGAAGAGCTTGCGAGGGGAACCCTCGGCATGGTTGACCGCGAGCACGGCGACCCAGTCGAACAGGCCTTCACGGCGCCCCACTTCCGACAGCAGCATCATGCCGAAGAGAAACAGATAGACGTCGGTGCCCTTGCCGATCGCCTCGAGCGCCAGATGGACCGGCAACAGACCGAGCGAGACCAGCAGCAGCGCGCCGGCCACGGCCCACACGGCTTCGGGCCATTTGAACGGCCGCGTGATGACGCCCGCCGTGGCGGCGGCGGCGATACCCCAAGACAGGAAAATGGAATTCACGAAGTGAGCCCAGGATGATTGATGACGCGCGAGCGCGATGTCCGGCATGGCCGGGCGAACTCGCCCATGTTGCGGTGGTCGCAGGCGCTGACATAGCAAGTTGCGCGCCTATGGCCGTGCCGTTGCGTTCGCTTCATCCCACGCGGTTCACCGCCGCAATGCAATCGCGGCCGTTATCTTTGGCGCAGTACAACTGTGTATCCACCAGATTGACGAAGGCTACCGGATCGGCCGCCTCGGCCGGAATCGTGGTGCCGACGCCGAAGCTGGCGGTCACCGTCTGGCGGAACGGCGAGCGCTCATGCGCGATCTCTTCGGTCGCAATACGGTCGCGGCAACGCTCGGCCACCTGGCGGGCGGCGTCAGCGCCGGTGTTCGGCAGGATCAGCACGAACTCTTCCCCGCCGAAGCGGCCGACAAAGTCGCCCGGCCGCACCGCGCTGCTCAACACGCCGGCGACTCGCTTCAGGCACTCGTCGCCCTGCACGTGTCCGTAGTAGTCGTTGTAGGACTTGAAGAAGTCGATATCGACCATGATCAACGAGAGCGGCGCCGCATGACGCAACGCCGCGCTCCATTCGCGCTGCAGGCGCGCGTCGAACGCGCGGCGATTGCCGACGCCCGTCAGGCCGTCCACGAACGAGAGCGCCTCGAGTTCCCGTTGCAGCGCGGCCACTTTCTCCTCGGTCTTCTTGCGCTCGCTGATATCGAACATGAAGCCGACCAGCGACTCCACCTCGCCGCGCGCGTCGCGCACCACATGCACCACGTCGCGCAGCCACACGTACTCGCCCCGGCTCGTCAACGCGCGATAGTCCGCTTCGTGATCGGTGCCCGCCTGAGATTGGGCGACGCAGAATTCGACCACCTTCTCGCGGTCTTCGGGATGCATGCGCGCGGCCCAGTCCTGCACGGTTTTCCAGCTCGAGGGCGCCCAGCCCAGCAGGGCTTCGATCTGCGGGCCGATATAGGCGAACTCCATGGTCGCCCAATCGATCTTCCACGGAATCGCTTTGGTCGATTCGAGCAACGTGCGGTAGACAGCCGCGTCGTGCTCCATGTAGCCTTCCACCCCGGCCGCGGCAGTCGCCACGGGTGCCACCTCGTGGCGCAGAAAATCCGCGCCTAGCGCGATGTTGTTGTTTTCAATCCTGTTCATCGGTCTCGACTCTCCTGGCGGTTCAGCCGGCAAATTAACACAGCGGACGACCTACCGGCCCATTACGGCCGCCGCGCCGCTTTATTCCAGCGACATTAGCGTCACGGATACAACAATCTGTTCCTTTCTCCCCGGCTATTCAGTTTTCATTGGCATCCCTACCATTCGCATTCACTTGCAATACCCGATAACCCACGAACGTTAAAGAATGAAATCCAGCCCCGTCCGTTCAGACCGCTACCACGGCGCCGCCATTGCCTTGCACTGGCTGATCGCGGCGTTGATCATCTGCGGCTTCTATATCGGCTGGATCATGACCGATATCCCCGGCTTCACGCCGACCAAGCTGAAGTATTTCTCCTGGCACAAGTGGATCGGCGTAACCGTATTTGTGCTCGCCGTGGCCCGCGTGCTGTGGCGCGCCACCCACCGCGCGCCGGCGCTCGACAGCGCCACGCCCGCATGGCAGAAGGCCGCCGCGCATCTGGTGCACGGCGTGCTGTACGTGCTGATGCTGGCGATTCCGCTGTCCGGCTACTTCTATAGTTCCGCCGCCGGCATTCAGGTGGTGTATCTCGGCATCGTGCCGCTGCCTACCTTCATCGGCCCGGATCAGGCGCTCAAGGCAAGTCTGCGCACGGTCCACGTGCTGCTCAATTACACCTTGCTCGCGCTGGTGGCGATGCATGTGGCGGCGGCGCTCAAGCATCAATTCGTCGATCGCGACGGATTGCTCGCCCGAATGATTCCGTTCCTCAAGTAACGGCAGACGATGGCCACACAGCAGCAGACAGCGGCGGACAGCCGGCGATTGGCTACGGCTTGTTGGCAATCTAATTCCCAGCGGTGCGCAATCAACGCACGCGGGTTCGATAGGATGCGTACCACCATGAAAGCAAACTTTTACCACTCCGTTCAACGCGTGACGCTCGCCGGCATCACGGCCTTTTCGCTGCTGGGCGCAAGCCTCGCGCATGCCGATGTCGACACGGGCAAGAGCAGCGTAATTGCCACCACGAAACAGATGAACGTGCCCGTCGACGGCAAGTTCAGGAAATTCTCGGCGCAACTGAATTTCGATCCGGCCAAGCGCACCGCGGGCAGCGCCAATGTGTCGATCGACACCGGCAGCTACGACCTCGGCGCCGACGACTACAACAAGCAGGCCCAAGGCAAGGAATGGTTCGACAGCGCCACCTTCCCGGCCGCAACCTTCGTCTCCAGCGCGATCGCGCCGGCCGGCGGCAACCAGTACAAGATCACCGGCAAGCTCACCATCAAGGGCAAGTCGCAAACCGTCGTGGTGCCCGTCACCATTGCCAGCCAGGGCGCCACGCAAACCTTCGACGGCGCGTTGCCGATCAAGCGCTCGCAATTCGACGTCGGTACTGGCGAATGGAAAGACACGTCGGTGGTCGCCGATGAAGTCGTCATCAAATTTCACATCGTCGCTTCGAAGAAATAACTCGACACGAAGCGTCACAGCACTTTCTGAAACCTGGAGAACAACTTGAAGAAACAACTTTTGCTCGCCGCAGGCGCGCTGGCCACTGCACTGTCGTTCAACGCGATGGCAGCCGATACGTATCAGCTCGACCCGACACACACCTACCCGAGCTTCGAAACCGATCACTTCGGCGGCCTGTCCATCTGGCGCGGCAAGTTCAAGAAGAGCAGCGGCACCGTGGTGCTGGATCGCGCGGCGAAGACCGGCACGGTCGACGTGACGATCGACATGAGCTCGGTGGATATCGGCAACGACAAGCTCGACGCGGAACTGGTCACGGACAAGTTCTTCGACGCCGCGAAGTACCCGACCGCGACCTACAAGGGCACGCAGATTCGCTTCGACGGCGACAAGCCGGTGGAAGTGATCGGCACGCTGACGATGCACGGCATCACCAAGCCGGTCAATCTGAAGATCGAATCGTTCAAGTGCATCATGAATCCGATGCTCAAGCGTGAAGTGTGCGGCACGGAATCGACCGCGACGTTCAATCGCGACGACTTCGGCGTCGACTTCGGCAAGACCTACGGCTTCAAGATGCAGACCACGCTGCACATCCAGGCAGAAGGCATCAAGCAGTAATTGCCTGTCGCCCGGACTCCCGGGTTTGCATCAGGCGGTTGCGGCAACCAGTCCCTCGACTTCCGTTGCCGCAACCCGCTCCCAACTCTCCACGCCAGCCCGTTTCTTCCCTCAGCCGCTCACCGGCGAGCGGAACGTATCCGCGCTTTCCGTGTAAGTCCCCGTCTGCCCATTCGATGTCACCGTGATGCCGAGCGTCGGCGCGTCTTTCACCACGCTCGTGCTGTTAGCGGAAACCAGCGTCGACGCATTGGCGGTTTCAACGGCCGTGTACGGGGTGAGCTACCGCTTCTGAGCGGTCCTGGCGGCGGCAGAGCAAGGTACTATTACGGTTTGACCGTCGTCGTCAGCCGTTTTTTGCCATCCCATGAGTTCTGCAAGCCGCCGCATCGCGCACCTCGACATGGACGCGTTCTACGCGTCCGTCGAGCTTTTGCGCTATCCGGAACTACGAGGCCAGGCGGTGGTGATCGGCGGCGGCCGCAACGGCGTGCCGCAAACGCTCGAAGACGGCACCCGCCGCTTCGCGAAGCTGCGCGATTACGCGGGCCGCGGCGTGGTGACCACCTCCACTTACGAAGCGCGCGCGCTCGGCGTGTTCTCCGCCATGGGCATGATGAAGGCCGCCGTGCTCGCGCCGGATGCGATCCTGCTGCCCACCGACTTCGACTCCTATCGCCACTATTCGCGCCTGTTCAAGGCGGCGGTCGCCACGTTCACCGAGCGCATCGAAGATCGCGGCATCGACGAAATCTATATCGATCTGACCGAACTGCCGGGCGAGCCGCGCGAGATCGCCGCGCGCATCAAGCAGGCGGTCAATCAGGCCACCGGCCTCACCTGCTCCATTTGCGTGGCGCCGAACAAGCTGCTCGCGAAGATCGGCTCCGAACTCGACAAACCCGACGGCCTCACCATCCTCACGCCCGCTGACATTCCCTTGCGCGTCTGGCCGCTGCCGGTGCGCAAGGTCAATGGCATCGGACCGAAGGCCGCGGAGAAGCTGACCGCGCTCGGTCTCGCCACCGTCGGCGATCTGGCGGCGGCGGACGCGGGGCTCTTGCAGGACCACTTCGGGCGCAGCTACTCGGCGTGGCTCATGCAGGTCGCGCAAGGCCACGACGAGCGGCCGGTGGTCGTCGAATCGGAGCCCAAGTCGATGAGCCGCGAGACGACCTTCGAGCGCGATCTGCATCCACGGCACGACCGGCCCGCGCTATCGAGTTCATTTACCGGCTTGTGCGTGCGGGTGGCGGAAGATCTGGTGCGCAAGGGCTACGTGGGACGGACCGTGGGCATCAAATTGCGTTACGACGATTTCCGCACGGTCACGCGCGATCTGACGCTGGACGTGCCGACCGCCGACGCCGCCGAGATCCGGCGCGCGGCGACCGAATGCCTGCGCAGAGTGGAATTGAACCGCAAGCTGCGGCTCCTCGGCGTGCGCGTCAGTGCGTTGACGCCGGCCAACGCGCTGACACCGCCGCGACGTCTGCCGGTTCAGGCCGACTTGCCCTTCACCAGCGACGAATAACCGGTTCCCTCGGCCGCCGCGCTCGTGTTCGAGCGCGCCGCCGGCACGCCGGCTTCGAGCGGCGAGACCGCCGCAACCGAGAACGCAAAGGTGTTGATGCCGTGCGCGCTTTGCGCCGACACGGTGCCGCTATGCATCTCCGCAATCGCTTTCACGATCGCCAGACCCAGCCCGTGGTTTTCGCGGCTGTTCGTGCGCGAGACCTCGGCGCGATAGAAGCGGTCGAACAGATGTTCGAGCACGTCCGGCGCGATCGGCTCGCCGGGGTTGGCCACCGCGACGCGCACCTGATCCTGATCACTCACGATCGTCACGCTGATCTCGGCGCCCGGCTCGCAGTGCTGGATCGCGTTCATCAACAGATTCGTGCAGGCGCGGCCGAACAGCGAGCGATTCACGCGCGCCATGGCGTCGCCGCGCAATTGCGCATGCACCCGCGCTTCTTCGAGCGGTATCTCCAGAAACTCCAGCGTATGCGCGACTTCCGCAGCCAGTGACACGTCGATGAGGCCCGTCGCGCGCTCACCCTGATCGGCGCGGGCGAGGAACAGCATGTCGTTGATGATCGCCCGCATGCGCTCGAATTCTTCGAGATTCGATTGCAACGTATGGCGCAGATCGTCGACCGAGCGATTGCGTGTCAACGCGACTTCCGTCTGGCCGATCAGAATCGTCACCGGCGTGCGCAGTTCATGGGCCACGTCCGCATTGAACGATTCGAGGCGGCCATACGCGCCGTCAAGCCGCTCGAGCGCACCGTTGAAGGAGTTGGCCAGGTCGTTCAGTTCGAGCGGCAGCGAGGCCGTATTCAGACGCTGCGAGCGGTTGTTCGGGCTCACCGCGGAAGCGTCGCGCGTGAGGCGCGTGAGCGGCGCGAGGCCGAGCCGCGTGACCGAATAGCTGAGCAACAGGACGCCGAGGCTGCCCAGCGCCGACAACGCGGCAAGCGCGAAGCCGAACACGCGCATGGTGCGCACATTGGGCGAATAGCTCGCGGCCACCTGCAATTGCACCGCCGGACGCGCGCCGTAGGCTGGAATCGTGGCCGTGGAGGTCAGCATGTCCTGGCCGCCGCCGGCCGGCGTCACGCGCGCATAGCCGCCCGCCCAGCTCGTCACCACCGAACCGTCGACCGGCGTGCCGTAATGGAAATACGGATCGGGGCTCGACACCGCATACACGGTGCTGCCGTCGTGCGGCGTCATGTCGGTGAGCTTTTCGCGCGCCATGCGCCACTTCTCCGGCGTCACGGCGTGATAGACGATGATGCGCGCGATCTGCGTGCGGTCGTCGAGCGACTCGCGCAGATGGTGTTCGAGCTGCGTGCGCAGCACGAGAAAGAGCCCCGTGCCGACCAGCGTGAACACGAATAGCGCGACGAACGCGAACATCAACGCGAGGCGCCGGGCTATCGAGCGGTTCATGATTGCTCCGCCTCTTCCCGCACTTCGAGCACGTAACCCATGCCGCGCACGGTGTGCAGCAGTTTGGAGGGGAACGGGCCGTCGAGCTTGGCGCGCAATCGTTTGATCGCGGTCTCGACCACGTTCGTATGGCTGTCGAAATTGACGTCCCAGACCAGTTCGGTAATGGCCGTCTTCGACAGAATGTCGCCTTGCCGGCGCGCCAGCACGCTGAGCAACTGGAATTCTTTCGCGGTCAGGTCGAGCCGCACGCCGTCGCGGGTCGCGCGCCGGCCGATCAGATCCACGAACAGATCGCCGACGGAAATCAGCGTCGACTCCTGCGAGCGGGTGCGGCGCGCGAGAGCATGCAGCCGCTCGACCAGTTCGAGGAACGAAAAGGGTTTGGTGAGATAGTCGTCCGCGCCTTCGCGCAGTCCACGCACGCGGTCGTTCACGTGATCGCGCGCGGTGAGCATGATGACCGGCGTGGACTTGCGCATACGCAGCGCCTTCAGCACGCTGAAGCCGTCGCGTTTGGGCAGCATCACGTCGAGAACGATCACGTCGTAATCGAATTCGGTGGCCAGATGCATGCCTTCCTCGCCGTCGAGCGCGACGTCGACGACCCAGCCCTGCTCTGTCAAACCGGAGCGCAGGTAGTCCACCACCTTGTGCTCGTCTTCAACAATCAGCAATTTCATGCGCGTCCCCTTGTATGTGCATTATACGAAACGCCTTGCAATCTTCTTGCGCACCGCCGCGTGCTCCTGTTGCCGCCCCTGTTGCTTCATGATCCGGTAGCTCACCGCGCGGGAGCCATCGCCTCCTTCGTGTCGTTCGGCTGCGCGCCCATGGGCATGTTCGGCATGTCCGCGCCGACGTCCCAGCCGCCGCCGAGCGCCTTCACGAGCGAGACCGACAGCGTCATCTGCTGGCCGTGAATCTGCACGTCCTGGCGCTCGCTGGTGAGCAGTTGCTGTTGCGCGGTGATCACGTCGAGGTAAGCGACGAGGCCGCCCGAATAGCGGTCGTTGGCGAGCGCCAGCAGATGCTGCGCGTCGGTGACGGCCTCGCTCGACTGCTTCGCCGCGCCGTCCAGCACGGAGAGTCCGGTGATGCCGTCCTGCACCTGCTGGAACGCGGTGAGCACGGTCTGGCGGTAGTTCGCCTCGGTGGCCTTGTAGCCTTCGCTCGCGAACTTCACGTTGGCCGCGCGGCGGCCGCCGTCGAACAACACCTGGCCGACCGCCGCGCCGAGCGTCCACATCAGCGTGGGCGCGCTCAACAGGCTGGCGAACTGTGTGCTTTCCCAACCGATGCTCGGCGCCAGCGTGAGGCTCGGGAAAAACGCCGCCTTGGCGACGCCGATCTGCGCATTCGCCGCGGCCATCGCGCGCTCGGCCGAGGCGACATCCGGCCGCCGCTGCAACACGTCGCTGGGCACGCCGAGCGGGATCGACGGCACTTTCGCATCGAGCACCTTCGGTTCGATCGCGAACTGCGGCGCTGGCACGCCGACCAGCGCGGCGATCGCATGCTCGAACTGCGCGCGCTGGTTCAGCAGCAGTTGCGCCTGCACGCGCGTCGAGTCGAGCAGCGATTTCTGCTGCAGCACGTCGAGCCCCGACACCGAACCGAGATCGTGCTCGGTCGTCACGTAGTCGAGCGCCTTCTGCTGCAGTTTCACCGACTGATTCAGCACGTCAATCTCGGCGTCGAGTTCGCGCAGCGAGAAATAATCGGTGGCGAGATCGGTGGTCAGCACGAGCCGCGCGTTGGCGAGGTCGTCGGCCGACTGCTGCGCGGAAGCCGCGGCGCCTTCCACCTCACGACGTATCCGGCCGAATAGATCGGTGTCGTAGTTGATGGTGGGGCCGAGCTGCACACTGTTCTGCACCGTCGACGTCGTGGGCGTGCCGTAATTCGTCTGCGGACGGTTCTGCGAAATCCGGAAGCGCGATGCCTGCGCCGCGAAATCGACTTCGGGAATCTGCTGCGCGCGGTTGTTCGCGAGCGTCGCCCGCGCCTGCTCGTAATGCGCGCTGGCCGCCAGCAGCGTCTGATTCTGCGCGAGCCCCTGCGTTTCCAGCGTGGCGAGCGTCGGATCTCTGAACGCGCTCCACCAGTCCGGCGAAATCGGCGCATGAGACGGTACGGCCACGCGCCAGTACGAATCGGTTTGCCAGGTGGGCGGCACTTCGGCCTGCGGCCGCTGATAGTCCGGCCCGACCGTGCACGCGGCCAGCAGCGCCGCGCCTGCCAGCGTCGTCAGTGCACGGCATGTGGCCACGTGCCTCACGACGCCCCCTTGCCATTGGCCTGCGGCTGCTGGATCTGCACGTGATCGCCGTCCGCGATCGAATCGCTCGGGTTGATGATGATCCTGTCGCTGGCCTCGATGCCGCTTTCGATTTCGAGCGACTGGCCGAGATCCTGCGCGATCACGATCTTGTGCAACTGCACGTTGCCGTTCGCATCGACCACCGCAACCCGCGGGCCTTCAGCGCGAAACAGCAAGGCGTTGCCCGGCACCATCAATCGCGCGTGCGCAACCGCCGGCAGCGCGACCTGGACATACGCGCCGGGCCGCAGCTTGTCGTCCGGATTCGGCAGTGTCACTTCGACCTGCAGCGAACGGGTGGGCACGTCGATCGCGCCGGAAATGTGCGTGATCGTGCCGTGGAATTGCTGGCCCGGCAGTTCGGCCTGCGTCACCACCACCTTCTGTCCCACCGACACGTTCTGCGCGTACGCCTGCGGCAACTGCACATAGACGCGCAGCGGGTCCGACTGCGCGAGCGCGAAGAGCGCGCGGCTCGTGCCGCTGCCCGCGTCGATCAGGTCGCCGACATCCACATTGCGCTGCGTGACTACGCCCGCGAACGGCGCGACGATGCGCTTGAACGATTCGAGCTGCTGCAGGCGCTTGACGTTGGCGTCGGCGGCGGCGAGGTTGGCCACGTCTTGCGTGTACGTGCTCTGCCGTTCGTCGAGTTCCTGTTGCGAGACCGCATCGCGCTGACGCAGTTGCTGCCAACGGTCCAGCGAGCTCTTGGCAAGGCCGAGGCTCGAACTGGTTTGCTGGCGCTGCGCCAATGCCTGCGCGAGTTCCTGATCGATTTCCGGCGTGTCCAGATCGGCGAGCAGCTGACCCTGCTTCACACGCGTGCCGATATCCGCGTACCAGTGCAACAGATAACCGGTGGAGCGCGCGTAAATCGGCGATTCGACGTAGCCGCGCAGCGTACCCGGCAGCAAGGTATTGCCGCCGCCTTCGGTCTGCGTCGGACTCACCACGTTCACATACTGCGTGGCGTTCTGCTTGGTGGTCTCCGCCACCGAACGGTTTTGCATCATGTTCGCAACCACAGTGCGCAAGGCCCCGACGGCGAGCAGTGCCAGCACGATCCACACGGCGATCTTGGCGCGTTTCCATTCGCGATGGCGCGGCGGCAAGGCGTGGCCGCCTTCGGTCTCTCGCGCCGGAATCGCTAGCGATGCATGAGTTTTTTCGGTCATCTCAGTCAGCCATCATTTAACTTTACGCGGGCTTGCCGGCACCGCCGTGCCCGGGCGCGGGGCCGTCGTGGCCGTCGCCGTGGGAACCATTGTGGTTTGCGTCGCCGTCGTCACCATCGTCGCGGTGACGGCGCGCAAGGCGGGAGTGAATCGCCGCGAACACCAGCGGCACGAAAAACAGCGTGGACACGGTGGCGAACAGCAAGCCGCCGATCACCGCGCGGCCGAGCGGTGCATTCTGCTCGGCGCCTTCGCCGAGACCGAGCGCCATCGGAATCATGCCGATGATCATCGCAAAGGCGGTCATCAGCACCGGCCTGATCCGGCTTGCACCGGCTTCGAGCGCGGCGGTCAACGGCGGTGCGCCGGCGGAAAGGCGCTGGCGCGCGAACGCCACCATCAGAATACTGTTGGCGGTGGCCACGCCCATGGTCATGATCGCGCCCGTCAACGCCGGCACACTCAGGTGCGTGCCGGTCAGGAACAGCATCCACACAATGCCCGCCAACGCCGCGGGCAACGCGCTGACGATGATCAGCGGATCGACCCACGACTGGAAATTCACCACGATCAACAGGTACACCAGCACGATCGCCATCGCCACGCCGATCCCCAGACCGAAGAACGAACTGCGCATGGTCTGCACCTGGCCGCGCACGGTAATCTGACTGCCGCGCGGCAGCGACGCACGCACGTTGTCCACCAGCTTGTCGACCTGATTCGCCACACTGCCGAGGTCGCGCTTCTCGACGCTCACATACAGATCGATCACCGGCCTGATGTTGTAATGCGTGACTTCCGCGAACTGCGTCTGCGGCGTGACCCGCACCAGATTGCCGAGCAATTGCGTCGGGCCGGTGGTCGAGCCCGACACCGGTGTGCGCAATAGCTCATCGATCGACGACACCTGATACTGCGGCGTCTGCACCGCCACGTTGTATTCCACGCCGTTGCGATTGTTGAACCAGAAACCCGGCGAGGTTTGCGAACTGCCCGACAGCGAAATGAGCACGTTTTGCGCCACGTTGCTCGCGCTCAGATTGAGTTGCTGAAGCCGTGTGCGATCCATCTGAAGATTGATCGCCGGTTCATCCAGTTTCTGCTGGATGTGCGTGTCCACCGTGCCGGGAATCATGCGCACCTGTTTCAGCAGCTTGCGCGCTATGTCGAAGTTGCCCTCCTGATTCGCGCCGGAAATCTGCACGTCCACGGCAGCAGGTAGGCCGAAGTTGAGAATCTGCGTGACGATGTCGGCAGGCTGAAAGAAAAACTCGACGCCCGGAAAACGCTGCGGCAGGATCGCGCGCAGTTTGTCCATGTAGATCTGCGTGGGCTTGTGATCTTCATTGAGCGCCACCTGGATCTCGCCGTCAAGCGTACCGATCGTGCCCGCATTGCTGTACGAGAGGTTGATGCCGCTATAGGGCAAACCGAGGTTGTCGAGAATCGTGCCGAGTTCTTTTTGCGGCACGACTTCGCGAATCACCTTTTCGACTTCGTCGGCGAGACGCGCGGTTTCCTCGATGCGGGTGCCGGTCGGCGCACGCATATGCAGGCGAATATCGCCGGCGTCCACGCTCGGGAAGAAGTCTTCGCCGAGCACGAAAATCAGGCCCATCGAGACGACGCAAAAGCCGAGGAACACGCTGCCGAACATGCCGCGCCGCACCAGCAAGCTGCTGAGAATCATGATGTAGCCGGCGCGCATGCGCTCGAAACCACGATCGAAGCGATGATAGAGGCGCATGAAGAGATTCGGCTTCGCGCCCTGCTTCGGCTTGTGCGCGTGACCCATCAGCAGCATCGCGAGGGTCGGCACCAGCGTACGCGACAGAACGTACGAAGCCAGCATCGCGAACACCACGGCTTCGGCGAGCGGCACGAACAGATAACGCGCCACGCCGGTCAGGAAGAACATCGGCACGAACACGATACAGATACATAGCGTGGACACGAGCGCGGGAATCGCGATTTCGCCCGCGCCGTCGAGAATCGCATCGTGCAGATTCGTGCCCATATGCAGATGCCGTTCGATGTTCTCGATCGTCACCGTGGCATCGTCCACCAGAATCCCGACCGCCAGCGCGAGACCGCCGAGCGTCATGATATTGATGGTCTGTCCGAGCGCATGCAGCGCGATCAACGAGGACAGGATCGACAGCGGAATCGAGATCGCGATGATGCAGGTGCTGCGCCAGTTGCCGAGGAACAGCAGAATCATCGCGGCGGTCAGCGCGGCGGCAACCAGCGCTTCGCGCACCACGCCCTGCACCGCCGCTTTCACGAACACCGACTGATCGAATAGCGCGGTGATCTTCAGATCCGGCGGCAAGGCGGCTTGCGCGTTCGGCAGCAGGCCGCGCAGCGTATTGACGATGGAAAGCGTCGACGCACTGCCGTTCTTGAGCACCGACATCAGCACGCCGCGATGGCCGTCCTGCCGCACGATATTGGTTTGCGGCGAGTAGCCGTCACGCACGTGCGCGACCTCGCGCAGATACGTCGTCGCACCGTTGAGCGTGCGCACCGGAATATCGTTGAGCCCTTCCAACGTGGCGGGCGAGCCGTTCATGTTGATCGTGTATTCCTTCGGTCCGATCTTCGCCGTGCCGGTCGGCAGAATCAGGTTTTGCGCGTTGAACGCGCTGACCACATCGGATGGCGTCAGCCCTTTGGCGAGCAACGCGCGCGTGTCCAGGTCGACCGAGATCAGCCGCGATTTTCCGCCGTAGGGGTACGGCACGGCCGCGCCGGGAATCGTCACGAGCTGCGGACGCAGGAAGTTCAGCGCCGTGTCGTTGAGCGCCTGCTCGGAGAGCTTCGGGCTCGACAGGCCGAGCTGGATCACCGGAATACTGGAGGCCGAGTAGCTGATCACCAGCGGCGGCGTGGCGCCTGGCGGCATCTGCTTGACCTGCGCCTGTTCGACGGCCACCGTCTGCGCGATCGCCGTCTGGATGTTCGCGTTCGGCTGCAGGAACACCTTCAGGATCGTGATGCCCGCGAGCGACTGCGATTCGATGTGCTCGATGTCGTTGACCGTGGTGGTCAGACTGCGCTCGTTCACCGACGTGATGCGGTTGGCCATGTCTTCGGCCGACAAGCCCGTGTAGGTCCAGATGATACTGACCACCGGAATATTGATCTCCGGCAGCACGTCGACCGGTGTGGTCAACAGCACGAATGGCGTCGCCAGCAAAATCAGAATGGCCATCACGATGAACGTGTATGGCCGTTTAAGCGCAACGTTGACGATCCACATGAAACGCGCCCGAATGAATGCAGGTAAGGGATGGGTGAATCAGCGCTTATGCTAGATCGGTAGCACCAACGCCTGCATGGCGCGAAAATGGCGGAATTGTCAGGAAGTCTAATGTAAGGAAAAACAGTGCTTGAACTGCGGGACGGTTTGCTGAAAAGCAAACGTTTGATGAGCGAAGATAGCCGAGGTTGAGGCCTCGGTTCAACGCGATGTCACGCGAGAGCATCACGAAACATCGCATCGATTGATTTGCGCGAAGCAAATACTTCACGCATATTGAAAGCTTAGTCGATCACGGCCGATTTGCCATGTCGCTGTCAGCGTTACTTCGCAAACAACGCAGACATATCCGCAAACGCCTTGAATTCCAGCGCATTACCCGACGGGTCGAGGAAAAACATGGTCGCCTGCTCGCCCACTTCGCCCTTGAAGCGCACGTGCGGCTCGATGATGAAATCAATGCCGGCCGCCTGCAGCTTGTCCGCGGCGGCCTGCCATTGCGCCATCGAGAGCACCGCGCCGAAGTGACGGACCGGCACGGCGTCGCCGTCGACCTTGCTGGTGTGGCGGTGGCCAATTTCCTCGGGCGCGAGGTGCGCGACGATCTGATGACCGTAGAAATTGAAATCGACCCACGCGTCCGAACTGCGTCCTTCCGGACAGCCTAGCAGTTCGCCGTAAAACTCGCGTGCGGCGGCAAGGCTATGAACAGGGAACGCCAGATGGAACGGCGGCAAGGCGGTATCGGCAACGCTCATGATGGGGAAACTCGCTGATTGGAATTGGGTTGAACGTGCATGCGCCTTGAAGGCCACACGCGTGAGGCAAAGTTTAACCATGATTAAAAATGGTGAAAAACGATATATATTTGATCTCACCATCACCAAAATCGATCAATCTATCATGCTGAGCGAACTCAAGACTTTTATCGCCGTGAGTCAGTACGGCACGTTTTCCGGCGCGGGCGCGCGCATCGGTTTGACGCAATCCGCCGTGAGCGCGCAGATGCAGCGGCTCGAAGAGGAACTCGGCTTCGCGCTGTTCGACCGCACCGGCCGCTCCGCCACGCTCAACGACGCCGGCCGCGAAACGCTCGCGCTCGCCGAGGAAATGATGACGCTCTACGCGCGGCTCTCCGAACGTGGCGCGGTCGCGGCGGAAAGCGGCATGCTGCGGGTGGGTGCCATCGCGTCGGCGCAAGTGTCGTTTCTCGCCGACGCGCTCGCGCGCTTTCGCGACGACCGTCCCGGCTGGCGCATTCGCGTCGTGCCCGGTGTGTCGCTGGGCTTGCTGGGGCAAGTGGACTCCGGCGAACTGGATCTGGCCGTCGTCATCAAACCGCCCTTCGCGCTACCGTCCGAACTCGAATGGCGCACGCTCGTCACCGAGCCGTTCGTGCTGCTCGTGCCCAAGGCGCTTGCGCGCGGCAAGGGCGAGGCGCGGTCCTGGCGCGAACTGCTGCGCAGCGAGCCGTTTATCCGCTACGACCGCACCTCGTTCGGCGGCAGGCTGGTCGACCGGTTTCTGCAGCGCTCGCGGCTGAACGTGCACGACGTGATCGAACTGGACGAATTGCAGGGGATCGTGCAACTGGTCGCACGCGGCATCGGCGTGGCGCTGCTTCCGAATAGCGCGGGACTCGGCAAGTGGCCAGCCGGGGTCGTCGCGCTCGAACTCGGCGAGGCGACGTTTCAGCGGGAGATCGGCCTCGTGCAGCGCCCGCGGCATAGCCGGCAGGCGGTGGCGGGTGCGCTCGCCGACTGCATCGGCGCGGCGGCGGGTGCGTGAGCCGGCAGGCGCCTGCGTGATTGTGCTGTTGCCGGAACAGTCAACTGTATCTGTGAGATTCGGCCTGCCGAGCGCAAAATCCCCGTTCGCGCGACGCTTCGTGACGTTCGCGCCTTTACCCCTGTGCGCACCCAGCCGCACACCTTGCCCGCCGCCGAGGTCCAGCCCATGATCGCCAGCACCTTCCTCACCGCCGATGTTTTGATCGCCTACAGCGCCTACTTCGTCGGTACGGCGAGCCCGGGGCCGAGCAATCTCGCGATCATGTCACTGGCGATGAGCTCGGGCCGCCGCTGCGCGTTGACCTTCGCGCTCGGCGTGGTATCGGGTTCGTTCTTCTGGGCGCTGCTGGCGTCGCTGGGTTTGTCGGCGGTACTCGCCACTTATTCGGAATGTCTGGTGGCGATCAAGATCGCCGGCGGCCTGTATCTGCTGTGGCTCGGCTTCAAATCGGCACGCTCCGCGTTTCGTCCCAAGGCGCTGCCCACGGGCACCGCGCGCGAGGACGAATCGCTCAAGCGCCTCTATCTGCGTGGCCTGCTGCTGCATCTCACCAATCCGAAAGCGATTCTGGTCTGGCTGTCGATCGTCTCGCTGGCCATGTCGCCGGCCGGCGGCGCCTCGCACACCACGCCGGTGGTGCTCGGCTGCATGTGCATCGGCGTATCGGTGTTCAGCAGCTACGCGGTGCTGTTTTCGACCGCTTCGGCACGGCGCATCTACTCGGCGATCCGCCGCTGGCTCGACGGGTCGCTCGCGATCATGTTCGGCATTGCCGGCATCAAGCTGCTGACTTCGAAAACCTGAGCGCGCCTGGAAACGGCCGCCGCTCTGCGATACTGTCGCCGTGACGATTGAAGCGGATAGACGAACACGATGAGCGGCAGCAACGAAGTGAATCCGGCAGCGCAACGCTCGCCGTGGCAGAAGCGGCTCTATCTGGCGGGCGTCGCGGCGCTGGTGACCGGTGTGATTCTGGCCGTGATCATCTATGCGACCACGCCGCCGCCGGACAGCGCCGTCTCCCTGTACAGCATCGCCGATCCGCGCTATCAGATCGAATTGCAGCGTATCGGCGGCAATGCGGCGGTGCTGATGGCGCAGCTTCATCAGTGGTTCGACGGACTGTGGCACGGCACGGCGCTCGCTTATACGGTGGCCGTGCTCGGTGCGGTCATCGCGGGCGTGTGCTTCTTCATCGGCTATTTCTTCGCAGACGAATAAGCGCAACGCCAAAAGCCACGCGCCACCCTCGCGCAAACCAGCGCTTACGTCGCCTCTTTCACATGCCGGTCGGGCTTCTCCACGCCGGCCGTGCGCAGCGCTTCGTGCAAAGTGTTGAAAATGCAAGTTTCCTCGACGATCGGCGTGATGCCGTGCCGGTCCATGTCCGAGCGCAAATAGCGGTTCACGCGCGCGAAGAGCACCTTGATGCCAACGCTTTTCAACGTCTGGATCAACTCGCCGATCGAACGCGAGGCCGAATAGTCGAGGTCGGTGATCGCGCTCGCGTCGATCACGAAGCAGTGCACCTTGCTGGGGGCTGCGTCGATCAGGCGGCGCGCATCGTCGACGAAAAAGTGGTCGTTCGCGTAAAACAGGTCGGCGCCGAAGCGGTAGACGATCAGGCCCGGCGCGGTCTGGATGCCGGGCACGGCGGGCACCGGCACCCACACGCCGTCGTCGCCAGGGGCGAGAATCATCGTATGCGGACGGTAGCTGTGGCGCACGTGCCGCAGCAGCGAGAGCGCCACGGCCACCAGAATGCCGTGCTCGACGCCGATCAGCACCACCGCCGCTGCGGTGAACACGGCCAGCGCGAATTCGCCGGGACTCTCGCGGCGAATCGCAAACAAGGTCTTCAGATTGATCAGGCCGATGGCGATCGTGAACACGATGCTGGCAAGAATGCAGTGCGGCAGATACTGCAGAAAGCGGCTGAAAAACAGCAGCACCACGACCACCACCGCCGCGAACACGAGCTGCGCGAACTGGCTGCGCGTGCCCGCAAGATCGGCCATGGCGGTTTGCGTCGGGCTGCCGTTCACCACGAAGGCGCCCGAGATCGCCGCCGCCGTGTTGGCCGCGGCGATGCCCAGCAGGTCGGCGTTGGTATCCACCGGCTCGTGATGACGCTCGGCGAACACGCGGCTCGCGGCGGCGCTTTGCGCGACGATCATCACGAAGCAGGACGCCGCCACGGGCAGCAAATCGAGCATCTGCTGCCATGTCACCGACGGGATGCGCAGCGGTGGCAAGCCGCCCGCCACCGGGCCGAGCACAGCGATACCGTGGGCCGGGAAATGATAGAGATCGCTCGCGGCGATACCCGCCACGACCGCGATCAACGGCACCGGCACGCGTGGCAGGAAGCGCTTGAACGTCAGAATGGCGACGACCACCAGCAGCGAAATGGCGAGCGTCGGCCGATTGACCTGGGTGGCTTCGCGCACCACCAGCACAAGCTGATCGACGCTGCGCACGGCGTGCCCGGGCAAGCCGAACATGTCGCCGAGCATCGCAATGCCGACCTGCACGCCGACGCCGGCGAGAAAGCCGACCAGCACGGTACGCGACAGAAAGTCGGCGAGAAAGCCCAGTTTGAAAATCCGCGCGATGAACAGCAAGGCAGCGGTAAGCAAGGCGACCATCGCGGCGAGCGCGGCATATTCAGCGCTCGCCGCCGGCGCCATGGTGGAGAGCCGGCTTGCGAAAATCGTGGCGGTTGCGGAGTCGGCGGCTACAACGAGGTGCCGCGAAGCGCCGAAAAACGCAAACGCGATCAGCGGCAGAAAGACCGTATACAGACCCGTGACGGCCGGCATGCCCGCAATGCGTGCGTAGCCCAGCACTTGCGGAATATCCATCGACGCAAGCTGCACACCGGCCAGCGCATCGCGCGCCGCCGCGGCGCGGTTCAGGGGAAGAACGCCCTTCAGCACGCTGGCGCGCGCCGTGATATTCGCCAGAAATTCTCGCATACGCGATACTGCCCTAATCCAGGTTATCGCGCATCGTGCCGCGACTCGGCACTCAAAGGCAAGACTTGTAGCGAGATCGGCTCAAGAAAAGAGAACACCGCATCACGCGCCCCCATGGCGCTGCGGAAAATCACCCACTTACAGATTCAACGCTTGAATTGCCCCGTCACCGGATCCACGTGCCGCGCGAAACCAACCAACGCGGCGATGCAGATCGGGCAGGCAATGAAGAACACGGCCAACATCTCGCACCCCGTAACATATTGTTACCGCCAAGTTTAAGCGATCACCATGCGAATTGAATGCTGGAAATCAGCAAATCAGTGTGTCGGCAGCTACAACAATCTCGCGTGCGCCCGCGATCGTCCGCATCGGGATATCAGCAGAAAATGCGGCGCAAACGGTAGCGAAGCGTATGTTCGACGGCGCGTGCGATACGCAAACGGTTGCGAGCCCATTCACCCGTCACGATCGAAAAGTCGGCTTTCCTTTTCACCGTCCGGCAATTAGACGAACGCTTCTAGCGGTTCGGGCGCGCATTGGAATCATCAGGCAAGAAGCGATCGACTCGCGACCCCCGTCATGGCTCTTTTCCATGCTCCGCGCGGTCTCCCCGTATAATCCGGCATGACCCGAATCCCGCATCATCTGCCCTCGCAACCGGCCGCTTGTCGCCGCCGCGCCGCCCGCCGCCCTTCGGCGGTCGCATGAAAACTCCGAAACGTCTGCTCCCGCTGGTCGAAGAAGGCCTGATCGACGAAGTCATCTGCCAGTTGATGAGCGGCAAGGAAGCCACCGTGTACGTGGTGCGCAGCGGCGACGCCACGCGCTGCGCGAAAGTCTACAAAGACGCCAAGCAGCGCAGCTTCCGCCAGGCCGCGTCCTATCGCGAAGGCCGCAAGGTCAAGAACAGCCGCCAGCAGCGCGCGATGGAAAAAGGCAGCCGCTATGGCCGCGAAGTGCAGGAACAGGCCTGGCAGAACGCCGAAGTCGACGCGCTGTTCCAGCTCGCCAACGCGGGCGTTCGCGTGCCGCAGCCGTTCATCTGCACCGACGGCGTGTTGCTGATGGAGTTGGTGACCGACGCCGACGGCAATGTCGCGCCGCGTCTGAACGACGTCGAGCTGACGGAAGAACGCGCGCTCGACTTGCATGCGCTGCTGGTGAACCAGGTGGTGCGCATGCTGTGCGCCGGCATGATTCACGGCGACCTGTCCGAGTACAACATCCTGCTTGCCGCCGACGGCCCGGTCATCATCGACCTGCCGCAAGCGGTGGACGCCGCCGGCAATCTCGAAGCGCCCGCCATGCTCGAGCGCGACGTCAACAACCTCGCCACGTATTTCGGCCGCTTCGCGCCCGCGTTGCTGGACACCAGCTACGGCAAGGAAATCTGGTCGCTCTACGAAGCGGGCGCGCTGCATGTCGACGCCGCGTTGACCGGCCGCGTCGAACTGGACACCACGCCGATCGATCTCGAAGCCGTGCTCCAGGAACTGGAAGATACACGGCTCGACGAAGAAGCGCGCCTGCGCTACGAGCAGTCGCTGCGCAGCGGCACCTGAGCGTTAGCCGCGGGCGGCACTTCGCCGCCACGCGAGACGCCGCTACGTCGTGCGGCTCAAACGCGCCGCCTCGATCGCGGCCGCCGTCACACCCGGCGCCGGCCCCACCGACTCACGCATCGTCACGCTCACCGGAAACTCACGGAAAATCTCCCACGTGGTCCGGTAGCACTGATTGAGCAGCCAGCGCACGGCGTTCTGCGTCAGTTCCGCAGTCGGAATATGCACCGACGTGAGTCCTGGCGCGGCATAAGCGGCCGAGTAATCGTCGTCATAGCCGATCACCGAGACCTCGTCGGGAATGGCAATGCCCGCCTGGTGAAAACGCGCCAACGCGCTCACGGCCATCGTATCGTTCGCGCAGAACACGCCGGTGAAGGGACGCTTCGCGTCGAGCAGCTTTTGCGCGGCGGCGTAGCCGCCTTCCGGTGAGAAGTCCGATTCGATCAGCGTGACGTCGTCGCGCGCAATGCCCTCGCGCGCCAGTTCGGCAAAGAAGCCTTCCAGACGCGTCTGGTTGTCCGAGGCGCTGAACGGCCCGGAAATCACCGCGATGTCGCGGTGCCCGTGATCGAGCAGCGTGCGCGCCGCCAGTTCGCCGCCACGATGATGGTCGGCGCAAAACGACGCTTCCGGCAACTGATCGAACGCGCGGTTCAGAAACACCATTTTCGGGTGCATGCGGTGCAGCATGATCAGATCCTCGTCGTGCAGATCGTGGCTGATCACCACCACGCCGTCGCAATCGCGGCCGATCAGAAAGCGCACCGCCTCGATGGCCTGCTCGCGCGGCGACACTTCTCCGCAGCCCGTCGCCACCACCACGTGACGGTGCACCGCGCGCAGTTCGGTATCCGTCTGCTTGAGAATCGTGCCGTAGTAGGAGCCGAAGAAAGTCGGCACGAAAATGCCGACCATGCCGAGCGACTGCGTTGCCATGGCCCGGCCGATGGAAGACGGACGAAAGTTCAACTGTTCGATGGCCGCCTTCACACGGGCGGCGGCATCGGCTGAGATGGGTCCTTTACCGGAAATGGCACGCGAGGCGGTCGACATGCCCACGCCGGCCAGTGCCGCGACATCTTTGAGTGTTGCCACGCGGATCTCCGTCAAGCATGTTGTATTTTCAGTGACGCCGCGTGCCGGCGCTACAAACGCGCGCCGCCCGCTTCGTCGAACAGAGAGACATGGGTACTGTCGAACGAGAACGCCGCGGTGTCCCCTATCGCCAACGGCGTCTTCGTCTGGTCGATCGATGCGACCTGCACTCCATGATAGTCGAGCCAGATGACGCGGTGGTTGCCCATCGGCTCCACCAGCGAAACTTTTGCGTGTTCGCTCGCGCCCTCGGCCAAGCGCACGTCTTCGGCCCGAACGCCGAGCACGCACGGCAACCCGTTGACCGGCGTGGTCTTGAACGGGTACGCAGACACGTCGAGGCGCCAATGGCCGGTGCTGAAGTGGACCCTGCCCTCGCGTTCTTCAAGCGTGCCCTTGAGCAGGTTCATCGCGGGCGTGCCCAGAAATGTCGCGACGAAAAGGTTGTCGGGGCGCGCGTAGACTTCGGCGGGCGTGCCGAACTGCTGGATCACGCCGCCGCGCATCACTGCCATGCGGGTAGCGAGCGTCATCGCCTCGACCTGATCGTGCGTGACGTAGATCATCGTCGCGCCCAAACGCTGATGCAGTTGCTTGAGTTCGCGGCGCAGTTCAGTGCGCAATTTGGCGTCGAGATTCGAGAGCGGCTCGTCGAACAGGAACACGTCCGCTTCGCGCACGATTGCCCGGCCGATCGCCACCCGCTGCCGTTGGCCGCCTGAAAGCTGCGCCGGTTTGCGCTTGAGCAGCGGCCCGAGTTGCAACATCTCGGAGGCGCGCGCCACGCGCCGCGCGATCTCCGCTTTCGGCGTGCCGTTGATGCGCAAGGCAAACGACAGGTTGCGCTCCACGCTCATGGTCGGATAGAGCGCGTACGACTGGAACACCAGCGCGATGCGCCGGTCCTTCGGGTCGGCCCAGGTCATGTCCTCGCCGGCAATTTCGATGGCGCCGTCGGTCACGTCGATCAATCCGGCAATGCTGTGCAGCAAGGTGGATTTGCCGCAGCCGGACGGGCCGAGCAGCACGACGAATTCGCCGGCTCGCACGTCGAGATCGAGGTTCTCGATCACCGTGTTCGCGCCCAGCCGAATGGTCAGATTGCGCACGGCGACGTTGGCCGGATTCGTGAGACCCGCCGCGTCCGCCGCATCGGAACTGCCGACCACGCCCGCCATGTCCACGGCGTTTGCCATATTAGCCACGTTTGTCATTGCCCTATCCCTTGACGGCGCCGGATGCAATGCCGCGCACGAACCAGCGGCCCGAAACGAAGTACACCGCGAGCGGCACCATGGAGGTCAGAATGGTCGCCGCCATATTGACGTTATAGAGGCGCTCGCCGGTCGTCGTATTGATGATGTTGTTCAGTTGCACCGTCATCGGCAGGTTTTTGGTGCCGGCGAACACGAGACCGAGAATGAAGTCGTTCCAGATGCCCGTCACCTGCATGATGATCGCCACCACGATGATCGGCGTGGACATGGGCAGCATCAGTTGCACGAAGATACGCCAGAAGCCGCCGCCGTCGATGCGCGCCGCCTTGAACAGCTCCTGCGGAATCGACACGTAGTAGTTGCGAAACAGCAGCGTCATCACCGGCATGCCGAAGATGGTGTGAATCACCACGATACCCGGCAGCGAACTGAACAGATGCACGCTCGCCAGCACGCGTACGAGCGGATAGACCATCACCTGCACGGGAATGAACGCGCCCATCAGCAGCACGCCGAACAGCAGGCCGGCGCCGCGCGGTCGCCAGAACGACAGCGCATAGCCGTTCACCGCGCCGATCGCGATCGACAGAATCGTGCTCGGCACGACGATGCGCACCGAGTTCCAGAAACCGACCTGAATGCCGTTGCAATCGAGTCCGGTGCACGCGGACTGCCACGCGGCGCCCCACGCGCTGAGCGTGAAATGCGCTGGGAACGCCAGCAGATTGCCGAGGCGGATCTCGCTCATCGGCTTGACCGAGGTGACGAGCATCACGTAGAGCGGCAGCAGAAAGAACAGCGCGGCCGTCAGCAAAAATGCGTAGACGCCGAGGCGCGCCGGTGTGAATGCAGTGCGGCGGCGACGCGGCCGCGTGCGGTCCGGCGTGCCGCCTTTCAGCGGCGGACTGAGCGTGTTCATCACACCTCCTTACGCAAGGCCGCGCGGCTGCGGGCGTAGAAGAACGGCGCGAGAATCGCCAGCACGGTGGCCAGCAACACGATCGACGCCGCCGACGCGAGCCCGATGTTGGCGCGGCCGAACAGATAGTCCATGATGAACTTCGCCGGCACTTCGCTCGCCGTGCCGGGGCCGCCTTGCGTCATCGCGACCACGGCGTCGTAGAGCTTCACGACCATCACGAACAGCAGCACGAAAGCGGTGGAGATCGACGGCCCGAGCATCGGCACGACGATGCTGGCATAGACACGCCAGCGCGGAATGCCGTCGATGCGCGCGGCCTTCCACAACTCGTCGTCGATGCCGCGCAAACCCGCGAGCAATAACGCCATCACCAGACCCGAGGCCTGCCACACCGTCGCGATGACGATGGTGTAGATCACCCAGTCCTGATCGACGATCCAGTCGAAGCGCGCGTGCGCGAAACCGAGCTTGTGCAGCACGGCCTGCGCGCCCAGTTGCGGGTTCAGGATCCACTGCCAGACGAGTCCCGTGGCCACGAACGACATCGCGTACGGATAGAGAAACACTGTGCGCAATGCGCCTTCGGCAACCACGCGCTGATCGATGAAGATCGCCAGCAGCAAACCGATCACCATGCACGCCACGATAAAGCACGCGCCATAGATCACGATGTTTTGCAGCGACAGCAGCCAGCGATCGTTATGGAAGAGCCGCACGTATTGCGTGAAGCCCGCGAAGTCGCCGGAAGGAAACGTGCGCGAATTGCTGAGCGACACGCGCGCGGTCCAGATCATCGTGCCGAGATAGGCGAAAACAACGGTCAGGACCATCGGCAGCAGCGCCAGCCACGCCGCGAACGGAAAACGCTTTTTGAGCGGCTTCTTCAGCCGCGCTTGACGTGTCTTCGACCCGGCGGCCGGCAGCTTGAGCGCGTGCATGCTGCGCACCTAGCTCTTCAGCGCACTGGCGAACGCTTTCTGCGCGTCGTCGACCGACTGGTTCTTGTTCCAGAAGTTGGTAATGACGTCGATCAACGCGCCCTGCGTGTCAGGCGAGAGCAGCATTTCCGGATTCGGCAACTGACGCGACTTGTCCTTCATGATCGCAATGCCCTCCTTCGCGCAGATGTCGAGACTGCTGCCGTCCACGTCAGGACGAATCGGAATCGAGCCTTTCTTCGCGCTGAATGCGACTTGCGCGGCCGGCGAGGTCATCACCGTGGCAAGCAGATTCTGCGCCTTGATCGTGGTGGGATTGTCCGTTTTCGGGAACACGAACACGTCGCCCGCGACCAGATACGGCGAATGCAGACCGAAACCGGGGAAGCAGCCGAAATCTTTGCCCGCGACCTGATTGGCCGCGGAGAATTCGCCCTTGGCCCAGTCGCCCATGATCTGCACGCCCGCCTTGCCGGAAATCACGAGCGCCGTGGCGTCGTTCCAGTTGCGGCCGGGCGAGCCGGCATCGACGAAATCGTGCAGGCGCTTGAACGATGCCAGCACTTTCTTGAAGGCGTCCGACTTCACGGCGTTCATGTCGCGGTCGCGGTACACCTTCATATAGAGATCGGGACCGCCCACATCCGCCAGCACCGCGTCGAAGGTGATTTTCTCCTGCCAGGGCTGGCCGCCGAGCGCGAGCGGAATCACGCCCGCGGCTTTCAGCTTGCCGAGATCGGCGATGAACTCGTCATAGCTTTTCGGCTCTCCGGCAATGCCGGCTTTCTGGAAAACCGGCTTCGAGTAGAAGAACCAGGCCGGCATATGGATATCCACGGGCGCGGCGTAGTAATGCCCCTTGACCTTGATGCTGTCGAGAATCGACTGCGGGAACACGCCGTTCCAGTTCTCTTTCGCGGCGACGTCGTCGACGTTGTTCAGCAGGCCCTGATCGATCAGGTCGTGAAACTGCTTGGACGTATTGAACTGCGCGGCAGTGGGTGGATCGCCGCCGACGATCCGGTTGATCGCCGTGGAGCGCGCCTGATCGGCGCCCGCCACCGCATTGTCGACCCACTGGCCGCCGGCCTTGTTATACGCATCGGCAAACTGGCGAATCGCGGCCGACTCGCCGCCCGAGGTCCACCAGTGAATCACGTTGGCCTTCAAAGGCTCCGCCTGCGCGACGACGCCATACAACGCCAGTGCCGCAACCACGCCTCGCAAGACCATTTTTTTGCTGTTCATTCCGTCTCCTCCAGGCTTGGCGCCCGTGTTTCAAGTCGACATACCAACCAGCTCCCGCCTGCTATTCACTGCGTGCTTTGCGCTCCTTCAGGAACTTCGACACCAGCTCCGCGCTGCGTTTGATCGTACGCTTCTGGGTAGCGTAATCGACGTGTACGACACCGAAGCGACGCTCGTACCCGAAGGCCCACTCGAAGTTGTCCATCAGCGACCAGAGGAAATAGCCGCGAATCTCCACGCCGGCCTTGATCGCCTGGTCGACCGCGGCGAGATGGCGCTTGAGGAACGAGATGCGCTGGCTGTCCTCCACATGGCCGTCGATCACCTTGTCGTCCGACGCCATGCCGTTTTCGGTGATGTAGATCGGCGGCAGATTCGCATACGTGGCCTTGAATCCCGTCAACAGATCACGCAGGCCGTCCGGATACACTTCCCAGCCCATCTGCGTGCGCTCCACGCCTTCGAGCGGCACGTCCCTGAAACCGTGCGCGCCATCGCTCGCGACATTCGTGCGGAAATAATAGTTGATGCCGAGGAAGTCCAGCGGCGCGGCAATGGTTTGCATGTCGCCGTCGAGCACCAGCGGCTCGGTGCCCGGCCACAACTCGAACAGATCCCGCGGGTAGCTGCCCTTGAGGAGCGGATCGAGAATCCACGCGTTGTGCTGCACTTCGAACAGATGCGCTGCGCGCTGGTCGGCGGCGCTCTCGCTATTGGCCGTGCCGCGTCCGATGTTGGCGACAATGCCTTTTTGCGAAGCCGGATCGTTGGCGCGCAACACCGGCACCGCGAGGCCGTGCGCCAGCAGCAGATGATGCATGGCCTGGGTGGCGTAGCGCGTGTCGGCGAGCCCCGGCGCGTGGTGGCCGTTGCCGTAGCCCAGAAACGCCGAGCACCACGGCTCGTTGAGCGTCGCCCACGCATCGACGCTGCCGGCCAGTTCGCGGCTCATCAGGTCGGCGTAATCGGCGAAACGATACGCGGTATCGCGATTGAGCCAGCCGCCGCGATCTTCCAGATGCTGCGGCAAGTCCCAGTGATACAGCGTCACGGAGGTCGTGATGCCCTTCTCTTTCAGCCGCGCCAGCAGACGCTTGTAGAAGTCGATGCCTTTGCGGTTCGGCGCGCCGGCCGCATCCATCACGCGCGGCCAGGCAATCGAAAGCCGGTAGCCTTCGAAGCCGAGTCCGGCCAGCAGGTCGACGTCCGCTTCCCAGCGATGATAGTGATCGCAGGCCACCTCGCCGGTGTCGCCGGCCAGCACTTTGCCGGGCGTCGCCGAGAAGGTGTCCCAGATGGACGGCAGGCGGCCGTCTTCGTTTACCGCGCCTTCGATCTGATACGAAGCGGTGGCCGCGCCGAGCAGAAAGTTCTTGCGCCACAGCGACGAGTCCGCGGGCGGGGTGAAAGGGTCGGCGACTGGCTGGGAATGGGGGGAGAGAGCGTCGGATACAGCGGATGTGTCGTTTGCCACGGATTCTCCTGCGCTGAGGTCGTTGAACCGGGTACGGTGGAAGCTCCGGCGTACCCGCGTCCGAAACTGAGTGGAAGCGCTTCCACATGACCTGCGAACGATAGCAGCGGCGGATTCGACGCAGCAATCAGGGTTTGTCTGGAGACGTATCGGCAGGCGCGGCACCGCGATGCGCTGAGCATCCCGAGAGCCTCTGCCGGCGGCGAATCGAAGACGTTGTAAGCGCGGCGGTCACGATGTCATACGCCGCCAGCGCGACGCAATCTCAAGGCTTCGGTGTCAGGTCGAACACGCCGCTGTCGTAGGCTTCACAGTACGTTTTCCAATCCGCCGCGACCTGGGCCTCGCATTGCGTCGCGATATTGACCAACGGCAACTGCCAGTCTTTACGATTGCCGAACGCAATCAACTCGTCTGCAATCGACGACTTCTGCCGCCCGCCGCTGCGCAGATGCGCCCATGCGCTCAACTCGGCCATGCTGTTGACCACCTCTTCGAGACGCGGCAGCTTGCCGTCCCAATCGCTCAAGGCCACGCGATCTTCGGAAGGCTGCAGGCTGCGCAGCACATACGAGCGCTGATTGAATTCGACCGCATGCAGGAACGCCTGCGAGACCGCCTGATTGCGCCGCTGAATCTCGACGACGCGCTGCGCTTCCGTCTGCCACGCCGGCTGCGGCGTACTCAAGTGCGGCGTCACGGAAGAAGGCAGCGCCTCTTTCAGATCGATCAGATAGTTGCCGTCCGGCGAGCCTTTACCTTCGACGAGGATCACGTAACGATCCACGCCAAGGCTCCCGGTGCCGGCAATCCGCCGCGCCACGTCGAGAATGCGAAAGAAGTCGGGATTGGGCTCGCCCGCGGCGAACTTCTGCATGAACTGCGTGACGGCGGCACGTTGCGTGTCGCTGACCGCCAGCGCTTTCTTGCCGTCTACTTTCAGCGTGCGGGTTTTGCCTTTGAGCGTGGTGCGCCGGTCCAGATGCGCAACCCGCGTGCGGCTCGCGAGCGCGACGAACAGATCGCGCACCATGCCGGTCGCGGTTTCCCCTTCGATCCAGCGCGACTTGCCGTACGCGAGCGCCGCGCCATACGCTTCCAGCGCGGTGTGGCACAGCGCGAGCGCCTGCGCGCGGCTCAGCTTGAGATCGCTCGCGCCGACCAGCACGCTCGTCAACAGACGCACCAGTTCGTAGAGATTCGGCGCGAGACAGGCTTCGTCGAAGTCGTTGTTGTCGAAGTAGACGAGGCGATTGTCGGCCTTGTAGCTGCCGAAATTTTCCAGATGCATGTCGCCGCAGATCCACACCGGCGGCGCGTCGTCGAACACCTTGTCGCGCGGCAGGCGTTCGTAAAACAGGTGACATGTGCCGCGCAAAAACACGAACGGTGAAGTGCGCATGGCCTTGTATTTCATCGCGAGCCGTTCGGGATCTCGACCGGCGTTGAAACTGGCGATCGTCCTGGCGATATCGAGCATGAGTTTCCTTTGAATGTGAGGCTCAGCGCGAGCCTCGACCATCGTTCAATGCGGGCGCATGGACTGCGCAAGCGCATGCAGATTGAGCGGCTGCACGCGAATCACGCCACCGCGCGGACTGTCGATGTCGGCGATCATGAGCGCCCACGCCGCTAAGGGATGCGGTTCCACCACGCGGCTTGCGTATAGCCCTGCGTGTCGAGCACATCGTTCATTCGCGCGACGGCGAGCGCGACCACCGGCGTGGGCTGCGCGGCGGCCGACTGCTTCACAGTAGACCACATCGCGTCGTCCTCGATTTTTCTGAAACGCCGCGGAAGCGCCGCGCCGATCCGCGCCGGCAGCCACAGCAACGCGAAGGACACGATGAAACGAGCGGCGGGTGATCGAGACTAGTTTGCATGGTTAGCGTTTTTCTCGGTGCGGGTGTTGCTCACCACACGGGCGCGCGTCTATGCCGTTTCCCGCGCGCCGAACTTCTTGCGATACGCACCCGGACTCGTCAATGCGATGCGCCGGAAATGCCGCCGCAATGATTCTTCGGAACCGAATCCCGCCAGTTCCGCGACGCGCGCCATCGGCAGCGGCGCCTGCGCTTCGAGCAGCTCGCGCGCGATGGCCACGCGCTCGCGCACGAGCCACTCATAAGGCGCCATGCCGGTGGCATCGTGAAACTGCCGCTGCAGTGTGCGCGGGCTCATCGCCGCCCGCTCGGCGAGCGAGCGCAACGTGTGCGGCAAAGCGGGATGACTGCGCACCCAGTCCATCAGTTTGGACAGACGACCGCTGTCGTCCTGCGGCATGGGGCGCGGCACGAACTGCGCCTGGCCGCCCTCGCGATGCGGCGGCACCACGAGCCGCTGCGCGACCCGGTTTGCCACCGCGCTGCCGTGATCGCGCCGCACCAGATGCAGCAGCATGTCGAGCCCCGCCGCCGAGCCTGCCGAGGTGATGATCTGCCCTTCGTCGACATAGAGCGCGTCCGGCTGCACGCGCAATTGCGGATAGCCCTGCTGCAATTTTTCGGCATAGCGCCAGTGCGTCGTGACGGTCTTGCCGTCGAGCACGCCCGCCGCCGCGAGCACGAACACGCCCGAGCAGATCGAACAGAGGCGCGCGCCGCGCGCGTAGGCGGCGCGGATTTTCTTCAGGAGCGGTTCGGGGGGCACTTCGTCGGCATCGCGCCAGCCGGGAATGACGATGGTGTCGGCGCGCTCCAGCAACTTGAGCGTATAAGGCGCGGCAAGCGTGATGCCGCCCGCCGCCCGGATCGGGCCCGGCTCGCTTGCGCAGACCGCGAAGCGATACCAGTCCACGCCGAGCTCAGGACGCTCGAGCGCGAACAGTTCGGTCACGCAGCCGAATTCGAAGGTGCAGAGCCGGTCGTAGGCGAGCGCGACGACGAGATGATTGTGCATGGCGTGATGTTACCGGAGATTGACGATTCCGCCACTTATCCCGCGTGGCGCGCAACGCCACAATGAAGGCGTCCGAATCGTGATCGCCAGACAACCACACACCCACCGCTCCCACCGGAACCTCACTTCACCATGCCGACCTTGAACGCCGTTACCGCCATTCCCGCCGCCGACAGCCCCGCCGCGCAAGCCCACTTCCTGGCGTCGCTGCAGTTCGAAACCGATTGCGCCGATGTCCACGACGCGCTCGCGAGCGGCGCGCCCGGCTTCGTGCTGCTCGACGTGCGCGGCCCTGCGCTGTTCGTGCAGGGTCACGTGCCGGGCGCGCTCAATCTGCCGCACGGCAAGATCGTGGCGTCGAAGCTCGCCGGCTATCCGCAGAAGACGCTCTTCGTCACGTACTGCGCGGGTCCGCATTGCAACGGCGCCGCGCGCGGCGCACTGCGGCTCGCCGAGTTGGGGCGGCCCGTCAAGCTGATGAGCGGCGGCATCACCGGCTGGCTCGACGAAGGCTTCGCCCTCGCACAAGCGGCGCGCGCCGGCGAGACGGCCGACGCCAATGGCTAACATATTGAAAATCAATTAAATAAAAGCCCCGAACTGTCGATAACATGTTCAGCCGCTTCCCTCCTAGCGGTTGGACTGAACATGCAGAGCTCATACAACCTTTGGCTGGTCACCATCTCATTCGTCGTGGCGACGCTCGCGTCGTACACGGCGCTCGATCTGACCGGCCGCATTTTCCTGCTGGCATCGGCGCGGCTGCGGCACGTCTGGCGGCTGGGCGGCGCCGCGGCGCTCGGCGTCGGCATCTGGTCGATGCACTTCATCGCGATGCTCGCCTTTTCGCTGCCGATTCCGCTGGGCTACAACTTCGCGACGACCGCCGCGTCGCTCGGCCTCGCGATCGGCGCCTCCTATCTGGCCCTGTACGTCACGACGCGTGTGCGGCTCACCGCCGGCCGCCTGCTGGCGGGCGGCGTGGTGATGGGCTTCGGCATTGCCGGCATGCACTACACCGGCATGGCAGCGATGCAGATGGCGCCGGGCATCCACTATCGGCCGGCGTGGTTCGCGGCATCGCTCGCGATCGCGATCGGCGCGTCGACCGCCGCGCTGTGGATGGCCCGCGCGCTCAGCAACGACGACGCGCGCCACGTGGTGCGCAAGCGTCTGGCCGCGGCGCTGGTGATGGGCGTTGCGATCACCGGCATGCATTACGCCGCCATGGCCGCCGCGGAGTTTCCGCTCGGCGCCGTCTGCGGCGCGGCCAAAGGCGTGAACGCCACGTGGCTCGCGACCTCGGTAATCCTGCTTACCTTTGCCATTCTGATCGTCACGCTGATGCTGTCGCGTTTCGATGCGCGCACGGCCTTTCTGGTCGGCGCGGTGTCGAAGCTGAACGGCCAGATCGTGCGGCTCGCCACGCTCGACACGCTGACCGGATTGCCGAACCGCAGCACGCTGACCGACCGCATCGAACGCGCGATCCTCAGCGCGCGCCGGCAGCGCACGCTGTTCGCCATCCTCTTCATGGACCTCGACGGCTTCAAGACCATCAACGATTCGCTCGGCCACTCGGCCGGCGACCAGGTTCTGACCGCGTTCGCGCAGCGCCTGCTGCTGTGCGTGCGCTCGAGCGACACCGTGGCGCGGCTGGGCGGCGACGAATTCGTGGTGTTGTCCGAAAACCTCGGCTCGCGCGAAGACGCCGGCGCGCTCGCTGAAGGCGTGCTCGAGCGCATGCGCCTCGGCGTGTGGACCGACTCGCAACCGCTGCAGGTGATGCCGAGCATCGGCATCGCCCTCTATCCGCACGACGGCGACACCGTCGAAACGCTGTTGAAGCACGCCGACGCCGCCATGTACGAGGCTAAGCGCGCGGGCCGCAGCACCTATCGCTTCTTCGAACGCAGCATGAACGAAGCCGCCACGCGCACGCTGCAGATTCAGAACGCGTTGCACGACGCACTCGCCGCCGGTCATTTTTCGCTGCACTTCCAGCCGAAGTTTCATGGCAGCGGCAACTCGCTGGCCGGCGCCGAAGCGCTGATCCGTCTGCATCATCCGCAACTCGGCACGTTGACGCCGCTCGAGTTCATTCCGATCGCCGAGCGCTCGGGGCAGATCGTGCAGATCGGCTATTGGGTCGTGCGCGAAACCTGCCGGCAGATTCGCCAATGGGTCTCGCAAGGCCTGCCGTCGATGAAAGTGGCGATCAACCTGTCGCCGCGCCAGTTGCTGCAGCCGAACCTGGTGGCGACCATGCTCGAGATCGTCGAGGCCGAAGGCGTGGCCTGCGAGCAGATCATGTTCGAGATCACCGAAACCGTGGCCATGCAGGACGCGCCCAAAACCATCGAAATGATCCGCGAATTCCAGGCGAGCGGCTTCGAGATCGCGATCGACGACTTCGGCACCGGCTATTCGAGCCTCGCCTATCTGCAGCGTTTTCGCGTCAAGCAACTGAAGATCGACCGCTTCTTCACCAACGGCCTCGACGCGCACGGCCCGGAAGGCAGCGCGATCGTGTCGGCGATCATCGCGCTCGCGCACTCGCTGGAAATGGACGTGGTGGCCGAGGGCGTCGAAACCGAATCGCAACTCGACATGCTCAAGACGATGATGTGCGATGAGATGCAGGGGTTCCTGCTCGGCAAGCCGCTCAGCGCCGACGACTTCGGCAACCTGCTGCGGGAAAGAATGGTGGCCGCGTGAGCCTGACGATCGTCTGAAGCGCGCGGCGCGGCACGGCCATGCGGCCGGCCGCACCGCGGCCGGCGCTGGATCTCGTTTCCACTATGGGCGTTTGAATGGGACCGCTCGCCTTCTCAGGCGCCATGCTTGACGATCCCGCATCGAGCGCCTGGACCTTCAGCCGGCTACATCGACGAATCGATGCGTCCATAGACACCCGTCGTCGCCGTCGGACCTGCCGCGAAAAACAGCGTGTTGGAAGGCTGGTTGTCGGCGTTGTTGCCGAACGCCAGGCCCCAGAGCCCTGGCTGCGTCACCTTCGAACCATCGGCCTGTGTGAGCGGCCCTTTCGAGTCGCCAGTCGCGGGATCGAACGCATTGATGGTGCCGTCGCCGAAGTTGCCGATCAGCAGATCGTTGCTGAACGCGCCGAAATTGGCCGGCGCCATGGCGATCCCCCACGGCGAATTGAGCGGCCCGTTTGAGGCGATGCGCTTGAGCAGGTGGCCGGCGGTATCGAACGCATCCACCACGCCGTTGCCCGCACCGCTTTGATCTCTGTGACCATCGGGCCCGAGCTTCGCATACGCCACATAAATCGTAGTGCCGACGGCCTGGATGCCGAACGGATTAAAACCCGCAGGTACGTTCGGATCGCTGAAGGCGCCGGCAACCGTGACCTTCGTGAAAGTCTTGTCGAACATATCGACTTTGCCGTTATGGAAATCGGCGGCGTACAGCATGCTTGCGCCGGCGTTGCTGGCAATCGCAAGGCCTGTGTATTCGGCTGCGCCCGCGCCGTCATCGTGAACGGTGACAGCCTGCGTCGGCAGCACCTTGGGCGACCAGGCCGCGATCGTGCCGGCGAGGGTGGCAAAAATGAATGCCGCGTTACCGGTTGCGCCATTCGCCGTGACGGCGAAGTCCGTGGTGCCGTTGAAAACGATACCGGTCGGACTCGCGGGTTGACCGCTTGCGGCCGGCGGTAGCGTGACGACGAGCGACTGCACCACGCCATTGCCGTCATACAGCGACGACTTCTGTGTATTGTTATCCGATACCCAGACCGGGGTGGTCGGACCGAACGCGATGCCCCAGGCGTTTTGCAGATTGGGGTCGACGTGCGGCGCGGCGACGCTGCCGTCGGACACGAGAATGGTCGACTTGAATGTACCGGCGGTCGGCGTGGGCATATTGTTGTCCGAATTGCCGCCGCACGCAGCCAGTGCGAGCGTGGCCGCTCCAGCAAGCGAGAAAACAGTTGCAAGCTTATGCATGTCACCTCCTGATCTTTGGATGATTTGCCTATGGTCCCCGCGCGGCATAACCATTGGCGACGCGCGTCGACCCCTTTCTGTTCTGAACGAGCGCACCAACCCGCGAGCGGCGTGGATGGCATCCTTGCCCCTCGACCTTCGCGTCGGCGGTTCGTCGTCATTGCGCATTGAACGATCAAGCACGCGTGTTTATTCCGTGCGATCCGTATTTGAGCTACCTGAGGTTCGCATTGCGAGGCGGTGGTGCGCACGCACGTTGATATTCACTCGCGGCGCTCAGATGGCAATTGACTTTCAACGGCAATTACAAATCACCTTCACGCCATGGCGCGTGGCATCCTGCACGATCTGCGACGGCGAATAGAAAACCATCGGCTGACTGTTGAGCATTGCGAAGGGAAACGCGACGAATGAAACGCTACTCGGACCGGCACCGTCACGTTGATGAGGTGGTAACGGGACTGGGCAAATGTGGGCGGTTGCTCGGTCATGTATTGCGACTACCCGGTGCAGAAGATCCGCTTCGATGTGCCCTCGCGCGAGTCGCTTTCGGCTTGCATACGCGCCCATTGTTGTGGAATGTTGGATATACGAAACTCACACGCATGTGGCGCGAGTTCGCGTGATGCAGACTGTGACAGGCTACTATCGGGGAATCGTGCATCCGCGGCGAGTGGGAGCTGAACCTGAGTCGGACGATCCGCACGAAACTGAACAGGAATTCGCGCGTGAGGATCGGGCACGAGATGCAGCGCTCGCTCTTGCCAGCAAGTTGCTTAAAGAGCATAAGTTATGAATTACCGCCGCGCCTCTGCGAACCTCGATAACCGGCGAAGCGTCGAACACGGCGATGGAGACAGCTATGTGGACTTGCCGAAACTGCAATGCGCGGTTTGCCGTCGATGAGGTCGAACCCCAAATCGATGAGGAAGGATTTTTTTTCATTTGTCTTGGCTGCGACTACCGGAACAAGCTCGCGGACATAGGTCGAGACCCGGCAGGACGCCCGCAACTGGTCCAGCGCGACGACGAGTAGCGCGCCCTTTCGGAGACGGCCACGAAGTTCGACGATAGAGAGTTCCGCGTCGCCGCCCGATGCGCGCATCGAAGAGGACTGCACCTGCGGTTACTGCTGCGGTGTATTTGCGCGCACTCCCCGGTGCCGCCGGCGCGACAATTCTGGGTGTTCCTGAACGCGGGGCAGCACTGATTCACCTCCGCCGGGGAGCCGGCTTACACATAGTTCCTTCATGCTAGGATTTCTCAAAGACTCCGAGAGAAACCTTCATGGCCAGCCACAATTACTCGTACCACGAGGTCAACTACAGCGTTTACGTGACCCAACAGAAGGACGGCAGGTGGGACTGGGCATACACGCTGACCAAACCGCCCATCTACTGGAAAAACCCGGAGACGCCTGCGGGAACGCCAGAGCAGGCAATCGAACAGGCTCGCGTCGACGCGGAGCGCCGCATCGACGCGATGAAATAGGCCGTCGAAAATGGCCCGTACCGTCGGGCATGGCTTCAATCCGGCCGCTTGCGCGGCTCGAATCGTGTTGTCGATTCGTCGACGTCGGGGAGGCGTGTCGCGCCGCACTCATAAGGAGAGCGACGACGTCCGTCCGGGAATCATTCAGCGGAGCCGATGTCGATCGGACGTCCTTTGCATGACGTTGCTCACGGACGCGGGCGTGCCGCCCGCGTCGGGCGTTACCGCTTCGCGCCAGCCGACGCCTGCTCGATGGTGCGTCGGGCAGCCTTCGAGGCCGCGGCCGTCGCAGCCTCAAAGTTGCTTTCGGCGAGTTGTACCGCTTGCTGGCCTGTTTTCTGCAACGTTTCGATCAGCGTGCTGGTGGTAGCAATCGCCGACTTCCACGCGGCGATGGCGGCTTCGGAGCCCGCCGGTGCATTCCTGGCGGCGTCCTCGACGAGCGCCTGCACGCGGCCGTTGTACGCCTCATGCGATGTCTGCGCAATGCGCAGACATTCGGCCTGCGTAGCCGAGACGATCTCGATCACGTGACTACTGTACGATTGCGCTTTTTCCGCCATCGGCGTGGCGATGGCGGCCTGCAGCGCGAACCACTCCTGCGGCCCGTTGGCGGAAAGCGCTTTTACCGCGATCTCCCGGGTTTCCGCCAGGCTCGACCTGATCGCTGTCAGATGCAGCGCTGCCAGCTTCCCGGTACCCTCGACAAACTGACTGGTCAGGCTGAAGAGAACGCCGAGGTTGGCTCGCTGGGCCGCAGCGACTTGTTCAGGTGTCAACAGATTCATCATGAAGCTCCTGAATGGCGATCCGACACAGGTTCCACGGACGGGCAGGCAGGATCGCGTGAATAGATCGACAAAAGTGTGGGCGTCGCACCGGTTTTTCTGCACAGGCTCAAACGCACGCCACCGCTTCTGTCCAGGCGGTACGACAGGTGCGGCAGTCGTTCAACTGATCCGGGCGACGGCCTGAAGAATGGAATCCCCATCGCAGGTGATGGAAAAACGCTCTCCTCCGGAAGCAAGTTTTTCCAGCGCGACGAGTTGGTGCTCCACCAGGGCGTCCAACTCCGCGCGATCCAGTCCGGCTGGATCGGAGGTGTCCTTGACGAGCATCAAAGTCGCAAATTCATGGGGGCTCAGCATATGCGTCTCCCAGGTGAGCAGGATCAACGGCGCCGGACGGGATGAACGACCACTGTCACGCAAACCGCGTGAGCCGCATTCGGCAAATCAAACAGTTTCAGGTGCGAGTCTGCCTGGTGGCTACGCGTACGCCGCCACCCCCGAATTCTCATCTTAGTAAGTTTTTTTACTTTTTGTCAGATGATTGTGCGTCAGCGCGCAAATCAGTTCCGGGCCGTCAATGGCTCCTTCGGAAGAGGGGGGCTCAGACGCGGGGCGCGTCGGTCAAGCTGAATAGGTCATCACCGCGCCCTAGCCCGAGAAGACTGGATGTCGTACTACGCACGCATCGCGCAGTCATTTCGGGCGGCTTCTAGAGATGTCTTCGCCATACGGCACGAACCGCAACGGTTTGAAGTTCTGCCAATGGCGTCGCAGCCGGGTCCGGCTATGGCGGTCACTCCATCGGCGGAGGTTCCATCGGTCCAGCAAACAGTGCGCGGTCGAAGAACGAATCGTCCAGTTCCAATATTTCATCGTCGCCCAGAAGGATCACGACTAACTGCTGTGAACCGTTCCCGGGCACTTCCGCGACTTCCGCGATGGTCTGCTTCGGCGTTCGGTCGTCCGTAAATCGCACCCAATAGTAGCCCGGCACTACGGGTCGCGCGTCCATCCACTCCATAACCAATACCCCCTTGATTTGGCGAAATCGATCGCTGCCGCATCGCCGATTTTATCGCTGCGGCCTGGACGGCGTTTCACGTCAGTATGAAACTGGACCGCTGCGTCGGGCGAATCCCTGAGTCCCACCGCGTGGCCAACCCGTACCGACGATCATGCTGCTCATCGAGCAAATTATGTTACCGCGTCGGCATCGCCGAACAGATGACGTTCTCGTCACCCTTGGGGTCAGTCATATCCGTTTCCAGCAGTTCGAATTCACCTTCTGGTCGCCAGGAAAGCCTGGCGTTCATCAGGTTCGATCAGTTGCATCTTCCGCCCTTCCGTCTGTTCGACACCGATATTCGTGCTCCCCTTCACGACGTCGCCATAATCCCAGAACGTGACGCAGTGCCCGAGTCCGTCGCAGTTGCGCCTGGGGTTGTGAAAACCGAATGTCGTGTGCTTATCTGGGTCCGATCCGGTCGCAGTCGGGAACCACCAGCGTACAGCTTTCGTGCACGCGATCGATGAAAAGATGTCCGGACAGTTTTGTCATAGCTCCCGCCACGCTTCATGACCCGTCGCAATTTGCATTGGTGCGCGCATCGCCATGAGCGGTCGAAACCGCCTGCAGGTGCCGCAAAAAGACGCTAAGCCACGCTTGAGATATGTCCCATCTGCGCAAGACCCCTGCGCTGAACCATGTCATCGCGTGACGTTGTCCCGCCTGGGGCTTGTTTCCAAGGTGCCCTATCAGCAGCAATTGCGCAAATCGCCTAGCTCGTATCTGTGCCAACAGCAATGTCTGCTCGCTGGACGGGCCGATGCGAATGGGCGGACCAGTCCATACGCAGACCGATAGTTGAGGCTCGCTGGCCACAACAGGGCTACACTCAAAATGGGACAAATTCCGGAGCAATACCATGACCGACGCTACCCCTCAAAGCACATTTCGCGGTCTTCCCCTGACGCCGGAGCAGGACGCAGAAGTCAGGCACTACATAAAGAAGAAAGAGCAGCATGGCGCACCGTGGAACACGCCGGAGTTGGCGGCCATGCTTCGAGACATGCTGGAGCCCCCGAGCGACGACGACGGAGGACTCGGTTCCGCCGTCGACGAAACGAAGGCGGCCACAGAACGCGCGACAGCCTCGATCGACGAGACCATGGAACCCATTGAAGCCAGCGAAGAGCGGCATGCCGCGATGGAAAACGAGGGTATGAGGGGGCCGAAGCGTTGAATCCCAGAGAGCGCACTCGCGACCAGCACAACAAAGCAATCAGGCTCACGATGCCCGACGACCGCACGGGACCATGGCTGGTCGGCCACAACCTCCCGGTTAGATGGGACGTCCGGTGGCTTTCCATCTAATGAACCTCGGTCGTGGATCTGCGAGGCTCGCGTCGTGCCACCCTTTTCGTGGACCTATGCGAAAGCGCAAAGAGCCGTGCAGCAAGCCACACCCGGCATGATTGCGGACCTTGTACCCGCGGCGCCGTTTCGAGGTATGTCCTATCTGCGACAGGAGGGGATCGTGAAGCGCGATATGAATCTGGCATTCGCAATACTGAAGACTCTCGAGGAAAACAAATCCCCGCACCTCAGCGAATTTGACATTGAAAGCGCGCTCAAGGATGCGTTCGATGTTTCAAACCGGGGTGTGTGGTATCAGTTGAGCCTGCTTGCCGACGCAAATCTCGTCCGCTCGACGGGTAGCGACTGGCGGCTAAGCTGGGATGGCCACGAGTTTTTGAAGTCGGCGGTCCCGAAAACCTTCAAAGACACCTGAAGGGTGAAATATGCGCCGAAAACATCCCCTGCTTTCGTGAAGACAACCCGATAGCCGGGGCATCGCACAGGAGGCGTCGAACGCAATAGCAATTGCCGAAGCGCGTTCCATTCCACGACTTGATGACGACCGCGCCCGAACGTCGAGCCAGCCGGCTTTGTACAGTCGCATGTGCGGATATTCCTGGTCTGAGGGGAACATGGACCGGTTACAGCATGCGATGCTTGAATATCACGACCGCAGCAAGCACCGCGTCAGCGGCTATGCCCCTGGCCCCGGGAAACTCGACTGGGCAACCCAACCGGATCCGTTCCGGGTGTTTCACGGCGCACCGCGCCTTGGTCTGCCGTTGGCCGCGGATAGCCTCACCACACGCTACAACGAACTACGCTGCGGAGCTTTGCCGTCCGCGCGCAGTTTCGATCTTGCCAGTCTGGCAATTCTGTTCGAAGTTTCGCTTGGCCTGTCGGCGTGGAAATCGTACGGCACCCAGCGGTGGGCACTGCGCTGCAACCCTTCGAGTGGAAATCTGCATCCGACCGAGGGCTATCTTCTGTGTCCGACGCTGCCCGGCTTGTCCGCTGGGATCTACCATTACCAGAGCCGTGACCACTCCCTTGAATGTCGCGCTGCCGTGGATGACGAACGATGGACCGAGGCGTTCCCGCCAGGTGGCGTCGTGGTCGGCATAAGCTCGATTTTCTGGCGCGAGGCGTGGAAATACGGCATGCGCGCCTGGCGCTACTGCCAGCACGATTGCGGCCATGTCATCGCCGCGATGAGTTACGCAGCGGCAGCGCTTGGCTGGCAGACGCGGCTGATGGAGGCGGCTGCGGACGACGCAGTGGCCAACCTGCTTGGATTGAACCGCGGAGAAGATTTCGGGCAGGCAGAGGCAGAAGCGCCGGATGCCTTGCTCTGGATCGGCAACCCTGAATTGCGGCCTGATCTTGAGCGCATGCTGATCGTCCTGGATAGCGCACAGTGGCACGGACGCGCGAATCAGCTGAGTCCGGGACATGTGAAGTGGCCGGATATCGATTCGATCCATCGCGCCACGCATAAGCCCCGTACTCTCGAACCGACCTTGCCGACTCCGGAAGAGCACCCGTCACCCACGTCGCCCGCCCTTGATCTCAGCTTTGCCAGGATCGCACGGCAGCGCCGCAGCGCGGTGAATTTCGACGGTACGACGCGCATCGCCGAGGCGGCGTTTTTCAGCATGCTGGCGTGCCTGTTGCCACGTCATGACACGCCGCCGTGGAATGCGCTGATGTCTCCCGCAGGAGTGCATGCAGCGCTAATGGTGCATCGCGTGGGCGAGCTGGAGCCGGGTCTGTATATGTTCGTGAGAAATCCGGGCGCGCTGCCGGATCTCAAGCGGTCCCTACGTCCAGAGTGGCTGTGGCAAAAGACCGGCCCCGATCATCTGCCGCTCTATCTTCTGTTGCCTTACGATTTGCGCGCCACGGCAAAGTTGATCTGCTGTCACCAGGATATCGGCGCCGATTCCTGCTTTGCGTTGGGGATGATCGCGGAATTCGGAACCGCGTTGAAGCAGCCGTGGCGTTATCGCCATCTGTTCTGGGAATGCGGCATTCTTGGCCAGGCGCTCTATCTCGAAGCCGAAGCCGCCGGCGTGCGCGCGACAGGGATTGGCTGCTTCTTCGACGATGAAATGCACGCACTGCTCGGCGTAGCGGATCACACCTGGCAAAGCCTGTATCACTTCACCGTCGGCGGTGCGGTAGACGATCAGCGCCTGTCCACATGTCCACCGTATGAGGTTCAACCTTGAAGCGAGAGCCTCACGTCGCGATCGTGGCGAGGCGGTATTCCCCACGAGCGCCCGGCGATTGAACGTCACACATAGTCTTCGTTTTCCTTATCGATGCGCGGCGAGATCGTCGGGCCCGGCGAATTTCCCTGGCCACGCGGCGCGCAGGGTCGTCCTCACGTTTGCTGCCGTCGAGGACGCCGACCCCGATCTGCCGGTCCATGAAGTTGACGTCCGCGCTGGTCCAGGCCGTCATCTCGTCGCCGTCGCGGCCACCGCCCATGTTGATGTAGGCCTTCATGATGTGGGCGGGCGCCACTCGACCCATCGTCCTCGATGCCGGCCAGAAATCCCGGTGCGTCGACCGGGAAAACGACCGGAATATTGGATGAATCGCCTCGCTCAAACCGAAACTTCGGTCTCCTGCGACTCGCTCCGCTCCCGTTCAGCCAGCGCTTCGAGCCGCTCGATCAGCGCACCGCTGGCGCGCGTCATCGGCATGCGCAGTTCGTCGCGTATCAGGCCTTGCGCGGCCAGCAAGGCCTTGACGGGGGCGGGATTCGGCTCGGCGAACAGCGCCTGGATCAACGGCGCGAGCGAATGGAAAATACGCCGGCCTTCGGCGAGCCGTCCCGCCGCGAGCGCGCGATACATCTCGACGAAGCGCTCGGGCCGCACATGCGCGGACGCCGCGATCGCCCCGCTGCCGCCCAGACACAAGGTATTGAAGATATTGATGTCCTCGCCGGTGAGCACCTGCAGGCGGCCGTCGCGAATCAGCGCGAGCGTGGTGTCGAGCGAACCGGCGCAGTCCTTCACCGCCTGAATCCGCGGATGCGCCGCGAGCGTGAGCAGCGTGTCGAGTTCGAGCCGCACGCCGGTTCGATACGGAATGTCGTACAGGACGACCGGCTTCTCGCTGGCATCGGCAAGTGCCATGAAATGGCCGAGGATCCCCGCCTGCGAAGGCCGGATGTAATACGGCGCGGCCATCAGCACGCCGGCAACCGGCAGCGCGTTCAATTGCTCGATGCGCTCGCGCATGCTCGCCGTGTGATTGCCCGACACGCCGGCCAGCACCGGCAACGCTCGCCCATCCTGCGCGAGATGGGCGGCGGCCTGCGCTTCGTCGAGAATCGTCGCCAGCACGGCGTCCTGTTCGGCGGCGTCGAGCGCGGCGGGTTCGCCGGTCGTGCCGAGCGCGACCAGCCCGGCGATGCCCGCGCCGGTATAGCGGCGCACCAGCGCGCGCAAGGCGGCGTGATCGACGGCGCCGTCGGCGAATGGCGTGATGAGCGGAACCCAGATACCCGAAAAAATAGACATGTCTTTACCTCGATGACGACCGTATCGATTCCGTCAGGCAGTGCGAGGGAGGAAAGACAGGAAAGTGCCCAGGCGGGCGTTGACCGGCTGTTCCGTCGCACATCTGACGGAACAGCGAGCTCCGGTCAGATGAGCGGCTGTTTTTTGGCTTTGGCGCCGGCGTTCGAACCCCACGAGCGTGCGACGGCGACGCTCGCGTGAGCGAGACGTGCGGAAGTCGACGGGCGGAGTCTGAGCGTTGGGCCGGAATGCATGACACGCAGTGTAACCGCGACCGGCGCGGCTTGGCAAAGTCCATCGCGAAAATTGCTTGACTTCTGCCGCAGGAAAACTAATATACGCACCGCGTACATCCGCCCGCCATTCCCTCTTCCCACAGGTGCCCCATGAGCGTCCCGCAACAAGCCTTCCTACGCGATGCGATGCGTCGCCTGAACATGACGCGCGACACGTTCGCGAGCCGCATCGGCGTGTCGCGCCGGGCGCTCGATACATGGCTCCTGCCGGACGACTCGCAGGAATCGCGGGCCATGCCGGAGATCGTCGAGCGCTTCGTGTCGGAAATCGTGGTGAACGGCGAGCCGGGCGACAAGTATACGCAAAGCGTAGACTCACAGTCGCTCGCCAGCCAGATGCTGTTCGAGGGCAAGCCGCAGTTGCTGTCGGTGGATCAATTCTCGCGCGACTCGGTGGAGGCGCTGTTTCGCGTGGCCGACATCATGCAGCCGATCGCCCGGCGCCGCAAAATCTCCCGTGTGCTGGAAGGCGCGGTGCTCGGCAATCTGTTCTTCGAAGCCAGCACGCGCACCCGTGTGAGCTTTGGCGCGGCGTTCTGCCGGCTGGGCGGCTCGGTGTGCGACACCACCGGCTTCACGTTTTCGTCGATGGCCAAGGGCGAGTCGATTTACGACACCAGCCGCGTGATGAGCGGCTACGTGGACGCACTGGTGATCCGCCATCCGGAGCAAGGCTCGGTGGCCGAATTCGCGCGCGCCACCAACGTGCCGGTGATCAACGGCGGCGACGGCCCGGGCGAACACCCAAGCCAGGCGCTGCTCGATCTGTACACGATTCAGCGCGAGTTCTCGCGCCTCGGCAAGATCGTCGACGGCGCGCATATCGCGCTGGTCGGCGACCTCAAATACGGGCGCACCGTGCACTCGCTGGTCAAGCTGTTGGCGCTGTATCGTGGCATCAAGTTCACGCTGATCTCGCCGCCCATGCTCGAAATGCCGAGCTATATCATCGAGCAGATTTCGCGCAACGACCACGTGATCGAGCAGACCCACGATCTGACCGCCGGGCTGCGCGGCGCCGACGTGGTGTACGCCACGCGCATCCAGAAAGAGCGCTTCACCGACGAATCGTTCGAAGGCTACACGCCGGACTTCCAGATCAATCAGGCGCTGGTGGATGGCGTGTGCGGCGCCGATACGCTGATCATGCACCCGCTGCCGCGCGACAGCCGGCCAGGCGCCAATGATCTTAGCGTGGACCTGAATCACGATTCACGGCTCGCGATTTTCCGGCAAACCGATAACGGCATTCCGGTGCGGATGGCGATTTTCGCGGTGCTGTTGGGCGTCGAGAAACTGGTCCAGCACTCCATGCGCGATGCGGCGTGGCGCCCGCCCGCCTATCTCGGTCCGGACGATGCGGTGTTTCACGGCATCGATTGACGGAAAAGTGGGCGGCTTGAAACCGCCCCACAATGCACGGGCACAGCCTCAAGCTGCGGCGCTTGCCGCAGTAGTGGCCCCGTTGCGCTTGAACGTCCCGGCGAAAAACAGCACCTGATACTGCACCGCGTTGGCCCAGTACTTCCAGGTGTGGCCACCGGGCCGCTCCGCGTAGTCGTGCGGCACGCCGAGTTCGACCAGCCGCTCGTGCAGCGTGCGGTTCGATTGCACCAGCGAGTCGTTCACCCCGCAGTCGATCGTGAGCGCGATATGCGCGTTGCCGAAACTGCGTGCATTCTCGACGATCGCCTCGTTGTTCCAGAAGTCGGCATGCCGCATCGGATCGCCGAATACCTGGTCGATGCCCGGCTCGTCCTCGCAGCCACGCGGATCCACCGCACCGCTGATGCTGCCCGCGGCGCCGAACTCGTCCGGCCGGTCCAGCGCGATATGCAAGGCGCCGAAGCCGCCCATGCTCAAGCCGGTAATGGCGCGCGCCTGACGCGTCGCGATCGTGCGGAAATGCGCGTCGACGTAACCCACCACCTCAGTGCCCACATAGGTCTCGTAACGGCTGTGCGGATCGACCGGACTGTCGATGTACCAGCTTTCGTGGCCGCCATCGGGCATCACGAGGATCACGTGATAGCGGTCGGCCAGCTTGCCGATCTGCGAATTCGAGGTCCAGTCGGTGTAGTCGCCGCCCGAGCCGTGCAGCAGATAGACGACCGGAAAGCGGTCGGCCGCTTTGCCGCGCGCATATTGATCGGGCAGCACGACGGTCGCTTCGAGCGACTTATGCATGGCCGCGCTCGGAATGGTGACGACGCGCGAATGAAACGCCCAGGCGGGCGTCGTAAAAAGCAGCGTCAGAATGAGCCAGAACGCACGAGCTTTATTCATGGTTTGTCGCTCTTCCCTTTCCAGGTGTCCACTGTCCGGCATACGGCGGCACAATTCTGTGGACGACTCTAGCAACGGCGACTTACAACCAAATTTCAGCGAAACATACGATCCCGTCAGCTTGGGGTCGCGACAAGAGGCGCGCCTCCTTGTATGAAGAACCTACTACGCGCGCCCCGTCAGGATCCTATTCGACGTGCGCACCGAACCCGACCTTTTCGGGCTCGATATCCGCCCGCAGCGTCAGTTCCGGAATCGTGTATGCGCCGCTGTTCTGCGGCCGGAACGGAATCGGCGCTGCGGTCCAAAGATCGTCGAGCCGTTGCCCGAGCGCATCACGCACCTCCGGATAGTTCGTTTCGTCGATGCGGCTCGTCTGGTAGATCACGAACGGCGGCAACACGTCGAAGCCGGGGTAATACAGAATGCCGTGCTGAATCGGGAACAGCACGTCGTCCATCGGACCGTTGATGCCGCGCGGACTGTAGTGCGATTCCCAACCACCCGTCGTGACCATCAGCATCGCGCGCTTGCCGGCGAGTTTGCCCTCGCCGTAGCGCTCGCCCCAGCGCGCATCGGAATGCTCGCCGACGCCGTATGCAAAGCCGTACGCATACACGCGCTCCACCCAGCCTTTAAGAATGGCCGGCATGGTGAACCACCAGAGCGGAAACTGCAGGATCACGGCATCCGCCCACACCAGCTTTTCCTGTTCGAGTTCGATGTCTTTACTCTGCAGCCCGTTCTCGAACGCACGCTTCGAGTCGAGCGCCGGATCAAAGCGCTCGCCGGGTTGTTTCGCGAGGCTGTCGTGCGCATCGAGCGATGCTTTCCACTGCATTGCGTAAAGGTCGGATACCTGAACGGTGTGTCCGGCATCTTCAAGACGTTTGACCGCAAAGTCCCTGAGCGCCCCATTCAACGACTTGGGTTCCGGGTGCGCATAAACAAGAAGAACGTTCATCACATGGCCTTCATGGTTGAAAGAAACCAAAGATAGACCTCGCTCCGGTATATTGGAAATGAATTGCCAATATGTCAGGTATAGCCATGAATAATCTCAGGAGGCTCGACCTCAACCTGCTCGTCACGCTCGACGTGCTGCTGTCGGAGCACAATGTCACGCGCGCGGCGGAGCGGCTGAACTTCTCGCAGCCGTCGGTCAGCGTGCATCTGGCCAAACTGCGCGATGTCCTTGGCGACCCGCTGTTGCTGCCCGGACCGCGCGGCATGCGGCCCACCGCGCGCGCCGAGGCGTTGCGCGAACCCTTGCGCGAAGCGCTCGAAGCACTCGAACGCGCGGTGGCGCCGGCGCGCCCTTTCGATCCCGCCGAAGCAACGCAAAGCTGGCGCATTGCCGCGACCGACTACGTCGAATTGACGATCATCCTGCCCGCGCTGGCCGGCTTGCGCGCGGCGGCGCCGGGCACGCGCCTCGCCGTCGTCGAATTGGCTCCGCCACGTATTGCGCGGCAAGCGGAACAAGGGGAGATCGATCTGGGATTTCATACCAGCGAAGGCGCGCCCGAAGGATTGCGCCACCGGGTGCTGTTCGCCGAGCGCTATGTTCTGGTGGGCCGCGCGGGTCACCCGCGTCTGAAGCGCCGGCCGACGCTCGCGCAGTTCTGCAAACTGGAGCACGTGATCGTATCGCCGGACGGCGGCGGATTTGCCGGCGCGACGGACGAAGCGCTCGCGAAGGCCGGCATGACGCGTCGGGTCGTGCTGTCCGTGCCGCACTTTTTGTTCATGTTGTCGGCTCTTGCAAGCACCGACCTGGTGGGCATGCTTCCGGAACGGCTGGTACGCGACAACAGCGCGCTGCGGGTGGTCGAGCCGCCACTGGATGTGCCGGGCTACGAGATCGCGATGCTCTGGCATGAGCGCTCGCACCGCGATCCGGCACATCAGTGGCTGCGGGAGACCATCGCGAATTCGGTGTGAAATCGCAGTGCTTTGCGATCACGCTTCGCCGTTGGCGAGACCGATCGCATCCAGTTCCGCGCACACCTCGGCGGACAATTTCAATTGCGACGCCTGCAGATTTTCACGCAGATGCCCGACGCTCGACGTGCCGGGGATCAGCAGAATGTTCGGTGCCCGCTGCAACAGCCAAGCGAGCGCGACTTGCATCGGCGTGGCGCCGAGTGTTTGTGCAATGTCCGACAGCGCTGACGACTGAATCGGCGTGAACCCGCCAAGCGGGAAGAACGGCACATATGCGATCCCCTTCCCCGCGAGTTCCTCGATCAGTGCGTCGTCCTCCCGGTGCACCAGGTTGTAGTGATTCTGCACACAGACGATCTCGGCGATGCGCTGCGCCTCCGTTATCTGCGTCGCCGTCACGTTGCTCAAGCCAATGTGGCGCACGAGTCCACGTCGCTGAAGTTCGGCCAGTGCCGTGACCTGCTTTTCGATCGAACCCTCGGCGGGCGCATGCACGCTGCCCATGATCCGCATGTTCACGACCTCGAGCACATCGAGGCCGAGATTGCGCAGGTTGTCGTGCACGCCGCGCTCGATATCGTCCGGTTCGAATGCCGGCAGCCACGCGCCGTCGCTGCCGCGCACCGCGCCCACCTTGGTGACGATCACGAGGTCGCCGGGATAAGGATGCAGCGCTTCGCGGATCAACTGGTTGGTGACGTGCGGCCCGTAAAAGTCGCTCGTATCGATGTGGTTGACGCCCGACGCCACCGCTTCGCGCAACACGGCGAGCGCTGCATCGCGATCCTTCGGCGGCCCGAATACGCCGGGGCCGGCCAGTTGCATGGCGCCGTAGCCCATGCGGCGTACCGAGCGGCCGGCGAGCGGAAAGGTGTCCGTGGTGATGAGATTCGACATGACGCGCTCCTTGGTGAGTGGTTGAACGCCAGTATGGACGTGGTTGCATTGTTAAATAAAGCCGTCTAACGTGTACGGGTTGTTTAAAATTCTGCACAATCGCCATGGAATTGAACGATCTGGCCGCCTTCGTCTCGGTCACCCGCGCGGGCGGCTTTCGCGACGCGGCACGCATCAGCGGCGTGTCGGCGTCGAGTCTGAGCATCGCCGTGCGCCGCCTCGAGGCCAAGCTCGGTCTGCGCCTGCTCAACCGCACCACGCGCAGCGTGGCGCCGACCGAGGCCGGCTTGCGTCTCATCGAGAAGCTGACGCCGCTCTTCAGCGAGATGGAAGCGGCGCTGGACGTGCTGAACGTGTTCAGGGACAAGCCGGCCGGCGCGCTCAAACTGAACGTACCGTCGAGCGCCGCCCGGATCGTCTTGCCGAGCATCGTCGCTGCCTTCCTGAAGACGTATCCGGACATCCGCGTCGAGGTCGTGGTCGAGGATGGTTTCGTCGACGTGCTGTCGATCGGCTGCGACGCCGGCATTCGCTATGACGAGCGGCTCGAACAGGACATGATCGCGATTCCGATCGGACCGCGCGTGCAATGCTTCGCCACGGCAGCAGCGCCGGGCTATCTCGACGCGTACGGCCGTCCCGATCATCCCAGCGAGTTGCTCTCGCATGCGTGCCTGCGCGGACAGTTCGCCGGTGGCGCCATGCCGATCTGGTATTTCGAGCGCGATGGCGAAGTGTTGCAGTTGAATCCATCGGGACCGCTGCTGGTGCGGCCCGGCGCGGCAATCGATCTCGCGGTCAGCGCGGCCGTCGCGGGCGTGGGTGTCATTCATCTGTTCGAAGACATGCTTCGCCCGCATCTCGACAGCGGCGCATTGGAGCCGATTCTGGAGCCGTGGTGGCAGCGTTTTTCAGGGCCGTTTCTCTACTATCCGGGGCATCGTCATTTGCCGGCGCCGTTGCGCGCATTCGTCGATTTTTTGAAGGTGCTCAATTCGGATTGATGCGAGGCGCAGAGAAATGCGCGAGACAATATTGCCGGTCATCAAAGTGCGGCACGCGAGAATCGGAAGAAACTGCCCGTTGTGCGCTCAAACGATCAACAGCTAATACCGCTGCTTGCACAGTTGCGCGACCGTCGTCAGAAAAAGCTCCGCGCCTACCGGCTTTCTCAGGCAGACATCCCAGTTCTTGACCGCGCCCTCGGGCGGCGGAACAGCGGTATGCACGAGAATCGGCACGTTGGCGAGTTCCGGTATCGCCTTCAGTCGACGGCACAATTCAGCGCCGTCCACTAGGGGCATCATCCAGTCGGTGATGATCAGGGCGGGAACGCTGGCTGCGGCACGCGCGACCGCCTCCGCGCCGTTGCTCGCGCAACCGACTTCGTAACCTTCGTTCTCGAGTATCAGGCGCCACGCCGCCAGGATTTCCGGCTCGTCGTCCACCAGCAAGATTGAGTGCATCAGAGGCCGCCGGGTTAAAACGTTCGAGTTAGCGTTATTGTCATCCGACTACAGCGCCGCAAGAGGTGTTCCACAATCCGCGATTGCGGCGATAATGGTGCGAATAATCGGCTGCGGCGACGCTTTCGGGACACGCGAGGGCAGAGAGCTTGCCGGCCAGGCCTTTAATTGACTCCAGCCGAAAGTACCTGTCCTGTGAGGCACGCCATGCGCCTCCGGTCCGACGCGCGTGGGTAGTTCGAGCCTTTGTACGTTGTAGAAACTTCACCCCAATGCGCCATCATGACCGACACACGTGTTAGCCCGCTGCGCAATTTTGCTGACTTCGTTCGCGCGGAACGGACCCGACTCACCGAGCAATGGATGAATGCCGTATTCGGCGACACCGATCTCGTCGAAGCGGACAAACTCACTTATCAGCAACTGGCGGATCATCTGCCGGAGATTCTCGAAGGACTGTGCGCGGCGCTCGATGTCGAAGATCTCGAACGGGTCGAGACGACCATCGAGCGCAATGCGAGAAAACACGGCAAGGTCCGCTGGCGCCAGGGCTATCGTATCGAGGAACTGGTGCGCGAACTCGATCTCTTCGATCAGGTGCTGGCCGAAGCGCTCGAGGAATTCGCCAGTCTCGACAGCACCTTCACGCGCCGCCATGAGAGCCGGGCACGGCGCCTGATCGCCGAAACCTTCAGCATGGTCACGCTCACGTCGATCAGGGAAGTGGTCAGCGAACGGGACCGCAAGATAGACGAGTACACCGGCCGGCTCGAGCGCGCCAATCACGAGTTGATGCTGAAGCAGCGGCTGGTGAGCGACCTGTACGAGTCGCGTATGCAGATCACACGCAGCGTGGTCCACGATCTGCGCAATTTTTTGAACACCTTTTCCATCGCGCTGCAATTGATCTCGCGCGCGCCTGCCAGGGCCGAAACGGCGTTGACGCTGGCGAACCGTCAGGCTGCCGATATGAAACAGCTGGTCGAGCAGATGGTCGAGTATTCCATGGTGCTCGGCGACGGCGCCCCGTTCGCATTCGAACAGGTTGAACTGCGCGAGCTGTACGACGAGCTCGTCACCTCGTCGCGTCCTTCGATCGAGGCAAAAGGACTCACGTTGCGCGCGGCATTCGATCCTGCGTTGATGGCGGTCACATCCAATCGTCTCAAGCTCAAACAGATCGCCGTCAATCTGCTCTCCAACGCGACCAAGTACACGAAATCGGGGGAAATCGAATTGAACTTCGCGATGGCCGACGCGGAGCACTGGTCGATTCGCGTCGCGGATACCGGCGTGGGCATCGCGCCTTCGGATGCGGACCGCGTGTTCGACGAATTCGAGCGCGCCGCGGGCGAAGATATTCCCGGCACCGGGCTCGGTCTCGCCATCGTCAAGGAACTGTGCCGCGTGTTGAACGGACACATCCATTTCGTCTCGCGCGAAGGGGTGGGGACGACGTTCGAGATCCGTTTCCCGCTGGTGCTAGTGGAACCGCAATAGGACCGCACGACCCACGAACACCCATGATCCAGATCACGACCGCCCAATTCCCACAGCAACTGGAAGCGGTCCGGGCCATCTTCCGCGAATACGCCGAGAGCCTGGGCATCGATCTCAGCTTCCAGAACTTCGAGTCCGAACTCGCCGACTTGCCCGGCAAATTCGCGGCACCGCGAGGCCGGGTGCTTCTCGCGCACAACGATGAAGAACTCGTTGGCTGCGTCGCCATGCGGCCTCTCGACGACACGACGTGCGAAATGAAACGGCTCTATGTTCGTCCAGCGGGACGCGGTCTGCAGGCCGGCAGGCAATTGGCGACGCGCATTTGCGATATCGCGAGAGACGCCGGATATCACCGCATGCGCCTCGACTCGCTGCCGACCATGCGAGCCGCGCTCGAGCTTTATGCATCGCTGGGTTTCGAACGGATTCCGGCTTATGTCTTCAATCCGATTGCCGGCGCGGTATTTCTGGAACTCAATCTGATTCACCCGGAAAATCAATTGGCATAACCGGGCAATCCACACAAATTAATCATTACGTTTAGCAAACAAAAACTTCCATTTTGTAATAAATAATCAGCGAATTAATTGCGCCGTAAAGCCCGTACGCACTCACTTCCGCACGAATCCACGCGTAGCATTCCGAAGCCGTCATTACGGAAATTCGTCGCGTCCTTGACAAAGGGCTACGGCGTCACCTATTTTTTATCTGCCGCCAATATACGAATATTCGATTGCGGAAAAACGGAAAAACATGCCGAGATAACCGGAATATTCAATCACAATATTTAGTTATTCTACGCATCCCGCATAGCAGGGAAATGACTATGCATTTTTAACAAAATTGGTCTCCACCGCTGCATTGCGGCGATGCATCCAGAATATTTCGAACTCCGATGCATCTTCATCCGCTACAGCGGCCTTTGTGAAAAGGTATCTGAATCCACCACCGAGGATAGAGATGAAACGAGACGAGCGTCTTCGAGGCAATAGCCCTTTTCGTCAGCGCAAGCTGCCGGCTCCAGGAACCCTGACAATGGCAATGGCAGCAACGGTCATGCTGCTCGGCGGATGCGGCGGCGGGGACGGCAGTTCGTCCTCCGGCACGGCCGTGAGCATGCAGCAGACCGCTGCGAATCAGCAACTCAGCGCCCAGGCCGCTTCGCAGCCGCAGGCGCCGACCGCCAATCAAACCTATATCGACCTGGTCGCCTATTCGGCCAAAGCCAACGACGGTCTCGCGCCGGCCCAGGCCGCGGAGAAGGCGGCGGTCATGCACTACCAGTGGACGCTCGGCAAGACGCCGATCAACTACACCACCACCACCGGCCATCTGACGGCGGCCGATGCGAACGGCAACCCCGAAGCCACCATGTCGTATGTGGCGTACACCGCGCCGGGCGTGAACGGCGCGGCGCGCCCCGTCACGTTCGTCTATAACGGCGGCCCGGGCTCTTCCTCGATCTGGCTGCGGCTCGGCTCATTCGCGCCGACGCGCGTGGCCACGCCCGACCCGGTGTTCGGCAACTGGCCGAACTATCCGCTCGTGGATAACAAGGAGAGCCTGATCGACACCACGGACATGGTCTTCATCGACCCGCCCGGAACCGGGCTTTCCGAAGCGATTCTGCCGAACACGAACAAGAAGTACTGGACGACCGACGCCGACGTCAACATCATGCGCGACTTCATCCAGCGCTATCTGGCGGTCAACAATCGCAGCGGCTCGCCGATCTATCTGTATGGCGAGTCGTACGGCACGCCGCGTACCGACATGCTGGCGCTGGCGCTCGAATCCGCCGGCGTGCATCTGACCGGCATCGTGCTGCAATCGGCAATCCTGAACTATTTCGCCGATGCGATCGAAGCCGTCGCCATCACGGCGTCGTCGGAAGAGCTGGCGCTCGATACGGATACGCTGGCGGGCTATTTCCCCGGCTATGCGGAGGTCGCGGCGTACTACAACCAGGCGTCGCCCGCGCCGCTCAATCAGGATCTTTACGCGTTGCAGACCAGCCTGTTCGTCACGGCGGAATATAAGAAGTTCAGGCGTTACTCGCAGTCATGGGTGCTCAGCCAGCTCGGCATACCCGACGCGTTGGGCAAGCCCGTCTTCCCCAATGCGAAAACGCTCGAGTCCTGGACCCTGCCGTCGGGTTTGACCGTGCAGGCATTGCAGGGCTATTTCAACCGCGATCCGTTCTCGACGAGCCTGCTGCCCGGCACGACGATCGGCCGCTATGACGGGCGCGTGTCGTTGCCGAATTCGGATCCGCGTCTGCAGAGCGATTCCGATCCGTCCGACATCCTGATCTCGCAGCCGTTCACCACGGCGCTCGCCACCCAGATGCCGGACTATCTCGGGTACACGGCGCCGAACGCGACCTATATGCCGCTGAACGACAACATCATCGAGCTGTGGGATTTCTCGCACGACGGGCAGGCGTTGCCCGACACGATCCCCGACCTGCTCGGTGCGCTGACGCTCAATCCGCAACTCAGGGTGCTCTCGGAAAACGGCTTCCACGATCTGGCCACGCCGTTCCTCAATACCGAGAAGCAGTTGGCGCGGTTGCAGACCGTGCCCGGCCTGAATCCTGACTTGCAGGTCAATTTCTTCCAGGGTGGCCACATGATCTATCTCGACGACGTCGCCCGTCCGCTGATGAAGCGCGACCTCGTGCGCTTCTATCGCGGCACGCCGCTGCCCGATGCGCTCGCCCTCTGGACGCTGCCGGCGCCGTGGCGCGACGAAAGTCCCGCCAGCGAGCCGACCGCCACGGCCACGGCGCAAGCGGCGGCGCCCTGACCGCGCACTCATGGAACGTTCAAGGAACCGATCGGATGAACCTCGTTCGCGATACCCTATTCACTCAATCCATGCGAGTCATCATGTCTCTTATCGATAAGTTACGGCGTGTCTCCCCGTTGATTGCTCTCGGCTGCCTGGTCGGCAGTGCATATGCGTTGCCGCCGCAAGCGGTGGCGCCCGCGACGCCGCCCAACGGCGCACGCGGCGTCGACGGTCCGTTCTTCCCGCAAAACCGGGCGGCACCGATTGCGCCATCGACCGGCACGGCATTGCAGCAGCAAGCGCAACAACGGCTCGAGGCGCGTCTCGGGGCGAACTCGGCGCTCAGCAATGGCGCGTCGGTCACCAAAGCGCAGGCGCAAACCCAGGGTCTCGGCTTTGTGGCGAAGCACTTCGATCAGATCGACACGAGCCATAAAGGCAGCGTGACGCTGAGCGATGTCAGGCAGTATTTGCAGCAGCAAGGGCGGTAGCGCGGCAACGCCACTACGCCGCGCATGGCAAAAAGCGCTCCCGGTTATGGAACCGGGAGCGCTTTTTTTGTGGCGTGAGTGGCGTGAGCAGCAATCAGAACGCTAATCCGCATTAGCCCTGCCGCCCACCGACAAACATCCGCTCATCACACCGCCTCTGTCGCTCAGCCCGCGCACGACGACCTCGGATGATTTGCCGTCGCGTCTCGCCAGTTCCGCAAGATCGAGCAACGCGGCGTAGCGAGTGGAACATTCCTGCGACGATCCACTCGCCCCGCGCGTATCCGCTGCTGCCACGAAGCGGCTCATTGCAATCGCCACGCCCGCGGCAACCACCATCGCTGCCAACGCGCCTGCTAGATAAGACCGCCGTGTCGATGAAGCATCGAAAGACGATCGGCGCACCATGTCCCCACCTTGCACAACTGTCACGCGGGATTTGACTCGCATGGCCGCGCCCATCAGGACCAATGCGCCGGCACCCAGACACGCCCAATCCAGTGACCCGGCACCCACACGACCGGACGCGGCGCCGTCGCGACATACACGACCCGCGGTGCGACATACACGGCAGGCGGCGGGGGCGGAGGTGCGTAGACAACCGGCGGCGCGACCACGACAGGCTTAGGCGCAACCACCACCGGAGCAGGCGTCACGACAACTGGCGCAGGTGTCATCACCACCGGAGGCGGCGGCACGTACACAACCGGCGGCGCAACCACAACCGGCTTCGGCGCGACCACCACCGTCGTGCCGCCCGTCGCGACGACACCCGTGGTCGCCACGACCGTCCCGCTAGACGTCACCGTATTGCCATGCGTGCCGGTCACGCTCGTCGAAGTCGTCACGACACCCGGTGCCACACGCGTGGCCGAGCCGGAGTGGTTGACGGTCCCGCCATCCGAACCCGTCACGGTGCCCGAACGCGAGCACGTCGAGCCGGCGCAATTCGTCGACGCCGAGTGGTTGACCGTGTTGCCGTTCGAACCCGTTACCGATCCCGACGACGAATACTGCCCCGTGCCGGTCTTCGTGACATCGCCGGAAGTGGTGGCAGTCTTGCCATCCGGGCCCGTCAACGTCCCGGTGTGCGAGCACGTGCCACCAGCGCAACTGGTGTCGCCTGCATGCTGGACGGAGTTGCCGTAGCGCCCCGTCGCGGTGCCCGAATTCGAGAACTGGCCCGGCGCATTGCGCGTCACCGTGCCGGTGTTGGTCGCGAGGCCACCGTAAGGGCCGGCGACGCCGCCCGCATGCGAACAGCTGCTGCCGCCGCACGAGCCGTAACGCGCGCCGTTATAGGTGCCGCGCGAGGTGTACGCCGTGCCGTGTTGCGACCAGGCGAATGCCGATGCGCTACCGAGCGCGAGCACGGCGACCGTGGCGGAGAGGACGAGCTTGCGCAGCGCGCCGCGTGCGGATGAGGCGCTCGACACTGAGTCGGTTGCAGAGGCAAAGGCAGAGGCGGCGGCCGGGACGACGAACGAATGATTTTTCACGGTATGTCCTTCTTGGATTCGGGCCACTTCTGTCACTGCTGCGTGGCGACAGAACGGACTATAGAAGGACGCACCGACACAATCGACAGGGAAGATATGTCACCCTGTTTCACCACGAGGAAGGCCCGCGCGACAAGGGTTTGTGGGCGTTTTTCGCGCTGCGTGACATATTCCGACATAAATTGTTGCAAGCGAAATGACGAGCCGCGCCTGCTTTTGAACGGCGACGGTGCCGCTCCTCGCTGTCGTCTCTAACGACAAGCGAGGGCGGCAACCGTTCTTCATATCATTGCGTTGCGCGTGCCATGGCGATATCGGCAATTTGGTCCGCTCGATACGACGAGCGCACCAGCGGCCCCGCCACCACTTCGCGAAAGCCCATCTCCAAGCCGGCCTCGCGCCAGGCGTCGAACTGTCGTGGCGTCGCATACCGCCGCACCGGCATATGAAAACGCGACGGCGCGAGATACTGCCCGATCGTCAGGATGTCCACGCGATGCGCGCGCAGATCGCGCATTGCGCCGAGCAGTTCTTCGTCGGATTCCCCCAATCCGGCCATCAACCCTGATTTGGTCAGCATCGCCTCGTTCGCCTCTTTGACGCGCGCGAGCAGTTGCAGCGAGCCCTGATAGTCCGAGCCCGCACGCGCGGCACGATAGAGAGCGGGCACCGTTTCGAGGTTGTGATTGAATACATCCGGCCACGCGCCCGAGAGCGCCTGCAACGCCCGCTCGATACGTCCACGAAAATCCGGCGTCAGCACTTCGACCCGAATGCCCGGCACGCGCTCGCGCAGCAAGGTCACGCAGCGCGCAAAATGCGCCGCGCCGCCGTCGCGCAGATCATCGCGATCCACCGACGTCACGACGACATAGCGCAACCCAAGCGCCGCCACGGCATCGGCAAGCCGAGCGGGCTCTGCCTCGTCGAGCGGCGCCGGGCGGCCATGCGCGACGTCGCAGAACGCACAGCGCCGTGTACAGATACCGCCCATGATCATGAACGTTGCGGTGCGCCGCGCAAAACATTCGCCGATGTTCGGGCACATTGCCTCCTCGCAGACCGAATGCAAACGGTGCTCGCGCAGGATAGCCGCAATGCCCGCGACAGTCTCGCTCATCAACGGTTTCGCGCGCAGCCACGGCGGCTTCGGCAGGACTTCGCCGTCCGTAGCCGGCACGATCTTCACCGGAATCCGCGCGAGCTTGTCAGCGCTGCGCTTACCGTGCTGACCGAGCGCGGTGACGCTGTCGGCATGCAATGCGGCGTCCATCTCAGCCCCCCAGAAAATCGTTGAGCAGACGATTCACTTCGGAGGCCGCCTCCATCTGCACCATATGCCCGTTGCCGTCGAGCACATGAACGCGGATGTCGCCTGGCAGACCCTGCGCATGCCCGGCCGGGATGATCTGATCGCCGGCGCCCCAGATCACCAGACTGCGCGGCGCGAGTTCCGCCAGCCGGTCCCGATAGCTCGTGCGTTGCACGTTACCGTCGAAGGCCGACGCCGCGATCTTGCGCAGCGCCTCGGGCACGCCTTCGAGCCGCTTGTACTTGACGATGTCCTCCACCAGTTGACGCGTCACGAGACTCGGGTCGGCGAAGAGTTTCGCCAACTGCGGCTTGAGCGCATTGCGATTGCTGCCTTCAGTGAAGCCCTGGATGTAGTCGCCGTTGATCTCCTTGCCCAGACCCGCGCCCGAGATCAACGCCAGCGACGCTACCCGCCCCGGCGCTTTCGCCGCCACGGTCATCGCGATCAGTGCGCCCATCGAGTGTCCGATCAGATGCACTTTGTCGATCCCGCGATCGTCCATGAAGGCAATCACGCTGTCCGCGAGTTCGTCGGCACTGCCGGTGTCGAGCGTCTTGCCCGATTCGCCGTGACCCGGCAGATCCAGAGCCCACACGGCGCGATGCGCGGCAAGGTCGGCGTGATTGAACAACCAGTTGTTCAGATCGCCACCGAAGCCGTGAATCAGCAGCGCGGGCGTGCCGCCTTCGCCGAGTTTCAGATAGCGCACGGTGCGCCCGCCGATCTGCGTTTTCTCCGGTTGCGGCCCACTGTCGCCATCCGCCGACGTGGCCGGCACGAAGTCGCGCTGGAACGCTTCGACCTCGGCGTCGATCTGCGCGTCCGGCGTCTCCGCGTCCGCCACCACTGCCAGCAATGCGCCGATCGGCAGCGTGTCGCCCTCCTGGGCGATCTGCCGGCGCAGGATGCCCTCGAACGCACACTCGACGCCTGACGAGATCTTGTCCGTTTCCACGTCGAGAATCTCGTCGCCCTTCACCACCTTGTCGCCGATGGCCTTGAGCCACCCGTTGACCTGCCCCTGCTCCATCGACAAGCCCCATTTGGGCATCGTGATCATATGGATCGGCATCGCTCAAGCCCTCACTTTCATCACAGCGTCGGCGATCTGCGCGGCCGACGGGATATACATGTCTTCGAGCACACCGGCAAACGGCGTGGGCGTATGCGGCGCGGTCACCATTTCGATCGGCGCCTTGAGCGAGTGGAACGCGCGCTGCGCGATCAGCGCGGAAATGTCGGTGGCGATCGAGCAGCGCGGATTCGCTTCGTCGACCACGACCACGCGCCCGGTGCGGTTCGCGCTCTCGAGGATCGTTTCCTCGTCGAGCGGCGAGGTCGTCCGCAAGTCGATCACCTCGACCTGGATGCCGTCCTTGGCGAGTTTTTCGGCGGCTTCGGTGGCGTAATGCACCATGCGTCCGTAGGTGATGATGGTGGCGTCGTCGCCGTCGCGCACCACGTTCGCCTCGCCGAACGGAATCGCATACGACTCTTCGGGCACGTCGCCCTCGCGGCTATAGAGCAATTTGTGCTCGCAGAATATGACCGGGTCGTTGTCGCGGATCGCCTGGATCAGCAGTCCCTTGGCGTCGTATGGCGTCGACGGGCAGACCACTTTCAGTCCGGGGATGTGCGTGAACAACGAAGTCAGCATCTGCGAATGCTGGGCCGCCGCGCGCAAGCCCGCACCCTGCATCGCGCGAATCACGACCGGCGTGACCGCCTTGCCGCCGAACATGTAGCGGAACTTGGCGGCCTGGTTGAAGATCTGGTCGAAACACACGCCCATGAAGTCGATGAACATCAACTCCGCGACCGGCCGCATGCCGCAGGCCGCCGCGCCGACTGCTGCGCCGATATAGCCGCCTTCGGAGAGCGGCGTGTCCAGCACACGTCCTGGATACTTGTGAAACAGTCCCTTCGTAACACCGAGAACGCCGCCCCACGCGTCCTGTTCACCGGGCGATCCCGCGCCGCCCGCGTTGTCCTCGCCCATCACGATGACGGTTTCATCGCGGGCCATTTCCTGACTCAGTGCTTCGTTGATTGCCTGAGAGAATGTGATCTTGCGTGCCATGTCTGTCTCCAATCGTTTAGGTATGCAACGCGTGCGTTACGGATAGGACACGTAGACGTCGCTCAGCAGGTCTTCAGCAGTCGGCAACGGCGCAGCCTTGGCTTCCGTCACCGCACTCTCGATCAAACTCTTCACCTCGGCATCCACACCACGCAACTGATCCGCGCTCAGCATTTCGGCGCGCACCACGCGCTCTTCGAAACGCTTCAGGCAATCCTTCTCGTCGCGCAGTTTCTGCACTTCGCCGGGCGCGCGATAGGTTTGCGCGTCGCCTTCGAAGTGGCCGAAATAGCGCGAGAACTTCACTTCGACGAGCGTCGGACCGCCGCCTTTGCGCGCCCGTTCGATCGCTTCACCGAGCGCTTCATGCACGGCGAAGAAGTCGAACCCGTCCACGATCACGCCCGGCATGCCGAAGCCGCTCGCGCGATCCGCGATGTTGTCGGTCGCCACCGACCACGTCGAAGATGTCGCCTCTGCGTAGCCATTGTTCTCCGCCACGAAAATCGCCGGCAGCCGCCATACCGAGGCCAGGTTCAACGATTCGAAAATCACGCCCTGATTCGACGCGCCGTCGCCGAAGAAGCACACGCCGACGCCGCCCGACTTCTTGTACTTCGCCGCCAGCGCCGCGCCGCAAATCAACGGCCCGCCCGCGCCGACGATGCCGTTCGCACCTAACATCCCTTTCGACAGGTCGGCGATGTGCATCGAGCCGCCCTTGCCGTGGCACACGCCGGTCTTGCGTCCGTAGATCTCGGCCATCATGCCGCGCACATCCACGCCCTTGGCGATGCAATGACCGTGGCCGCGGTGCGTGGTCGCCACATAGTCGGCGTCGTTCAGATGCAGCATCGTGCCGACGGCCGACGCTTCCTCGCCCGCGTACAGATGCACGAAGCCGGGAATTTCGCCGGTCGCGAATTCCACGTGCAGACGCTCCTCGAACTCGCGGATCGTGCGCATCATGCGATACGCCTTCAATAGATCTTCCTTGCTCAACTCAGTTGATACCGACATGGTGTGTCTCCTTGGAATGAATGCACTGCCTGCCCACTACCTACTTTTGATGCGCAACCACGTTCGCCACTTCCCGCACCAGTTGACGCGACGCCGCGAAACGCAGCGTGCGTTCGACGTCGACGGTCAGCGGCCCTTCCCAATCCAGCGCGATCTCATAGCGGTCGCCACGCTCCAGTTCGATTTCGCGCTCGCCGTCGAAGGCGAGCGTGCCGTGCTCGGTCTCCAGCGTCCTCCACACGCCGACTTCGAAGCGTTCGCACGTGCGCATCAGCACGCGCTCGACGCGGCCCGGCGCAATGGGCGCCACTAGCGGCACGCCGGATTCGCCGGGTGCTGCAAAGCGCAGATGCAAACCGTGCGACGCGGTGCGCTCCACGGGCGCCCACGCTCCGCCGATCGACGAGAGGCCGATGCCGTCGGGCGCGGCGAACGTGAGAAAGAGTTCTTCGATATCGGCCGGATCGGAGACAGCCCGCGCGCCGACGAAGCGCTGACGGCTCACGCAGACATCGACCAGCGCGATCTCCTCGCGGCCGCGATTCGGCCCGGCCGTGCAGCGCACCACGAGCCGCTTGTTGCGCATCAGCGCGACATCCGGCGGCACCGCGCCCGACGCGACGAGCGCGCCGGCGAGGCCGGCCACGGTGGCTTCGCGCAAATCCGGAAAGGCGTTGTTGGTGCCGGTGGACAAAGTCAGCAGCGGCACTCTTGCGCAATGCGCTGCCACGGCGCGGTGCGTGCCGTCGCCGCCCAGCACGGCGATCAACTCGACGCCCGCCCGCAGCATCGCGGCGACCCCCGCGTGGGTATCGGCGACGCTGTCGGTGATCGGCTGTTCGATGAACTCGACTTCCGGCCAGCGCCGTTGCGCGGCGACGGCGTCGTGCGTGTCGAGCGCGCGCAGCAGCAGCGCCGCCACGCCGGTCCGGTCGCGCAGACACAGCACGCGCGTTACTCCGAGCGTGCCGAGCCCGGCCAGCAAGCGCACCACCATGTTGGCTTTTTCGGAGGTCGGAAACACCGACGCATAGGAAGTGAGGCGGCGAATGTCGCGACCCGACGCAGGGTTCGCGATCACGCCGACGGTGATGGGCGATGGCACTGTGCTTGTCTCCTGTGTCGCCGTCGTCAAACGATGGCGCTTTGTCATGCGTAGGACACTGCAAAGGGTGTGCCAATCTGCTGAGAAATCACGCCGCCGCGCGAAAGTGCCCTGTTTAAAGGGCTTTTCGCATCGAGATGCAAATCGGGATGGTGAGCCGGCACCGCGCGACGCAGCGTTCCAGGCGTCTCACGCCCGGCGCGTGCAACGCTCGCAGCGTGGCCGAGCAATACGAAGACGCGTCGCAAACCCTTTACCCGTCTCGATCTGCGCGACAAGGTGAACCGTCTCACCTGAGACTGAGACAATCGTCTCACGCGTCTCGCGTGCTGCATTGCAATGTGATTCATCAAGCGGGATGTGATACAAGAACACCCTGATCTCACTGTGTGTCGCTCGCCTGGAGCCGACCATGCCTTACGTCTCGCAGACCCAGCACATCGACCGCGTGCGTGGCGCCATTGAAGGGCGCCTGCCCGCGCCCGCCGATTCTCCGCGGCTCGTCTCGTCGTGGCAGCGTTCGTTCGAACAGTACCGGCTCGATCCGGGTGCCGTGATCGGACCGCGCGTGCTGACGTCGGCGGAATTGCGCGAAGTGCAAGGCAAGGAAGAAGCCTTTCTGCGTGCATCGGGCCAATGCCTGACACGTCTGCACGACATGATTCGCGTCGCCGACTATTGCGTGATGCTCACCGACGCGCACGGCGTCACCATCGACTACCGGATCGATCGCGAACGCCGCAGCGATTTCAAGCATGCGGGCCTGTATATCGGGTCGTGCTGGTCCGAGCGCGAAGAAGGCACGTGCGGCGTGGCGAACGTGCTGACCGATCTCGCGCCGATCATCGTGCACAAGACCGATCATTTCCGCGCGGCGTTCACCACGCTCACCTGCAGCGCGGCGCCGATCTTCGCGCCGACCGGCGAGATGATCGGCGTGCTCGATGCCTCCGCCGTGCAGTCGCCGGATAACCGCGACAGTCAGCGGCTCGTGTTTCAACTGGTGCGGCAAAGCGCTGGCCTGATCGAAGACGGCTACTTCCTCAATCAAACGACCCAGCACTGGATTCTGTTCGGCCATTCGAGCCGCAACTTTGTCGAGGCGCAGCCCGAAGTGCTGATCGCCTTCGACGAATGCGGCAATCTCGTTGCCGCCAATCGCAAGGCGCGCGAGTGCATTCCGGCGCTGAACGGCCCGCGTCACATCGACGACGTATTCGACACGTCGGGCTCGCACCTGCACGACGTCGCGCGCACGGATGCGATTGTCGGCTTGCGCCTGCGCGCGACCGGGACGACGTTGTATGCGCGTATTCGCGCGCCGCTCAGGCGTATGCCGCGCTCGGCGTCCACGATGCACGATGGCGCCGCAAGATCGGCGCAAACCGCGTCGCAAAACGATCTGCAACTCGGTGCGCTCGGATGTTTTCTACACAGCGCGGATCCGCAGATCGCGCATAACGCGGCCGTTGCTTTGCGCGTGATGGGCAAACGTCTGCCGATTCTGATTCTCGGCGAGACCGGCGTCGGCAAGGAAGTGTTCGCGCGCGCGGTGCATGATTCGGGCGCACGGCGCGCGAGGCCGTTTATCGCGGTGAATTGCGGCGCGATTCCGGAATCGCTGATCGAAAGCGAATTGTTCGGCTACGCACCCGGTGCCTTCACCGGCGCACGCAGCCGCGGCGCACGCGGCAAGATTGCGCAGGCGCATACAGGTACGCTGTTTCTCGATGAAATCGGCGACATGCCGCTCGATCTGCAAACGCGGCTACTGCGCGTGTTGGCCGAAGGCGAAGTGACGCCGCTCGGCGGCGATGCGCCCGTGCGCGTGAATATCGACGTGATTTGCGCTACGCACCGCGGTCTCGCGCAGATGGTCGCGGCCGGCACGTTCCGCGAAGACCTCTATTACCGGTTGAGCGGCGCGTCTTTACCGATGCCGCCGCTGCGCGAGCGCGCGGATATCCGCGACGTGATCGACGCGGTCTTCGACGAAGAAGCGCAAATGGCCGGCCACGTGCTCACGCTGGACCCACACCTTGCCGAGCGCCTGATGGGGTTCGCATGGCCGGGCAACATTCGCCAGTTGCGCAATGTGCTGCGCTACGCGTGCGCGATCTGCGACGGCGCACGGGTGGAATTGCGCCATGTCGCGCCGGATATAGCGGCGTTGCTCGCGCCTGAAGCCGCGCACAAACCGGCGTTATTGCGGATTCACCCACATGACGGCCGGCAACGGGATGCGCGGCAGGACCCGCGTGAAGAGCGCGCACGCATTATCGATGCGCTCACGCGCCATCAATGGCGGCCGAACGCGGCGGCGCAAGCGCTCGGCATGTCGCGCGCCACCTTGTATCGACGCATTGCGTCGCTGGGTATCGTCGCGCCGCATCGACGCTGAAGCGCCGGCTGTCAGCGTGATCCGTAGCGTCGACGCGTGGTCGACGTCTTCACTACGTGATCTCGTAACCCACCATGAACGCAGGCATGGGATGTCGCCTCATAGGCTGGCGACGCAAGCACTACGCATTGCGAAGGATCCCGAGCGGTTCGCACACCCGTTCAAATGAATGGCGATTTTTTGATTGACAAGACCTGCGGCAAAACGGCACACTCGATCTCATGTTGACGCACATCTCCATCGCAAATGCGATTACACACCCGAAGCGAGCCATCATCGGCTGGCCATTGGGAGTGCGTGCGCGTTAGCAGTCTGAATCTGCGTAAGACATCCCCAAGGCCCCGCCGGTAACGGAAGGGGCCTTTTGTTTTGTGGGCGCCTCCGTCAGCCGGCTTGATGACGGAGAACGAGATGGATCAGGCAAGCCCGCAGTGCATGGATGATGAATCGAGTCTGGTGGCGTATCGGCACGACGACCGTCTGCCGAAGCTGGTGCTGCATTTTTCAGTCATGCCAGGCGCGACGCTGACCTGGCGTGTCGAAGCCGATGGCACGCTCGCCGTGCAAGGCGCGCGCCTCTGGCTCACACGCGTCAGTTCACCTTACGATCATTGGCTCGATCCGGGCCACACATTCCAGCTGCAACGCGGCGAGCGTGTGTGGCTCAGTACGGATGGCGAATGCGCCGCGCGCGTGTCGCTGAGCTACGCGCTCCCGGCGCGAGGCGGCCTGCTCAGACGCTGGCTGGGACGGCTCGCGTGGTTGAGTCTGGGGCCGCCTGCGCCGCGTTAGCCGCGCACGTGAAGGCGAGCTGTGTTCGTGGCAAAAAAAGCAAAACACCCCTTAATACAAGGGGTGTTTTTGTGGCTGCCGATTGCCCGACGTTATTTCGGCGTCACCTGCACGGCCGCCGCCGACACGAATACCGCGTGGATCGTATCGCCGACCTTGACGTCCTTCAGATCGACGTCGGGACCGGCTTCGAGCGTTTGCGTCTGGTACGCGCCGCGCAGCGTGACCAGACGCTTCTTGCGGTCGATCTTCTGCACGGTAGCGAGCACTTCGATCTGGCGCGCCGATTCGAAGCCGCCCGAGGCCGGGGCGTACACCTGCGTGTCGACACGCGCGCGAATGCCCTTGTCCTTGCCGGTGACCTTCTCGGCCTTCACAAGGAGCGCATTCTTGTAGAGCACGTCCACCTGGTCACCCACCGTCAGCTTGTCGAATCCCTCCACCTGCTGGCTCACGAGCACGACCACCACGTTGCCGCCCTGCCCCTTGAGCGTGAGCGTGCGGGTGCCCGGATCAATTCCGACGATCTGCGCCTTCATATGCACCGGCTCCACCGCGCCGACGATGCCTTGCGCGGCACTGGCCATGGCATCTTGCGCCCATGCCGGCTGGGCTGCGGCAAACGCCGCGACCATCAACGCTGCTCCAATCGTCGCTGCCTTCATTTGCATGCTCCTTGAGAGTTTGTTCGATCCAGCGTAACGGCGAGCTGAAACCGCGGAATGCGGACTCTTAACGCCATGAGTGCCTGTGTATCTTCAGGATGGTAGTTTTCAACAGATACGACGCAAACGATTTTACATGCCTGACAACAACCCGCAATTGATTGAATTGTGATTTTCAAATGAATGCGCGCGGCCATTAAAGCGCCGCGGCATGGCGTCACAGCGGCATCCTGTCAGCCGGCCAAGCAAGGATATTCTCACGGCCATTCAGAATGAACGGCGCGTTTTAAATGCAGACAGCATTAAATGCACACTGTGTGGCGACCGAATCGGCAATCGATGTTTTTCCGGTATTCCGCCATAATCAAAAGCGTCATTAGATCGAATTAGACACGCATTCGATATGCTCGCCGCACAAAAAGAAACAGCCTCGTCGCATGAGCGACGAGGCTGTTCATCCAGCTTCAACCGTAGCGCGGACCAAGCCGCTAAACCATCACACCCGCTCGATCGCGATCGCAATGCCCTGGCCGACGCCGATACACATCGTGCACAGCGCAAAACGGCCTTGCGTGCGATGCAGTTGATACATCGCGGTGGTCACCAGACGCGCGCCGCTCATGCCGAGCGGGTGGCCCAGCGCGATCGCGCCGCCGTTCGGATTGACGCGGGCGTCGTCGTCGGCCACGCCGAGTGCGCGCAGCACCGCGAGACCTTGCGACGCGAACGCTTCGTTCAGTTCGATCACGTCGAATTGATCGATGGTCATGTTCAGACGCGCCAGCAGTTTTTGCGTGGCGGGCGCCGGGCCGATGCCCATCACGCGCGGCGCGACGCCGGCGGTGGCGATACCCAGCACCCGGGCGCGCGGCGTGAGACCGAAGCGCCTCGCCGTTTCTTCATTCGTGAGCAACAGTGCCGCAGCGCCGTCGTTCACGCCCGACGCGTTGCCTGCCGTAACGGTGCCGTCCGGACGCACCACGCCCTTGAGCTTGGCGAGCGTTTCGAGGCTCGTCTCACGCGGATGCTCGTCTTGCAGCACCGTGATCGGATCGCCCTTCTTCTGGGCGATCGTCACGCCGACGATTTCCTGCGCGAGCGTGCCGTCGCGTTGCGCGCGCGCCGCTTTCTGCTGGCTGCGCACGGCGAACGCGTCCTGATCGGCACGGCTGATGTTGTAGTCGGTCGCAACGTTCTCGCCCGTTTCCGGCATCGAATCGACGCCGTACATTTTCTTCATCAGCGGGTTGACGAAACGCCAGCCGATGGTCGTGTCGTAGATGTCCGCCTGACGCGAAAACGCGGTGGGCGCCTTGCCCATCACGAACGGCGCACGGCTCATGCTTTCCACGCCGCCGGCCACCATCAATGCGGCCTCGCCCGATTTGATGGCGCGCGCCGCAATGCCGACCGCATCCATGCCCGAACCGCACAGGCGGTTCACCGTCGAGCCCGGCACGCCTTGCGGCAAACCGGCCAGCAACAGCGACATGCGCGCGACGTTGCGGTTGTCCTCGCCGGCCTGATTCGCGCAGCCGTAGATCACGTCGTCGATTGCGTTCCAGTCGACGTCCTTGTTGCGCTCCATCAGCGCCTTGAGCGGCACGGCGCCCAGATCGTCGGCGCGCACCGACGACAGCGAACCCGCATAGCGGCCGATGGGGGTGCGAATCGCGTCGCACAGGAATGCTTCGGTCATGTGATGTCTCCAGTTGATGTGCTGCATGCGCTGCGCCGCGGCCGGATTGCCGGCGTGGCGCGCACCGGACGCACCGGCAAACGCGACGGGAAGCGGCTGCAAGGCAGCCGTCGCATCGATTCAGCTTAGCGCAGGACGATGAACGATGGGCTCGAGAATTCCGCAATTTGTTCTTTATACGAACATACGGTCATATATCGAACAACTAGATACGATAATAGGCGTGTGGCCGAAACCATGTCAAGCGCGGCCAGGCCCGCACCAGGGAATACGTGCAGGCCGCGGCCGTTCTTGCCAAGGATCAGACGAATGACGCGCCCGTGCCCGCAGCCCTGTTTTCAAGGCGCGGGCACGGGGCTGGAGACTGCGTTGGGGGTGTTTCTAGCGGACCTGGATATGCTCGTCCTCGATATAGCTGCGGATCACGTCGGCAAAATTGCGCTCGCCGCTCAACCCCAGCCCTTCGGCGCGCGACGTATCCCACCGTCCCGGCCAGCTACCCACGATCTTTTCGACGCGCGCATCCGGTTCCCACACGATCCGCCCGGCGACCGCGTCGCCCGCCACCTCGCGCAGCGCGGCGACCATTTCGTCGACGCTTACCGAAATACCCGGCAAGTTCAGCACACGCTGGTTACCGAGCGCGGCGGAATCGAGTTCGAGTCCGGCGATCAGGCTCTCGATCGCCTTGCGCGGCGACAGCAGCCACAGGCGCGTCGAGCCCGCGACCGGGCACACCGCCGCTTCGCCGTTCAACGGCTCGCGAATGATGCCGCTCGCGAACGACGACGCCGCCGCATTCGGCTTGCCCGGCCGCACGCTGATGGTGGGCAGGCGCAACACGCGGCCGTCGACGAAACCGCGCCGTGCGTAATCGTTGAGCAGCAACTCGGCGATCGCCTTCTGCGCGCCATACGAGGACTGCGGGTTCAACGCGGTATCGTTCTGCACGACCGCGGGCAGCTCGCCGCCATAGACCGCCACGGAACTCGTGAACAGCACGCGCGGCCGGTGGCCACGCTGCCGGCAGGTTTCCAGCAGCAGCCGCGACGCATCCAGATTGATGCGCATGCCAAGATCGAAATCCGCTTCGGCCTGACCGCTCACGATCGCGGCCAGATGGAAGATCGCCGAAGTCTTGTCGTCGATCACGCGCTCGAGCACGCTGCGCTCGGCGATGTCGCCCACTTCCTTGCGTACGCGGCTGTCGCCGAAATCGTTGGCTTGCACCACATCGAGCAACACCAGTTCGGTGATCGCTTGCGGCGTGCCTTGCGTGTCCTTCAGGGAGCCGCGCGCGAGCAGTTCACGCGCGAGACGCTGGCCGAGAAAACCCGCGCCGCCGGTAATCAGTACTTTCATGATGAGTTTCGTCCTTGTTAGCGGGTCGCGTTCAGATACGGTTTGAACCAGCCGAGGCCGGCCGAAGTACCCGCGCGCGGCCGGTATTCGCAGCCGATGTAGCCGTCATAGCCGAGCGAGTCGATCAGTTCGAGCAGATACGGGTAGTTCAACTCACCCGTATCGGGTTCATGCCGTTCCGGCACGCCCGCGATCTGAATGTGGCCGATGCCGCCCATATCGCGTTTGAGTTTCACCGCGAGGTCGCCTTCGACGATCTGGCAGTGGTAGCAGTCGAACTGCACTTTCAGATTCGGCGCACCGACTTCCGCGCAGATCGCTTGCGCCTCGTCCTGACGGGTCAAAAAGAAGCCTGGCATGTCGCGCGTATTGATCGGCTCGATCACGACCGTGATGCCTTCGGCTTGCGCGGCCTTGGCGGCATACGCGAGATTGCTCAGATACACCTCGCGATGTTTCGCGCGCGGCTGATCCGCGCCGATCAGGCCAGCCATCACATGCAGCTTGCGATTGCCGATCACGCGCGCGTAGTCGAGCGCGGTCTGGACGCCGCGCCGGAATTCGTCTTCGCGGCCCGGCAGCGAGGCAATGCCGCGCTCGCCGCCGGCCCAGTCGCCGGGCGGCGCATTAAAGAGTGCTTGTGTGAGACCGCTCGCGTCCAGGCGCGCCTTGATCTCGTCGGCGCGGAAATCGTAGGGGAACAGAAACTCGACCGCTTCGAAACCGTCTTGCGCCGCGGCGGCGAAACGGTCGAGGAAAGCGTGCTCGTTGTACATCATCGAGAGGTTGGCGGCGAAGCGAGGCATGGCGGCGACTCCTTGAAAACGGTTTGATGCGGCGCGCGGCAGCGACCCATGCCGCGCGTGAATGTCGATTTATCGGTTGACCAGTTTGGCCGGCGTGAGCCACGTGGCGATCGCGCCGATCACCAGCATGCCGGCCAGCACGTACATACCGGTCTGCGTGCTATGCGTGAGGTCCTTCAGATAGCCGATCATGTACGGGCTCGCGAAACCCGCGAGATTGCCGATCGAATTGATAATCGCGATGCCAGCCGCGGCGGTCGCGCCCGACATGAACGCGGTGGGCAGCGACCAGAAGAGCGGCGCGCAGGTCAACACACCGGCGGCGGCGAGCGAGAGAAACGCGATCGACACCACCGTGTTATCCGCAAACGAAGCCGCCACCGTGAAGCCGACCGCGCCGAACAACGCCGGCACGATCAGATGCCAGCGGCGCTCACGGCGCTTGTCGGCGCTGTGCCCCATCAGATTCATCACGACGATCGCGCACAGAAACGGAATCGCGCTCAGCAGACCAATATTGAATGCACCAGTCACACCCGTCGATTTGACGAGCGTCGGCATCCAGAACGTCAGGCCGTATTGCCCGGTGACGAACGCGAAATAGATCAGCGACATCCACCACGTGCGCGGATCGCGGAACACCGCGCCAAGCGAATGCTTCTGGGTTTGCTCCTTCGGCTGCGCGGCGGCGATTTCATCGGTGAGCAGGCGCTTTTCGCGTTCGCTCAGCCACTTCGCGGCGGAGATGCCGTTGTCGAGATACAGGATCGTGGCGATGCCGATCACGATGGCGGGGATCGCTTCGATCAGGAACATCCATTGCCAGCCCGCGAAACCCGAGCTGTTGTGGAACGTCTGCATGATCCAGCCGGACAGCGGATTGCCGAAGATGCCCGACACCGGAATCGCCGACATGAACACCGCGATGATCTTCGCGCGCCGATGCGACGGGAACCAGTAGGTCAGGTACAGGATCACGCCGGGATAGAAACCGGCTTCGGCGAGGCCGAGAAAGAAGCGCAAGATGTAGAACTGCATCGGCGTCTTCACGAACACGAACACTGCCGAGAGCAAGCCCCACGTGATCATGATCCGAGCGATCCAGATCCGCGCGCCGAGCTTGTGCATCAGAATGTTGCTCGGCAACTCGAACAGGAAATAGCCGATGAAGAACACACCGGCGCCGAGGCCGAACACCGTTTCGCTGAACGCCAGGTCCTGCGACATCTGCAGTTTCGCGAAACCGACATTCACGCGGTCCAGATAGGCGACCACATAGCACAGCATCAGAAACGGCACGATGCGCCAGAACACCTTCTTGTACGTGCGCTCGACTTCGGCGGCGCCGGGTTGTCCGGCGGCGTCGGCTGCAATCGGTTGGCTGGGTGTGGCCTGATACGAACTCATGCATTGTCTCCTTGATGAATGGCCCGACGCGGCGCAACGAGCGCAGCCGGGCTTTGTTATGTCGGTTTCCCTACCAGCGCGCGCCGAACACGGTGCGCAGTTCTTCGAGTGCGGCTTCGTCGAGCGGTGCGGGCCGCGGGGTCGTCATCAACCATAAACGCGCGGTCTCTTCGAGTTCTTCGAGCGCATACGCGGCTTGCGCCACTGACCGCTCCCACACCACCGGACCGAGACGTTCGAGCAGCACGGCGCGAACGCTGTCGGCGAGCGCGGCGATCTGTTCCGCGACCTGCGGATCGCCGGGCCGCTTGTAGCGAATCAGGGGGACGTGGCCCACTTTCATCACGTAGTACGGCGTGATAGGCGGCAGCACGTCGGTCTCGCGCCAGACGCCCGCGAGCGTCAGCGTGACCAGATGCGTCGAATGGGTGTGGACGATTCCGCGTGCCTCGCCGTTGCGCGCATAGATGCCGCGATGCAGCGCCAGCGTTTTCGACGGCCGGCCGCCGGACACCGCGTTGCCGTCGAGATCGACCTTGGCGATATCGGCGGGATCGAGCCGGCCGAGACAGGCATCGGTCGGCGTGATCAGCCAGCCGTCGTCGAGCCGCGCGCTGATGTTGCCGGCGGTGCCCACCGTGTAGCCGCGTTGATAAAGACTCGCGCCGGTCACGCAGATTTCTTCGCGAACGCGCGCTTCGTTGGTCGTATGGAGTGCGGGCGTGCCGGTCATTGCGCGGCTCCGCTCAGACGACGCAGCGCTTTTTCGAAGAAGTCGGTCGTGCCGAAGTTGCCGGATTTCAGTGCGAGCGCCAGCGGCTCGGCGCCGGTCGTGGCGGTGGCGGGCACGCCGGGATCGATCTGCGCGCCGATCCGCAGCGTGTGCACGTCGAGCGCCTGAACGACGGCGCCCGAGGTCTCGCCGCCCGCTACCACGAACTTGCGCACGCCGCGCTCGCGCAGACCGCGAGCAATCGCGGCCAACGTGGATTCGACCAGATGTCCTGCTTCATTCACACCGAGTGCGCGTTGCACCGCCTTGACTTCGTCGGGCGTGGCAGTGGCATAGATCAGCATGGGCTCGGCTTTGTCGAGGTACGGCTGCGCAAAAGCCAGTGCCTGTTCGACGACGTTCTCACCGCGCGCCGCGGCAAGCGGATCGATGCGAAATGCGGGCCGTGTGGCGCGCCACTCCGCGACCTGGGCGTTGGTCGCTTTCGATGCGCTGCCGGCTAGCACCGCCGACAGTCCGTCCACCGGCGGCAACTGCGCGGCGTCGCCCTGTTCTTCGAGCAAACCCGCGCGGCGAAAGTTGGCCGGCAAACCCAACGCGACGCCGGAACCTCCGGTGATCAACGTGAGGTCGGCGCAAGCTTCGCCGAGTACGTAGAGGTCGGCGTCGGACACCGCATCGGCAATCGCCATGCGCACGCCTTCATCGCGCAACGTATCGAACGATTCGCGCACGGCCGACACGCCTCGCGCTACAGCGTCATAACGCACGAGACCGACTTTCGATCGGGTCTGCCGTTGCAGCACGCTCACGAGGTTGGCATCGCGCATCGGTGTGAGCGGATGGTTTTCCATGCCCGACGCGTTGAGCAACGTGTCGCCGACAAACAGATGGCCGCGAAAGATCGTGCGGCCGTTCTCGGGAAATGCCGGACAGGCGATCGTGAACGCATTGACGTTGCCGTTCGCGGATAACGCGTCGAGCAGCGCATCCGTGACCGGGCCGATGTTGCCCGCGTCGGTCGAATCGAATGTCGAGCAGTATTTGAAGAAGAACTGCCGGCAGCCTTGCGCACGCAGCCAGTCGAGCGCGGCGAGCGATTGCGCGACCGCATCGGCGGCGGGAATGGTGCGCGATTTCAGCGCGACCACCAGTGCGTCGGCTTCGAGCGTTTCGCTCGATGCGGACACGCCGATGGTTTGCACGGTGCGCATGCCGCCGCGCACGAGCATGTTGGCGAGATCGGTGGCGCCGGTGAAGTCGTCGGCGATGCAGCCGAGTAGCGCGCGTTTCGTGTTTGCCGTCATGACAGTCTCCTGCTTACTTCGCCGCCGGCACGTCGATGCCGGGGAAAATCTTGATCACCGCGGAATCGTCTTCACCACCGTGACCGGCCGTGGACGCCATCATGAACATCTGATGCGCCGCCGCCGACAGCGGCAGCGGGAATTTGGAGCGACGCGCGGTATCGAGCACGAGGCCGAGATCCTTGACGAAAATATCGACGGCCGACAGCGGCGTGTAGTCGCCGTTCAGAATGTGCGGCACGCGGTTCTCGAACATCCACGAATTGCCCGCGCTGTGCGTGATGACCTCGTACAGCGCATCCGGGTCGACGCCTTCGCGCAAGCCGAGCGCCATCGCCTCGGCGGCCACCGCGATATGCACGCCGGCCAGCAACTGATTGATGATCTTCACCTTCGACCCGGCGCCGTGCTCGGAGCCGAGGCGGTACACCTTGCCGGCCATCGCGGCCAGCACGTCCTCGCACGCGGCATAGGCCGCAGCAGGACCGGACGTCATCATGGTCATCTCGCCGGAGGCCGCGCGCGCCGCGCCGCCCGAGACCGGCGCGTCGAGCATCTGCAAACCGGCCGCCTCGATCCGCTTGCCGAGTTCGATCGCGAAGTCCGGCGCCACGGTCGCGCTGGCGATCACCACGCCGCCCTTTTTCATCGCTGGGACCGCGCCCTGCTCGCCGAACAGCACGGCCTCGGTTTGTGCGGCATTAACCACCAGCGTGACGATCACCTCGCACTGCGCGCCGAGTTCGGCAGGCGTCGCACAACCCACGCCGCCTTCCGCGACGAACGCATTCAGGATCTCGCTCCGCAGATCGCACGCATGGACGCGCAGACCCGCGCGCAGCAGCGAGCGCGCGACACCCAGGCCCATTGCACCAAGACCGATGACACCGACATTTCTGGACATGCTTGACCTCTATGAATTCGTTGGGCGCTCGCGCCTGAAACTGAGCACTGAATCTGAGCAACGAAGCTCAGCAAATCCCCGCTTCCGCGAGACGCCGTGCCGCGTTGTACATATGAGTTCGCGCCGCATTGCGCGCCGCCATCGGATCGCCTGCGCGAATCGCGGCAGCGATCGCCGCATGCTCTTCGCGCACCTGACGCGAAAAGTCCTCGCGCAGCGCCTCGTTGCGGCGCGTGACGACCGTGCCGGCTTCGAGGTACTGATTCAGGAACGTGAGGGTTTTGAGGAAATACGGATTGCCGGTGGCCGCCGCGATCGCGCGATGGAACGCGACGTCTTCAGCCACGCCGTCCTCGCCTTCGGCCACCGCCGCGTCGATCTTCGCGAGCGCCGCGTCGATCGACATCATGTCGGCGTCGCTGCGGCGCATGGCGGCTTCCGACGCGACTTCCGCTTCGATCGCGCGCCGCAACGCGAGAATCTGCACCACCGAGCCGGGTTCGACCGCTTCCGCGTAGTCGATCCGCAGCGGCCGGACCGTGCCGTGCGCGGCGACGAACACGCCGCTGCCCTGGCGCGGCTCGACCACGCCCTCGTTCTTCAGCCGCGAGATCGCCTCGCGGATCACCGTGCGGCTCACCCCGAACTGCTGGGCGAGCACGGCCTCGGTCGGCAGCTTGCCGCCGCGCTCGAAGGTGCCTTTGTCGATCTGCTTGAGAAGCTGCTGCGCGACGGTGTCGCTCAACGCTCTCGCAGGAATCTTGTCGAACATCGATGCCTCGATTGATCATGTTATCGGGTCATCATACAAATTTTAGATGTCGGCTGCATCCATGCAAACCCTGGGATTTTTGTGCATCGGGCCGCAAAGTTGGCGAAACAGAAGGCTTAAGCTATCGTCACGCCTTTAGCGCGCCGCGCGGGGGATTCAAGCGTGGCGCGGGTCCGCCCTTCCTCGAATGCATCCTTCAAGGCCCATGAGCAAAGCCCTGCCGCCGTCTTCCGCCGTTCCCGTCAGCGCCGAACCGGCCCCGGACAAACCGGGCGACTCATATGTGCAGTCGTTCGCGCGCGGCCTCGCGGTGATCCGCGCGTTCGACGCCACGCGCCCCGAACAGACGCTCACAGACGTCGCCGCCGCCACCGGCCTCACACGCGCCGGCGCACGCCGCATTTTGCTGACCCTGCAAACGCTCGGCTATGTGGAGGCCGAAGGGCGCCTGTTCCGCCTCACGCCGAAGATTCTCGATCTCGGCTTCGCGTATCTGACCTCCATGCCGTTCTGGAACCTCGCCGAGCCGGTGATGGAACAACTGTCGGCGCAGGTCCACGAGAGCTGCTCGGCGGCCGTGCTCGACCGCACCGAGATCGTCTACGTGCTGCGCGTGCCGACTCACAAAATCATGACGATCAACCTGTCGATCGGCAGCCGGCTGCCAGCCTATTGCACGTCGATGGGCCGCGTGCTGCTCGCCGCGCTCGACGAGGAAACGCTCGAGACGACCCTGAATTCGGCGCCGCTCTACGCGCACACGCCGCGCACGGTCACCGACAAGGGAGAGTTGAAGAAGCTGATCGCGCAGGTGCGCCGCCAAGGCTGGGCGATCGTCGATCAGGAACTGGAAGGCGGACTGATTTCCCTGTCCGCGCCGATCCGCAATCGCCAGGGACGCGTGATCGCCGCGATGAATATCAGCGGCAATGCGCAGCGCAATTCGGCCAAGCAGATGGTGAAGGCGTTTCTGGAGCCGCTGCAGCACGCCGCGCAAACCGTCTCGGAGATGGTGGCACGGCGCGGGTAATTCCGGTCGTGGGCGCCGCGTCATGACGGCGCCCTGTTCGAGCAATCAATCGATCGGCTTATCCGCCGTTTCCTTCAACATCGAGACCGCGATCAACGACACCACGACGCACGCGGCGACATACCCGGCCGGCGCCAGCTTGCTGCCGGTCAGCTTGATCAGCCAGGTCGCGACGAGTTGCGCGGTCCCGCCGAACACGCACACGCTCAACGCATACGCGATCGAAATGCCGGTGGCGCGCACGCGCCGCGGAAACGACTCGCACATCAAGGCGAATTCCGACGCCGAGCCCATCGAGTAGAACAGCAGCATCAGCGCGGTCAGCGACATGATGACGGGCAACTGCGGAAAGCGGTTGATCAGCATGAAAGCCGGAAATAGCAGCAGCACCAGCACGCCGCGTCCGAACAGGATAGGCCGCTTACGGCTGCCGATGCGATCCGACAGCATGCCGAAGAGCGGACACGTGATCAGCATCACGAAGCCCGAGGCGACGCCCACCAGCATCGACAGCGACATCGGCAGGCCGAGCGTGTGGATCGCGTAGGTCGGCATGTAGAAGGTCAGAATGTAGGTCGAGACCGTGCCGCCCATCACCGTCAGCGTGATCAGGATGAGCGGGCGCAAATGGCTAGTGAAGAGTTCATGCAGCACGCCGCGCTCGATGGCGTGGCTGTGCGCGCTGGCCGCGTCGTCGGCCAAGCGGCGGCGCAGGTACATGCCGACCGGCGCGATCAGCACGCCGAGCAGGAACGGAATGCGCCAACCCCAGCTTTCCAGCGACTCTTTCGGCAACGCGCCAGACAGCGCCGCCGCGATGCCCGAGCCCATCAGCGCGGCGCCGCCTTGCGTGGCCAGTTGCCAGCTCGCGCGAAAGCCGCGCCGCGTGCCGCCGCCCTGTTCGAGCAGTGTGGATGTGGCCGCGCCGAACTCCCCACCTTGCGAGAAGCCTTGCACGAGACGCGCCAGCACGATCAGCAAAGGCGCGGCGAGACCGATCTGCGCATAGGTCGGCGCGATCGCGATCAGGCCGGTGCTCACCGCCATCAGCATGATGGTCAGATTGAGCGCGGCTTTGCGGCCCTTGCGGTCCGCGTACACGCCGAGCATGACGCTGCCGAGCGGCCGCGTGATGAAGCCCGCCGCGAAGGTCGCCACCGACAGCAGCAACGACGTAGTCGGATCCGCCGACGGGAAATACAGCTTGCCGATGATCACGGCAAAAAACCCGTACACGGTGAAGTCGAAGAACTCGAGCCAGTTGCCGATCACCGCGGCGGCGATCGCGCCGCGGCTGGCGGGCCGGCTCGCCTGAACGGCGTGGCTCGCATTGGTCGTGGTACTCATCGCGTGGTCTTCCTCGTCGTTATGGTTGTGGGACTCGACTCAGGCGCGGCTCGCCGCACCGGATCACTGGCCGAGATAGCGCTCCACCAGCCGCGTCCAGAACGCCGCGCCGACCGGCAAATTGCGGTCGTTGAAGTCGTAGTGCGGGTTGTGCACCATGCAGCCGTCTTCGCCCGCGCCGTTGCCGATGCGCAGGAACGTGCCCGGCCGCTTCTGCAGCATGAAGGCAAAGTCTTCGCTGCCCATCAGGATGTCGGTCTGCGCGACCACCTTGTCGTCGCCGACCAGTTCGCGCGCCACCTCCACCGCGAAGTCCGTTTCGGCATCCGAATTGACCACCACCGGATAGCCTTCGATGTACTCCACCACCGCCTTGCCGCCGTAGCTCGCGGCCTGGCTTTCGGCGAGCTCGGTAATGCGTTTCTTCAGCAGCGCGCGCACTTCGGGGCTAAACGAGCGCACGCTCAGCTCCAGCTTCGCGCTGCTCGAAATCACGTTGTTCGCGGTGCCCGCATGCATCGAGCCGACTGTCACCACCGCCGGTTGCGACGGATCGACGTTGCGCGCGACGATCGTCTGCAACGCCATCACGATGCTCGCCGCCACCACCACCGGATCGACCGTGAGATGCGGACGCGCCGCGTGGCCGCCGACGCCTTCAATCGTAATGATCGCCTTGTCGCCCGCCGACATGAACGGCCCTTTGCGGAACAGCAGCACGCCCGGCTCTTCGCCCGGATGGTTGTGCACGCCGAACACGGCGTCACAGGGGAAGCGCTCGAACAGGCCGTCGTTGATCATCTTCAGCGCGCCGCTGTCGATGCCGCTCTCCTCGGCCGGCTGGAAGTACAGATGCACCGTGCCGGAAAAATTGCGCGTGGCCGCGAGCCGTTGCGCGGCGCCGAGCAGCATCGTCGTGTGCCCGTCGTGGCCGCATGCGTGCATCTTGCCGTGCGTGCCGCTCGCATACGGCAGGCCGGTTTGCTCGATGATCGGCAGCGCGTCCATGTCGGCGCGAATGCCGATGCTGCGCTTGCCGTCGCCCACCTTCAGCGTGCCCACCACACCCGTCTGGCCGACGCCGCGCGTGACCTGCCAGCCCCATTGCTCGAGCTTCTCGGCGACCAGTGCGCTCGTCTGGTGCTCCTCGTAGGCCAGTTCCGGGTGGTGGTGAATGTGATGGCGAATCTCGCGCAGGCTGTCGGCGGCGGGCGCCAGGTCGGACACTTCGGTAAAACGCGCGGCTTCGCTCATCTCTAGGGCTCCATGGATTCATGGCCGCATCAAAACGCGGCCAACAGGCGAGCACTATAGCCACGCCGTTTTGTTCGAATAAGATGCTGTTTTTTTCACCCCGATTAACAAGCGTTATATACGGGATTACCCCAATGAAACCGCAGCAGTTGCAGGCGTTCGTCGCCGCCGCCCATCACCGCAGTCTGCGCGCCGCCGCGCGCGAGCTCGGCGTGACGCAACCGGCCGTCACGCATACGATCCGCGAGCTCGAAAGCGCGCTGAATGCCGAACTGATGGTGCGCAGCGTGCGCGGCATCGAATTGACGGCGTGCGGGCTCGCGCTGCTGCCGCGCGCCGAGCAGTTGCTGGGCGACATGCGGCGCACGGTCGAAGCCGTCGAACAGGTGAAGGGAGAACTGGCCGGCAAGGTCAGCGTGGGCACCATGCCGTCGATCGCGCTCACGGCGCTGCCCCATGCGGTCTCGAAGTTTCGCCGCGCGATGCCGCTGGTCAATCTGCATCTGGAAGAAGTGACGATCCCGGACGCCGTCGCGCGTTTGCGCAACGGCGCGCTGGATATCGCGGCGATCCATCACGTGCAGGCGCTCGACAGCGATCTGGTGCAAGCGCCGCTCTATTCGACGCAGTTCGTCGTCGCCATGCGCGCGGGGCATCCGCTGGCCAACGTGACGCGCCTGCATGAACTGCTCGACGCGGAGTGGATCGTGACCGTGGGCGCCGATCACTTCCCGCACAGCGTGATGATGGCGATGTTCAACGCGCACGGCCTGCCGGTGCCGAAGCGGCTGGTGCGCGCGCCGTCGTCGTTCGCGGTGACGCTCGGACTGGTGTCGCAAACCGATGTGATCGGCTGCTTCACGCGGCCGCTCGCGCAGATGGTCGCGCCGCTCGGCATCCGCGTCGCGCAGATCGAAGAGGCGCTGCCGAACTACGATCTCAGCATCATTTCGCGGCGCGGCCTGCTGCCGACGCCGGCCGTCCTGCAGTTCGTGTCCTGCCTGCAGGACGCCACGCGGGAACGCATGGCGATGGCCGAATAATACGGCTTACTGAACGTCGGCTTCCGCCTTGAGGAACGCAATCAACGCATGCCCGGCTTCGTTCAGCTCGCCGGAATTGTCGATCGTGGTGCAGCGCACGCCATCCGGCAACGAGAACGGCGCGCGGCGCGCGAGCCGCGCCGCCACCTGTTCCGCCGATTCGCGTGCCCGCGCGCCGAGCCGGGCTTCGAGAATATGCGGCGCGGCGTCCACGTGCACCACTTCCGTATTCGGATAACGCGCCAGCACATGCTGCAAATGCTGACGCGAGCCGTTGACGACTACCGTGCAGCCGCGTGCCAGCCACACATCTAGTTCGATACCGATGCCATAGCGCAGCGAGTGGCTCGACCATTCGAGCGCGAACAGGCCGAGCACGGAACGCGCCGCGAACTCTTCGACGCTCAACGCCACGTGTGCCTCGCCATTGCCGCTCGGCCGCGTGATGTAGCGATGCGCAAACAGAATCGGCTCGCCCATCAAGTGCTTGCGCGCGAACTCCAGCAACGAATCCTTGCCCGCGCCGGACGGCCCCATTACATAGATCAAACGACCTGTCATTGTTATTTCACCTCGTCGGTCCGGAACGGCATACGTTGCCACAGCACGAACGGCTCGCCGGGAGCCGGTTCGACGAAGAGCGCGGCGTGATCGACAAGCAGCGGCCCGAGCGCGGCCGTTCGCGCCTGCCACCATGCGACCAGCGTGGCGCGCTCCTGCGCGTCGGCGAGTGAACTGGAAAGCGTCATGTGAAATCGGAATTCGTCGAACACGTACGGATAACCCCATTCGATCAGCAACGCGCGTTGCCGTTCGCTGAGCGGGGCCGCCAAACGGCGTGCCAGATCGGCCGCGGACTGCCGCGCGCGCAAGGCATCGAGCGTTTGCAGCGCGCTCGTGGCCACGTCGCGGATGCTGGCTTCGCCTTGCGCATCGGCGGGCCGCAATGCCACGAAATCGCCGAGCGTCGCGGCTTCCACCGGCAACGCGAATGCGCTTTGGTTCCGCGCCCACTCACGCGTGGCTTGCAATACGTGTGCCTGCGTCACGCCGTCGGCGAGTCGAAACGGCGCGACCAATGTGCCGTGCCAACCATAGCGGCGCGGCGCTTCGGTGAGTTCTGCGAGTGGACGCGACAACTCGGGAGGTTGAGGAGATTCGCAGCGCTCGCCGCTTTCCGCGTCGCGCGCGAGCCACGCCGAGCCGGCCTGCCACCACGCCGATTCACGCGACGGCGCGTAATACACAGCGAAACGAGCTTCGGCACCCCATGCGGCGCCGCTCATAAGTCGTGCTCCACCAGCAGTTGCACACGGTCCGCGGCAAAGTGCGTGAAGCCGTATTTGACCGGCGTGCCTTGCAGATCGACATCGACGTTTTCGACCCACAGCACCGGTTGCTGACGGTTGATATTCAAACGCCGCGCCACCTCCGGCTCGGGCAGCACGCTGCCTATACGGCTCCACTTGCGCAGATAGTCGTTCACGCCGAATTCCGCCATGGCCTTGGTGATGCCGCCGGTGCGCTCCAGCACCTCCGGCAGGTCCGCGAAACGCACCGCGGGATACCAGTTGCGCGCGAACGTGAGCGGCACGCCGTCGGATTCATGCAGCGATTCGATCCGGTAGACCGACGCGCCGGCCCGCAGGCTCAACGCCTTCGCGACGCTCGGCTCGGCCTTCACGCGCGCGGCCGACAACATCGTGCCCGCCGCGGCGTGATGCTGCTGGCGCAAGTTTTCTGTAAACCGCGTGCGGCGGCCAATCGTATAGTCGATGGCGCCGGGCTGCACGAAGGTGCCGCGCCCCTGCTCGACGCTGACGAGGCCCAACGCCGCGAGACCCAGCATGGCCCGGCGCACGGTATGCCGGTTCACGTCGAAGCGTTTCGCGAGTTCGCCCTCGCTCGGCAGGCGCCCTTCTTCGCCGAAACCGCTGGCGGCGATCTCCGCCGCCAGGATCTGCTCGATCTGCCGCCACACGGCAACGCCCGCGCCGCGTTCGAGCATCGTGCCCGGCGTCGCGTTGTCGTTCGATGTCATGGTGCTGTCATTCCCTTGGGTTCAAATATTCTCTATGACGTGCATTGTAGTGCGCAAGCCGTGATGGAAATGTGAAACGGCCGGCATGCGCTACACGGCTCGACAAGCATACCCCTAAACGTCTAGACGTTTAGATGAATAGATGGTCAAATGTCTACTCGCTGGATCAACAGGAAATTCGATGAGTGCCACTTCCGCCTCGCCTTCCTCCGCTCCGCCACCGGCTGTCCGGCGCGCATGGATGGCCGTCCTGGCCCGCACGCCGCGCGCCGATCTCGAAGCCGCGCTCGAGCGCGCACTGCGGGACATCCCCACTCCGACGTATGACTGGCTGCGCCCACCCGAGATCGGCCTTGCGATGGTGCGCGGGCGCGTCGGCGGCAGCGGCGATCCGTTCAATCTCGGCGAAGCCACGGTAACGCGCGCCACCTTGCGTCTGCGCGCGTCGGGCGATGCCGCCGCGGCTGTCGGCGTGGCGTGCCATCTGGGCCGCGACCGCCGCCGCGCCGAATTGGCTGCGTTCGCAGACGCGCTCCTGCAAATGCCTGAGCATCACGCCGTCTTGCATAAGCAACTGATCGAGCCGTTTGCCACGCAGCAGGCCGCGAAACGCGCCGGGCGGCAACAGGACGCCGCGGCCACGCGCGTCGAATTCTTTACGATGGTCCGGGGCGACTGATGGAAAACTCACAGATTGCATTGTCTACCGCGTTATCCACCTTAGCGCCGGGTTTCGCAGACCCGGTACACGACACCCAGGCGGTGTTTCGCACTCTGCTCGACGCGCTGTCGCGGCCGGGCACGGTCGGCGTGATCGAGAACGTGCTGCCCGAAGGGCGGGCCACACGCACCGAGCTCGCCCCCTTCGCCGCGCTGCTCGCGCTCTGCGACTACGCGACGCCCGTGTGGCTCGCGCAACCCGATACGGCGCTGGGTTCGGCATTGCGCTTTCACACCGGCGCGCCGCTCGTCGACGAACCGGGCCAAGCCGCGTTCGCCTATATCCACGACGCAGGCGCGTTGCCGCCGCTGGAAAGCTTCGCGCTCGGCGCGGCGGAATCGCCCGAGCAATCGGTCACGCTGCTGATCCGCGTCGACGCGCTGACGGGCGGCGCACCGATCGTGCTGAGCGGCCCCGGCATCCAGCACACAACGACGATTGCGCCGGTCGGCCTGCCCGAGCATTTCTGGCGCGAACGCGCCGCGCTCGCGCCGCTCTTTCCTTGCGGCGTCGATTGTTATCTCGTCTGCGGCGCGCGCCTGATCGGCCTGCCGCGCACAACTCAAGCGAAGGTGAACTGATGTACGTTGCCGTCAAGGGTGGAGAACGCGCGATCGAAGCGTCGTGGCGTCTGCTCGACAAGGCACGCCGCGGTGACACGCGGCTGGCCGAACTCAGCGTCGCGCAGATTCGCGAACAATTGCGCCTCGCAGTGGCGCGCGTGATGACCGAAGGCTCGGTCTACGATGAAGAACTCGCCGCGCTCGCGATCAAGCAAGCCGCAGGCGATCTGGTGGAAGCGATCTTCCTGCTGCGCGCCTATCGCACCACGCTTCCGCGTTTCGGCTACACGCAGCCGATCGATACCGAAGCGATGCAGGTGGAGCGCCGCATTTCGGCGACCTTCAAGGACGTGCCCGGCGGGCAGTTGCTGGGCGCGACGTACGATTACACGCAGCGTCTGCTGGATTTCGCGTTGCTCGCTGAAAGCGATGGGGCTGTTAGCGTAGCGCCGTCACCTTCGAATCAAGTCGCCGCAGTGGAAACGGAAGCGATGCCGCGCGTCGTCAGTCTGCTCGACAAGGAAGGGTTGATCGAACAGGAACGTCCCACGCCGAATGCGCCTGAACCCGGCGATCTGTCGCGCGAGCCGCTCGCCTTTCCCGCGAGCCGCGCCACACGCCTGCAAAATCTCGCGCGCGGCGACGAAGGTTTCCTACTCGCGATGGGTTACGCGACGCAGCGCGGCTATGCGCACTCCCATCCGTTCGCGGGCGAGATCCGCTTCGGTACGATCGCCGTGGAAATGGAACTCGACGAACTAGGCGAAACGGTCGAAATCGGCGACATCGACATTACCGAATGCCAGATGATCAACCAGTTCGCCGGCAGCGGCGCGGTGCCGCCAACCTTCACGCAAGGCTACGGTCTCGCGTTCGGCCACTCGGAGCGCAAGGCGATGGCGATGGCGCTTGTCGACCGCGCGTTGCGCGCCGAAGAACTCGGCGAAACGCTTGCCTCGCCGACGCAGGACATCGAATTCATGCTCTCGCATAGCGATAACGTCGAAGCGTCCGGTTTCGTGCAGCACCTGAAGCTGCCGCACTATGTCGACTTCCAATCGGAGCTGGAACTCGTGCGCCGTTTGCGTGCGCAGCACGCCATGCAGAGTGAGGACCAACCCAACGCTCAGCAGGAGCAGGCAGCATGAACGCGCCCGACACATCTCTCGCCACCGCGTCCACCGCGTCATACGACAGCGCTGCCGACGGCTACAACTTCGCGTACCTCGACGAACAGACCAAGCGCATGCTGCGGCGCGCCTTGCTCAAGGCCGTCGCCGTGCCGGGTTATCAGGTGCCGTTCGCCTCGCGTGAAATGCCGCTGCCGTTCGGCTGGGGCACCGGCGGCATTCAGGTGACCGCGGCGATCATCGGCAAACACGACACGCTGAAGGTGATCGATCAGGGCTCCGACGAAACCACCAACGCGGTCAACATCCGCCGCTTCTTCGCGCGCACCACCGGCGTGGCGACCACGCGCCGCACGGTCGACGCGACGATCATCCAGACCCGTCACCGCATTCCCGAAGCGCCGCTCACCGACAAGCAGATTCTCGTCTATCAGGTGCCGATGCCCGAGCCGCTGTTTCGACTCGAACCGCGCGTCGCCGAATGCAAGAAGCTGCATGCGCTCGCCGACTACGGTCTGATCAGCGTGAAGCTTTACGAGGATATCGTGCATCACGGCAGCATCGCGACCACCTACGACTATCCCGTGATCGTCAACCATCGCTACCTCGCCTCGCCCTCGCCGATTCCGAAGTTCGACAATCCGAAGATGCATATGAACCCCGCGCTGCAATTGTTCGGCGCCGGCCGCGAACGGCGCATTCACGCAATTCCGCCGTACACGCCGGTGCGCAGCCTCGACTTCGACGATCACCCGTTCGAAGTGCAGAAGTGGCAGCACGCGTGCGCGCTGTGCGGATCGACGGAGAGCTTTCTCGACGAAATGATCGTGGACGACGCCGGCAAACGCATGTTCGTCTGCTCCGATAGCGACTACTGCCACGAACGCCGCGGCGACGCGGATCTCGATCTGCCGGCACGCGAAGCACGCAAAGGAGAGCCCGCATGACGCCGCTTCTGAGCGCCCGCTCGCTCACCAAACAATACGGCGGCCGCAACGGCTGCAGAAACGTCAGCTTCGATCTGTATCCGGGCGAGGTGTTGTGCATCGTCGGTGAATCCGGCTCGGGCAAGACCACACTGCTCAACACGCTCGCGCTCAAAACCGCGGCCGACAGCGGCTCGCTTCACTACACGGCCACGCATGGCGACCAGCTCGATCTGCTCGCGTTGTCCGAACCGCGCCGCCGCTTGCTGATGCGCACCGAGTGGGGCTTCGTCCAGCAGAATCCGCGCGACGGACTGCGCAGCGGCGTCTCGGCCGGCGCGAATATCGGCGAGCCGTTGATGGCCGTCGGCGCGCGTCACTATGGCGATATCCGTTACGCGGCCACGCAGTGGATGGAGCGCGTCGAACTCGACGCTTCGCGCATCGACGAATTTCCCGCTGCGTTTTCGGGCGGCATGCAGCAGCGCTTGCAGATCGCGCGCAATCTCGTCACCAGTCCGCGACTCGTCTTCATGGACGAACCCACCGCCGGTCTCGACGTGTCGGTGCAGGCACGTCTGCTCGATCTGCTGCGCACGCTGACATCCACGCTGCATCTGTCGGTGCTGATCGTCACGCACGATATCGGCGTCGCGCGTTTGCTCGCGCATCGGTTGATGGTGATGCAGGGTGGCGAAGTCGTCGAGGCGGGCCTGACGGATCAGGTGCTCGACGATCCGCAGCACCCATACACGCAAACGCTGGTTTCCTCGGTTCTGCCGGTTTGAGGCTCACAATGCGATCCATTGAAACAAGCAGTGAAGCGCGCGCCGGCGAGCGCGCGTTCATCGACAACGCGGCGCTGATGCTGCGCGCGGTCGGCATCGGCAAGACGTTTATCTTGCATGGCCAGGGCGGCGTGCAGATCGAAGCGCTCGCGGGCGTCTCGCTCGAAGTCGAGCGCGGCGAGTGCGTGGTGTTGGTCGGACCGTCGGGCGCGGGCAAGAGCACGCTGCTGCGCTGCCTGTACGGCAATTACCTGGCAAGCCGCGGCTCGATTGCGATTCGCGATGCGGCGAATGACGGCCGGCCCGTGTCGATCACCGGCGCCGAACCGCACGACGTGCTGCGCCTGCGCCGTGGCGTGGTCGGTTACGTGAGCCAGTTTTTGCGCGTGATTCCGCGCGTGCCGACGCTCACGCTCGTCGCCGAACCACTGCTCTCGCGCGGCGTGCCAGAAGACGAAGCGTGCTCGCGCGCCGCCGCGCTGCTGGCCAGATTGAATGTGCCGGAACGGCTGTGGTCGCTCGCGCCCGCCACGTTCTCGGGCGGCGAACAGCAGCGCGTGAATATCGCGCGTGGTCTGATCGCGGAGCATCCGCTACTGTTGCTCGATGAACCGACGGCCTCGCTCGACGCGGAAAACCGCGACGTGGTCGCCGATCTGATCGTCGAAGCGCGCGAGCGCGGCGCGGCGATCGTCGGGATCTTTCACGACGAAGATACGCGCGGCAAGGTGGCCACGCGCCGCCTGGAACTGCAGCCGCCGCTGCGTCACTAAGTGACACCAAACGGCACTACACTGACGCATGCGGCGTCAACACAGCAACCACACAGCCACACTCAAGTCTGACTGACTACGGAGCAAGTCGATGTTGATCAGGAACGCTCGCATCGTGACGCGAGACGAAGTATTCACCGGCGTGCTACGCGTCGAAGACGGCGTGATTCGCGACGTCGAGCGCGGCACGACCAGCGCGCGCGAAGCCGAAGATTGGGACGGCGACTATCTGTTGCCCGGTCTGATCGAACTGCACACGGACAATCTGGAGAAGCATCTCGCGCCGCGTCCGGGCGTGCAATGGAATACGGATGCCGCCTTCGTGATCCACGACGCGCAAGTGGCCGCGGCCGGCATCACCACGGTGTTCGATGCGCTCGCCATCGGCTCGCGCACGAACGTGGGGCTGCGGGGCCGCGACTTGCAGACGCAATGCGCCGCATCGCTCACACGGTTTTCCGAGCGCAAGCTGCTGCGCGCCGAACACTTCCTGCATCTGCGCTGTGAAATCGCCACCGCCGACGTCGTGGAAGTGTTCGACTCGCTGTGCGCGCATCCGCTGCTGCGGCTCGCCTCGGTGATGGATCACACGCCGGGTCAGCGTCAGTGGCACGACCGCGAGCAATGGCGCCGCTTCCAGGAACGCAACGGCAAGCTGAGCGACGAACACGTCGCGACCGCGCTCGCCGAACTGTCGGTCGAACAGGCGCGTTACGCCGATACGCACCGCCGCGAGATCGTCGCGCGCTGCAACCGCCTCGGCATTCCGGTGGCGAGCCACGACGACACGCTGATCGAACACGTCGAGCAGGCCAAGGAGGAAGGCATCGTGCTCGCCGAATTCCCGACCACCCGCATCGCCGCCGAGGCCGCGCGCGCACACGGCATTTCGACCATCATGGGCGCGCCGAACATCGTGCGCGGCGGCTCGCATTCGGGCAACGTCTCGGCGCTCGAACTGGCGCGAGCCGGCTTGCTCGATATCCTGTCGTCGGATTACGTGCCGTCGAGCCTGATGACCGCCGTGTTCGAACTGGTCGACAAAGCCGGCTGGACCTTGCCGCGAGCGATGGCGACGGTCTCCGCCGAACCGGCGCGCACCGCCGGTTTGCACGACCGCGGCGCGATCGAAGCGGGTTTGCGCGGGGACTTCGTGCGCGTGACGATGCTCGATAAGCTGCCGGTGCCGCGCGCGACGTATCGCGGCGGGGCACGGATCGTTTGAAGGCTTTTTTATAGGGCTTTTATTGCTCGCCGGGCTCGCGATGCGCGGCTCGCGAGCATCCTCATGGCGTGGACGGCAGTTGCCCCCACGCCACCAGCACCTTCTGAATCCCACGCGCATACGCATCGCGCTGCTTTGGCGTTTCCGAGTGGTAAGCGCCGATCGCGCGCCACGTATTGCCGTGCTTGACCATCTTCTGTTTCAGCAGCCAGGCGGCCACGTACACGTTCACGCACGGATCGATCAGCGCGCGATGCGGCACGCCTTCGCGCGCGAGGTCGTCGAAGTGAATCGAGTTGATCTGCAGCTGACCCACGTCGATCGAACCATTTGCGTTCTGGCGTATCGCGCCCGCGTCGCCCTTCGATTCGTACCACGCAAGCGCGCGCAGCACCCATGGGTTGACGCCCTGATACGCCGCGGCTTCGTTGAAGCAATCGTCGGCTGCTTGCGCGACGCCGCACACCGACAGGCAGGCGAGCGCAATAAGGAAGATCTTCAAGGACATGACGCATCCTTCCGCTAGTTAGTGATAAAGAGTGGCGAGCGTCGGGTCGCCGCCCGATTTACTGGCCAACGCCTGATCGATCTGTCGTTGCACGGAGTCGAGATAGGCACGCGAGGCGTCGGACACGACGATGCGCACGACCGGGCCCGGCGGACTTCTGCGCTCCTGCGTCTGAGCCGCCCCATGCGGCTTCTTTCGACGCGTAGCCGGTTTGAGCGGCAAGTCGTCGTCGGTTGCGGGCGGAGGCGGAAGCATGGCGAGCGACGGCAACGGCGGATAAACCTTGTCCGCCGCGGCGGGAAATGCTGCGGGAAATGCGCCGGCGGATTGCAGGTCCGCGCCCGGCTGGCCGGCAAAGGCCGGCGCGCTCAGAAGCGCGGCCAGCGCCAGCAAAATGATGCGAACCGTCACGGTGCCCTCCATCATTGAACCGTCCTGATCGACACGCTATACGGCTGACCCAGTCCGGCGGTGCGGTTCTCGAAGTTCACGCGGGCCGTGCGCTGTGCGGGCACGCCCTTCCATACCGCCTGATTCAGGTACGCAAAATCCTGCCCCAGCGCGGTCACGAGAACGACCGTGGACTGCGGCTGCGCGGCGGCCAACGCGCCCGCTTTGGCGAGCACGGCGCTGAGTTGCGGATCGCGCGCGCCGAGCGCGTCGGGCGGAATGTCGAAACTGATCACCTCGTTCGGCGCTTTGTCCGTATGGGCCGCAGTCGGCGGAGGCATCTGGGCGCACCCGGCGAACGCGAAAACGGCAGCCAACAACCCTATCTGTCGCTTCACGGCAATCTCCCGTCAAATCCGTTGCTATATCGGAGTTTTCGGCAGGCCCGCGGCAAAGTTGATATGGCGGAAACGCTTCGCCGAAAATCAAAAAGACTTGCCTCAAGATCGGCGCAAACGATTGCTTCGACGCTCGGCAAAGCGAGGATCGAGGCAAAGTTGCCTCGCGGTTTTGCTGGGGAGAGAGCAGCAGGCGACGCGATCAGAAAGCAATTAGAAAGCAACCGGCAAGCAACCGGCAAGCAGCCAGCAAAGCTGGGCGTGCAGCTCAAGCGTAACAGGCGCATCAGGTCGTCGGCTTGGCCTCGCGCCCTTCCGTTGCGCCTACGTCTGCCTGCGCGTGCGCCTGCTCGAGCTGTTCGCGGCGGCGCATTTCGAGCACGACGTGATAGCGCATATAGGCGCAGCGTCCGCCGGATTTGGCCGCGTACATCGCGGCGTCGGCGTTGAGCAGCAACTCCTCGGCCGTGCCGCTGTCGTCGGGGAACTGGCTGATGCCGATGCTCGCGCCCACCGTCATGCCCTGCCCGTCCACGCGGAGTTCCTCGTTCAACGTCGCCATGATCCGCGAGGCAATCGCGGGCGCCGCCTCCGCCGAGCGCGGCCCCTCGATCAGCACGATGAACTCGTCGCCGCCCAGACGCGCCACCACATCCGCGGAACAGAGCACCTGCTTCAAGCGGCGCGCCACCGCGACGAGCACCTTGTCACCGACGGCATGGCCGAACTGGTCGTTGATCTGCTTGAAGCGGTCCAGGTCGACGAACAGCACGGCCAGCCCTTCCTCGCGCCGCGTCGCTTCGTCGATTGCGCTTTCGAGCTTCTCCATGAACAGCACGCGGTTCGGCAGTCCGGTCAGCACGTCGTGCGTGGCGAGATGCACGAGCTCGCGTTGCTTGGTGTGCAACACGTCCATCTGCGATTTGATTTCGCGGCGCAGCCGGTCGAAGCAGCGCGCCAGCACGCCGATCTCGTCGGTCCGTTTGAGCGGCAGCGTTTCCATGGCGTGCTCGGCGAACAGATGCGTCGCCGCGTACGCGAGAATGTGCAGCGGCTTGGTCAGCGCGCGCGCGAACAGAACCGCAAGGAACAGCGCCAGCACGCTGAAAATCAGCACCATGCGCACGATTCTGTTGCCAAGCAGATTCGCGCCGGACAGCACGTCTTCGAGCGGCTTGGCCAGACCGAGCACGATGAAGCGGTTGCCCTCCAGATCGCCGAACGGCCTGCGCACGAAAGCGAGCACCTGGCCGGCGGCCTGCCGTGGCCGCCCAAGGCCGTTGACCAGCACCTCGCTTTGCGTCTGCTCGAACAGCGGCTTGGTGACGGAGAAACTGTCCTGCATCAGCACGCGCCGGCCACGATCGAAGCCGAAGGTTTTCGACGCATCCGGATTAACGAGGAAATCGCCCCACTCGTTAGCCAGATAGACCTGATAGTCGCTCGGCAAATCGCTTTGCAGGCGCTTGAACAAACCCGCCAGATCGATGTCGATCACGATCACGCCCACCACCGCGCCATTGACGTTCGACACCGGCGTGCCGACCCGCAAGGTCGGCTTGCCCTCCGCGGCATGCGTGCCGTACTCGTGGTTGACCGAGATCGGCGAGGTGTAGATGCGGCCCGGCGAAAACGCCAGCGTGTCGAACACGTACGCGAACTGGCCTTTCTCCTGCAGCTTGTTGCCTTCGACCCGCACGAGGCCGTCGGCGTCGCGGTCGAAGCGCACCAGTTCGAGTCCATAGTGCTGGCGCGTGATCAGACGGACTTGCAGGTACTCGGGGTGATGCACCATGAAACTGGAATACACCTGCGCCAGCCGTTCGCGCGCCACGTTCGGGCCGATACCGTCGTCGGTCTGCGCGACCTCCGCCGTGGACGGCATGCTCGCGAGCACAAGCGCGTCGGCGGCGACGTCGTCGATCGAGGTGGAAAAGCGCTGGCCGAGCAATTCCGTCGACGTAAGCAGGCTGCGCTCGGCTTCGTTCACGAGCATCGTGCGGTTGGCGCGATACGCGTAATAGCCGGTCGCGCCGGACGCGAGCACGCCGATGCACGCAAGCAGCACGGATAGTTTGAAGGTCAGCCCCGGGCGTATCATCAAAAACGCTCCGACCGGTCCCCGGACACGATTCTGGCCCACAGGTCCTCGCGCCGCTGAATATCTTCGACCGGGCCAATCCACACGATGCGCGCGTTATCGCTGTTTTCCACGGGCGCCGTCAACGTGTTGGCGAGTCCCTGGCGTTGCGTCAGCAAAGCGCTCACGTCCGGTTCGAGCATGTAATTGATCCACGCGAGCGCCAGCGGCTGATCGGCCGCCGCGCGTGTCATCGACCAGCAATCCAGCCACGCGAGCGCGCCTTCGTCGGGAATCACGTAGCCGACGTCGGCGCCCGCGCGGCGCAGCAATTCGACCTGCTGGGTGCCGTAGTTGCCGAACATCAGCGCAGCCTTGTGCTGGATGAAAAACGCGGTCGCCTCCTCGGGCAACGTGTAATAGGTCAACAGATTGCGGCGCAGATCGACGAGCTTGTGCGCGATCGCGCGCATCTGCGCGGCATCGAGTTGAAAAGGATGGGGATAGCCGAGCGCCAGCGCCGTGAACGAGAAATTGTGCTGCGCGCTGTTGAAGTCGAGCACCTTGCCGCGGTAGCGCGGATTCCACAATTCGCGCATGGAGCGCGGCGCCACGGCGACCTGCTTGCGGTCGTAGATCAGGCCCATCGACGAATACGTGAACGGAATGGCGTACGCCTTGCCGCCCGACGTGATGCCGCCGATCGACGCGAGCGCCTGAAAGCGCGGCAATTGTTTTTTGGTGTTCGGCAAGCTGGCGAGATCGAGCGGCGCCAGCAGATTCGCCTGCGTGTAGCGCTGGATTTCCGCGGTATTGGCGGCGAGCACATCGAACGGCGGCGCATGTTTGGCGTGCATCTGCGCCCACAGCGCCTCGTCGGAATCGACCAGCGTCACTTCCACTTTGGCTTGATAACGCGCCTCGAAATTCTTGACGACGTCGGCGTCCGCGTAGCCGGGCCATGCCAGCACGCGCAGAATCTTTTCTTCGGCTTTAACCGGCGACGCCAAACAAACGCCCAGGCAGATAACCGCGCCAATCAGAAATGTTAAATATCCCGAACAAACGCCGCGACACGACAAACGCGCGCGCGCCAAGGCGGCAGCGATTCGTGAATGGAAGAATCGTTTACAAAAGCGCTTTTCATCTGCCGTCAACATCATGTGCATAACCAACACCGTTTAGCAGAAGGCCTTTCCGACGAGCGCAAACACGCGGACTCGATCCGCGGACGGGGTGCTCGGTGACTTTCTTCAGACAGATGCGCTCGATGCTGCGTGTAGCGGAGCGCGAGGAGCATCGATGATAGCGCTAAGGAAACCATTTTTGGTTTTTGGCTTAGCCAGAGTCGAAAAAATATCCGGTCGGACGTGATGCATCAAAGCCGCTCAACTGCATTTAACGGCACTTTATGCGGAAACTTTAACTCGCCGCCTATCGATTGAAACGCGCGCAAGCGCTGTAATAGCGCGCGATTGTCCGCGCTTAATAACGCCATTCGGAGATAGAGGGCCGTCTCTAAAGAACCCCGCGCCGGTGCCGATAAACTCTCTTGCCCAGTCCGCCGCCGGCGGTCGACGGCAGCGTCGCCGGATGTCGCGCGGCCTGTCTTGCGGGCAGTCGAAGAGTCGGACAAGAAACAGACAATGCGCTTGAGCAAAACAGAGTGGATGTGGGTGGCCGTCGCGGCCGGGTCGATTGGGTGCTTCGGCAGTTGGCTTCAGGGCGAAATGAACCGGGCCGCGCTCGCGCGCACTGAGCGCGAGACGCCGGACATGCGCGGCACCTGCGCGGGCATGTCCGCGCAGGAGGCGCAGATGATGGACAAAGGCGAACTGTGGTGCGGCGAGGTCGGCGCCGGGCGCGCGGATTCGCTGGGTAAGCAGTAAATAAGGAGTAAATGGCCGGTTTTTAGTCCGCCGCGCCCGAGTGGCTTGAATCGCGCGTCATTCGGCCGAACTGCAATACGGACGCAATTAGCCAACTTCATTACTACGCGATTACATGCGCAAGGCGAGCGGCCATTCCATCCAATACGCATCACGGCCGCTTTTGAATCTCCACCACACTTGGACCTTAAAAGCTATCCTCCCGCGCCATCCGGTGTTTCACTAGCTACCCAATCTTTTTGAACTGATAAGCTTGGCGCGCGCTGCTGGCCGCCCCGGCTGGCAGCTTCAACCCAAGCCCGGTCGTGAGTCGCGCCGGGTGACTCGCAGCGGTACAACCGCATGCGGGCGTATTTGAACTACACGAGGAGTTAAACAGTGAAAAAACTGCTAGCGGCTTTGACGGTTGCTCTGCTTGCTACCGTTTCGATTGGCGCACACGCTAAAGAGTGGTCGACCATCCGTTTCGGCGTTGACGCCAGCTATCCTCCGTTTGAGTCGAAGGGCTCGGACGGCAAGCTCGTTGGCTTCGACATCGACCTCGGCAATGAGATCTGCGCGCGCCTGAAGGCCAAGTGCGTGTGGGTCGAAAACGACTTCGACGGCATGATCCCGGCCCTGAAGGCGAAGAAGTTCGACGGCGTGCTGTCGTCGATGTCCATGACGCCGCAACGCGCCGAGCAGATCGCCTTCTCGAACAAGCTGTTCAACACGCCGACGCGCCTCGTCGCGAAGAAGGGTTCGGGCATCCTGCCGACGGCCGACTCGCTCAAGGGCAAGACGGTTGGCGTGGAACAAGGCACGATCCAGGAAACCTACGCGAAGACGTACTGGGAAGCGAAGGGCGCGAAGGTCGTGCCGTATCAGAACCAGGACCAGGTCTACGCCGACTTGCTGTCGGGCCGTCTGGACGCAGCGCTACAAGATGCGGTGCAAGCTGAAATCGGCTTCCTGAAGACGCCGCGCGGCGCCGGCTTCGACTTCGTCGGCAAGAACCTCGACGATCCGAAGATCCTCGGCAACGGCGCGGGCATCGGCATGCGCAAGGAAGACACCGATCTGAAGGCGAAGATCGACAAGGCGATCGCCGACATCATCAAGGACGGTACGTACAAGAAGCTCGAGAAGAAGTACTTTGACTTCGACGTGTACGGCAGCTAAGTTGCCAACTCAACCAGCCATGCGCGTCTGACGGCGCGCCTGCCGGTTTGCCGAAACGGGCTCCGCCACATGCGGAGCCCGTTTCATTTGCGGCGCCGCATAAAACCACACACTGCGTCATATCGGCTAAGATCGTGCGATCGAGGCGCCCGCAAGGCGCCACCCGCCGGCCCCGAGACTGACCGGCCGCCAAGCAAGTTTCCCCACTGTTATCAACGAGATAGCGCGGCACGCCCCACCTCGCCGCGGATTTGAAAACTATGCAAACCCAAACCCATCCGCTGATTGCCCCGACGCTCGGCACCGCCCGCAACCTCATGAGTTTCCACTACGGTCCCGGCGGCGGGCAGAAGATCTACATCCAGTCGTCGCTGCATGCCGACGAGTTGCCCGGCATGCTGGTGTCGTGGGCGCTGCGCCGCAAGCTGGCCGCGCTGGAAGCCGCCGGCAAGCTTCGCGGCGAAGTCGTGATCGTGCCGGTGGCCAATCCGATCGGCCTGAACCAGCACTTTCTCGGCCATCTGACGGGACGCTTCGAGACCAACACCGCGCAGAACTTCAACCGCAATTTCCACGATCTGTCGGCGCTGGTGCAGCCGGTGATCGAGTCGCGCCTGACCGACAACGTCGACGCCAACCGCACCGCCATCCGTACGGCCATGCGCGAGGCACTCGACGCGCAACAGCCGGCAACCGAACTCGAATCGCAGCGCCTCGCACTGCAAAAGCTCTCGTACGACGCCGACATCGTGCTCGATCTGCACTGCGACTGGGAAGCCGCGATGCACCTCTACACGAATCCGGATCTGTGGCCGGAAGTCGAGCCGCTCGCCTGCTACCTGGATGCCAAGGCCTCGCTGCTCGCGCTCAATTCGGTGGGCAACCCGTTCGATGAAATCCACAGCTTCTGCTGGTCGGATCTGCGTGGCCGCTACGGCGACCGCTTCCCGATTCCGAACGGCTCGATCTCGGTCACGATCGAACTGCGCGGCCAGCGCGAAGTGTCGTACGAGTACGCCGAGCACGATGCCCAGGCGATCATCGAATACCTGACCTCGCGTGGCGTGATCGACGGTACGGCCGCTCCGCTGCCGCCGCTCGAATTCGCCGCCACGCCGCTCGCCGGCGCCGAGCCGATCGTCGCGCCGATGAGCGGCGTGCTGGTGTATCGCTGCGAAGTGGGCACCTGGGTCGACGTGGGCCATGAGATCGCCGATATTGTCGATCCGCTGACGGAGCAAGTCGTCACGCTGAAGAGCAGCGTGGCCGGCGTGCTGTACGCACGGCATTTGACGCGCTTTGCGACGGCCGGCCTGGAGTTCGCGCGCATCGCCGGCGCGAAGGCGTTCCGCAGCGGCTCGCTGTTGAGCAACTAAAGCGCAACCGTGGACGGTGCCGCGTTGCCGCGCATTGCACCGGTAAAAGCTTGAGCCGAAAGACAAATCGCCCGCTGTTTCAGCGGGCGATCTGCTTTTGCACTCCGTGTGTCGAAGCCGCGCTCAGAAGGCCGGAATGATCGCGCCTTTGAATTGCGTATCGATGTACTTGCGCACTTCGTCCGACTCGTACGCCGCCACCAGCTTCTTCACCCACGGCTGATTGCGGTCCTGCTCGCGCACCGCGATCAGATTCGCGTACGGGCCTTTGAGGTCCTCGATCGCGATCGCGTCTTTGGTCGGCTGCAGGCCGGCCTTGACCGCGTAGTCGGTATTGATCGACGCCGCGTCGAGATCGCCGAGCGCGCGCGGCAATTGCGCGGCGTCGAGTTCGACCAGCTTGATCTTCTTCGGATTCTCGGCGACGTCGAGCGGCGTCGCGTTCACCCCGTTCGTGCCGACGCCCGGCTTGAGTTTGATCACGCCGTACTTCTGCAGAAGCAGCAGCGCACGGTTGCCGTTCGACGGATCGTTCTGGATGCCGACCTTCGCTCCTTCCGGCAAGTCCTTAAGCGACTTGAGTTTCTTCGAATAGAAGCCCATCGGCGACACATAGGTCAGGCCGACGTTGACGATCTTGTAGCCGCGCTGCTTGATCTGGCTGTCGAGAAACGGCTGGTGCTGAAAACCATTGGCGTCGAGATCGCCCGCGTCGAGCGCCGCGTTCGGCTGCACATAGTCGTTGAATTCGATGACCTTGACGTTCAGACCTTCGCGCGCCGCCACTTTCGTCACGACCGTCCAGATTTGCGCGTCGGGACCGCTCATCGTGCCGATCTTGAGTTGTTTGTCGTCCGCGTGCGCGAACGTGGCCGTGAGCGAAATGGCCGCAATAGCGAGCAGGTTCTGGATGATTCTCCGGCGTTGCATGCGTTGCCCCACGTGTGATTTGTTGATAGGCGCGCATCGTCGCATGCGGCCGGGGCGCCCGAAACCAATCGTTTTTCACACGCTTATATGCACGATCCGGAAAAAGCTTATACGCGCATGGCCTGCGTGATTTGAGCGGGCAGCGCCATGTGAGTGTCGCGCCGGCGCGACAGATTTCAAAAATAACCCATGCTGTCACATACCTTACTCTGCGTTCCCTTAAATTTCGGGCCATCGCACGACCTGACCAAAGAGTTCGGCGCCGCGATCGCTTAATTTTTAATCGGAGAAAGTCTTGAACAAGAAAGTATTGACCGCCGCTACTCTCGCCGTCTTCGCCACCGCCGCCCACGCGCAAAGCAGCGTCACGCTGTATGGCTTGATCGATGCCGGTATCAGCTACGTGAACAACTCGAAGACCGCAACGGGTCACGACAACCTCTTCAAGTACGACGACGGCGTTTCGCAAGGCAGCCGTTGGGGCCTGCGCGGCACGGAAGATCTGGGTGGCGGCCTGAAGGCGCTGTTCGTCCTGGAAAGCGGCTTTAACAGCGGCAACGGCACGCTCGGCCAGGGCGGCGCGCTGTTCGGCCGTCAAGCTTATGTCGGTCTGTCGAAGGACGGCATCGGCTCGCTGACGTTCGGTCGCCAGTACTCGTTTTCGACGGACTATCTGGGCGGCAACTACTCGACCGGCGGCCAGACCGTCGCGGGTAACTACGCTTACCACATCAACGACGTCGACCAGTTGACGTCGAGCCGTATCAACAACGCAGTCAAGTTCAGCAGCGCGAATTTCGCGGGCCTGACCTTCGGCGCGATGTACGGCTTCTCGAACCAGGCAGGCGCATTTGCCGGCGCACCGACGGTCGGCACGACCGCCGGTTCGTCGCGTGCTTATAGCTTCGGCGTGAACTACGCCAACGGCCCGTTCGGCGTCGGCGCGGCTTACACGGACATCCGCTTCCCGGGTCAGGCAACGCCGGCCTTCTCGACGGCGATGGCCAACGTGACGACCGGCACGGTGCGCGATCTGCGCACGTTCGGCGTCGGCGGCCGTTACTCGATCGGCGCAGCGACGCTGTGGGCGTTGTACACGAACACGCGCTTCGAGCCGATCACGGGTGGTTCGACGACGTTCGCCGCCTATGAAGCAGGTGCGAAGTACGCGTTCACGCCGGCTCTGACGGCAGGCGCGGGCTACACGTACATGCACCTGAGCAACGCGAACACGGGCCACTGGAACCAGGTGGACCTGAGCGTCGACTACGCGCTGAGCAAGCGTACTGACGTGTATGCACTGGGTATCTACCAGATCGCTTCGGGCCACAATGCGGCAACGGGCGATGTGCAAGCGCAGATCGGTTCGAGCACGAGCTACTTCAATACGTCGGGCACGGGTTCGGACAACCAGTTGGCGTTCCGCGTCGGTATCCGTCACAAGTTCTAAGCGGGTCTCTCTCGGTGGGGAACGCGAGTTTCCTGCTGGATCGAAGTTCTGAAAAACGCCCTGCGGGGCGTTTTTCTTTTTGGGCGAGTTCTTTTTTATCGGAGATCATTCGCCCCATTGCTTTTGGCTTCCGTTAACGGCACGAGACCATGCGCGAGCATGGTACGGTCCGACGGACTGGTCCTCGCCGACGATAACGGCGTATTGTTTACCGAAGCCGCGACGCTTGCCAACCCGCCTCGCCGCCAGCGAACATTGCGCACGTGACAGCAAGTGCGAACCTCGGAGCCTTCTCAAATGCAAACGTCCCAATTATCCGACCCCACGGTGGAATCGCGCGCTGCACGCAGCACGCGATCCGATAACGAGCAGCATGTGCGGGAAGAACTGGCCGCGCTTTACCGGCTCGTCGCGCATTTCCGCATGACGGACATGATCGACACGCACATTACCGCGCGTCTGCCGAGCGCGCCGGGTGAGCCAGCCGCCTTCCTGATCAATCGCTATGGTGTCCTGTTCCACGAGATGCGCGCTTCGGATCTGGTGAAGATCGATCATCAGGGCAAGGTCGTCGACGAGCGCGCGCAAACCGAGCCCGCATTGTTCCGCGTGAACGCCGCGGGTTTCACGATCCACTCGGCGATTCACGCCGCGCGGGACGACCTGCATTTCGTGATCCACACGCACACGGCCGCCGGAACCGCTGTATCCGCTCAGGAACAAGGGCTGCTGCCGATCAGCCAGCATGCGTTGAAGTTCTACGGCAAGCTCGGCTACCACGATTACGAAGGCATCGCGCTGGAACTCGGCGAACGCGAACGTCTGGTCCGCGATCTCGGCACCTGCAAGGCGATGATCCTGCGCAATCACGGATTGCTGGCCGCAGGCGCCACGGCCGCCGAAGCATTCCACGAGATCTACTTCCTCGAACGTGCCTGCCAGGCGCAGATTCAGGCATTGGCCGGCGGCAGCGCCTTGCGCATCCCGTCGCGTGAAGTCTGTGAACTGACCGCGAGCCAGTTCGCTCGCGAGGATTCGGCGGAAATCGCGGAGCTGGCGTGGCAAGCCGCGCTCCGTCTGATCGACGACCCGAAATCCGATTACCGCAGCTAGCGCCATTCTCCGTTGCCGTTGCCTTTGCGCTCAGCGCCGATGCCCGGTCTGAGCGCCGTAACTCGCGCGCAGCATGAGTGAAGCGGGCTATCAGTGAGACGCGACAAAATCGTCGATCTTCGCGGCGGGCGAAAGCGCGAAAGACGCTCGCATGTCCCGAGCCTCGTCCACCGGCGAGCGGCCAAAAAACCGCTTGAATTCGCGGCTGAACTGCGACGGGCTCTCATAGCCGACTCGCGCCGACGCAGACGCGGCAGTCAAGCCGTCGCGGATCATCATGAGGCGCGCTTGATGAAGCCGCGTCGACTTGATGTACTGGATCGGAGAAGTCTGCGTGACGGCCCGAAAATTGGCGTGAAAAGCCGGCACGCTCATGCCGGCCTCGTCGGCGAGACGGCTGACATCGAGTGGCTCGGCAAAGTCCGTGTGGATCCGCCGCAGCGCCTTGGCCACCCTGCCGAAGCGGCCTTGATGGGCGAGCGCCGCTCGCATCGCCGCACCACGCTCCCCCACCAGGACCCGATAGCAGATTTCGCGCACGATTGCCGGCCCGAGCACCTGGGCATCGAGCGGCGAGCTCAGCGCCCGTAGCAGGCGCAACGTAGCGTCGGCAAGATCGCCCTCCAGCGGCGTGGAGACGATCCCAAGCGGCGTGCCTTGCTGCTGGCACGCCGATTGATCGATCGCCAGAATCAGGTCGGTCAGATCGGTGAGATCAAGCCGCAGCGACACGGCCAGCATCGGCTCGGACTCGCTCGCCTCGGTTTCCGTCGAAAACGGCAGCGGTACCGACAGAATCAGGTAGTGCTGCGCATCGTAGACGTACACCTCTTCGCCCAGAAAGCCCAGCTTGCGCCCCTGGCACACGATCACGATGCTGGGTTCGTACAGCACGGGCGTGCGCCCCAGCGGCCGGTTCGAGCGCATGAACCGCACCGACTCCAATGCGGACTGGGTGTACCCCTCATTCGGCGCCAGGCGCCCAAGCAGGCTCACCATTCTTGTGGAAACCGGGTTGTCGGCTACGGTCACGAGAACTCCTTTTTTTGCGAGGTCAGGTTAAGCGATTCCGCCGGACTCGATCAACGGGCAACAGCCCACGTCGATAGGAATAGGCAATACCGCCATTGTCGCGTGTATTCGCACGCAGGTGGCCGGCTCATAAGATGGGTCATCGGTTGCACAGTGCTGCCGAAGGTCTCGAGAGAGACGCCGCCGCGATTGCCCTGCTTCGTGATGTACGGCCTTCGCGGCGCCCCTCGGACAAAACCTGCACGAACTATCGGAACGGAGAACGCACCATGACAACGCAAACCAACCAACCCAAGGTCATCCTCATCACCGGGGCAAGCAGCGGTATCGGCGAAGCAACGGTTCGGCTGCTCGCTGCCCAGGGGCATCAGCTCGTGATCGGCGCACGGCGCACCGAACGACTCGCGGCGTTGGCCGAGACAATCCAGGCGAGCGGCGGCTCGGTTCATTATCGGGCACTCGACGTCACGTCCGCCGCCGACGTGAACGCTTTCGCCCAGTTCGCGCTAGACACCTTCGGCCGTATCGACGTGATCGTCAACAACGCCGGCGTGATGCCTTTGTCGCCTTTGAGTTCGCTCAAAGTGGACGAGTGGAATCGCATGATCGACGTGAACGTGCGCGGCGTGTTGCACGGCATCGCCGCGGTACTGCCGACCATGGAGCGGCAGGGGTTCGGCCAGATCATCAATATGTCCTCGATCGGCGGGCTGGCCGTCACGCCGACCGCCGCCGTGTACTGCGCCACCAAATTCGCCGTGCGCGCCATCTCGGATGGATTGCGGCAGGAAACCGACAAGATTCGCGTGACCGTGATCTGCCCCGGCGTCGTGGAGTCGGAGTTGGCCGATTCGATCTCCGACGAAACGGCGCGGGCCGCAATGCGTGACTTCCGCCGGATCGCGTTGACCTCCGACGCCATTGCGCGCGCAGTCGCCTACGCGATCGAGCAGCCGGCGGATGTCGACGTGAGCGAACTCGTCGTGCGTCCGACGGCAAGTCCCTTCTAAGCATCCCCTTCCCCCAGGAGAAATTCATCATGACCTCATCTGCATCCACAGACCAAATATTCGCCGGCAAAGTCGCCATCGTCACTGGCGCGGCTAGCGGCATCGGACTCGCCACCACCGAGCTACTGCACGGCCAAGGCGCCACCGTGATCGCCGTCGATCGCGGCGCCAATGTCGAAGCGTTGGCCCAGCCGGGGATCGTGCCGCTCATCGCCGACGTCGCGCATGAAGAAAGCGCGGTGCGTGCGGTGTCGACAGCGACAGAACGCTTCGGGCGGCTGGACATTCTGGTCAACAACGCGGCCATCATCATCAACAAGCCGGTCGTTGACATGACGCTCGACGACTGGAACGGCATTCAGGCAGTCAATTCCACCGGCGCGTTCCTTTTCTCGCGCGAGGCAATGCGCGCGATGATGCCGGCGAAGACGGGCGCGATCGTCAACGTGGGTTCATATGCGTGTTATCAGGCGTTTCCGCTGATCGCCGCTTATGCGGCGTCGAAAGGCGCGCTCGCCCAGTTGACGCGCGCCATGTCGCTCGAAGCGATCGATCACGGCATTCGCGTCAATGCGGTCGGATCGGGCGATGCGGTGACGAACATCACGAACCACATCCACGAAGACGGGCCGGCTTTTCTCGCCGCGCATGGCAAGAGCGCGCCGATCAAACGGGCGGCCGATCCGCGGGAAATCGCCGAAGTGATCGCCTTCCTGGCTTCCGTTAAAGCCAGCTATATCGTCGGCGCGGTGGTGATGGCCGATGGCGGAATGAGCGTGGCGCTCAAGTAATTCATGGCCGAGTTCCTTTAAACAATTGGCCTCCATTAATTTCGCATGACTGATCTATCAAAGGACATCATCATGAGCAAGTCTGCAAAAATCTGGTTTGTCACCGGCGCGTCGAAAGGCGTCGGCCAACGACTCGTACGGCAACTCCTCGCGCGCGGCGATCGCGTCGCGGCGACCTCGCGAACCGTAGCGTCGCTGACCGAAGCGATCGGCCCGGCTTCCGGGCAGTTTCTTCCTCTGCAAGTGGATCTCACCGACGACCAGAGCGTGCGATGCGCTATCGCCAGGACGATTGAAACCTTCGGCAAGATCGATGTGGTCGTCAACAACGCCGGCTATGCGCAACAAGGCACCGTTGAAGGGCTTTCGGACGAGGAGCTTCGGCAAAACTTCGACATCAACCTGTTCGCCCCGCTGACGGTGCTGCGGCATGCGCTTCCGCACCTGCGTGCCCAGCGCGGCGGGCACGTGATCAATATCGCTTCGATTGTGGGTTTCCAGGGCGGCTACGCCGGCTGGGGCAGCTATGTGGCAAGCAAGTTCGCCATCGCCGGCCTGACGGAGTCGCTGGCCGCCGAGGTGGCCGAGTTCGGCATCAAGGCAACGGTGGTGTATCCGGGGCCGGTGCGCACGGAGTTTTTGTCGAGTGGCGCGCTAGCGGTGGCCAAACGGCAGATCGATGAATACACCGAGGCCAAGGCATCGCTCGATCTGCACCTCGGCACGCTGCACGGTCGTCAGGCAGGCGACCCGGACAAGCTGGCCCTGCTGATCATGCAGGCGGTGGACGTAACAGAACCCCCGTTGCACCTGTTCGCCGGCAAGATTGCGAACGAACTGGCGGCGCAAAAGATCGCGGCGGTCCAGCACGATGTCGACGCCTGGAAAGGCTCTTCCGAAGCAACGGATTTCGTCGAGTAACTTCAAGCCTGAACACCTGGCGAAAAGTTGGAACCGGTGAACGTCGGTGAACGCGTATGACCGTTCACCGGACAGCTGAGTTGGCGATCCGCAGTTGGAAGGCGGCGCGACGGAAACGATTCGAGTCGCGCCGCCCTACATCGCGAAGCTCACCCGACCAGAAGCGTGGGTTTCAAGGAGACGGCATTCGCCAGATTGTAGAAGTTGGGAGAAGTGGCCATGACAGCGTCGTGGATTTCGGCGAACTGTTCCTTGGTACCGCTGCCCTTGATACGAACGGTATAACGCAGGCTCTCGTAGCCGTTTGCCACCTTCGGGTCGAGCCCGAGAAAGCCTCTAAGGTCGATGTCGCCCTCCGTTTCAATCTCGAGAGATTGGAGCGTGATTCCGCGAACAGCGCACTGCGCCACGTAACCCACCGTCATGCAAGCGTTCAGCGCCGCGATCAGATGCTCCTGAGGATTGGCGAACTGGTTCGAGCCGCCGAGTTCGAGAGGTTCATCGATATCGATCGTGAATCGACGCGACACGTCCTGCCCTCCGATCGCGAACCCCTTTACCTCGGAGTGACTCCGGGCCTGGCCCTTCCAGGTCGTGGCAACGCGCCAACTGGTGTTGGCTTTCGACGCATCGCCCTTGACGCCTTCGATCAGGGAGAACAGGTCGTCGACGTTGAGGCCGTTGACGATGTTAGTTTCATGGGTCTGTGCATTGGCATTCATGTTCCATCTCCTGGACAAACGTGGGTTGTTCAGCTTCAGAAAGTCTTATTGCAGGGTGGCGAGCGCAGTCTGGATGCGCATGGCCTGGTCTTCGGAAATAAGGCTATAAAGCACCTCCCTGAAATGAGGGTGCCGTACACCCGAGTGGATGTATTGCCACCGGTAGGCCTCGAGGAAATTCGCTTCGATCGACAGCGTTTCCGCTTCATAGACCGCGCGGCCGCAGTTGGCCACGAAGTAACGCGCGTCGGCTACGGCCTGCGCCTGCAGAATGCCGTCGATCGCGACGACCAGTTCGATGAACTCGTCAACAGCCTTGTCGCGATCGTTGGCCGTGACAGTGGCGTCGTGACGTTCCCATTCGAGCTCGTCGAGAATGGCGTGTTGACTCTCCTCCTTCCAGTGGTAAAGGAATACATTCTTGAATAGTTCGGAAAGCTGACCGTCTGGATCAATGCTATGGCGATAGTGAAGCTGCGTGAACAGTTCGATATGCAGCGTCAGCGCCAGCACGGCCCAGGTGCTCTTGCCGAGGACCACGGCGGCAATGGCATCAGGGTCGACGTTGAAGCGATAGCCAGCGGGCAGCGTTTCACCGACCAGCATGTCGATGCGGCGAAACAGCGCCTGATGCTTAAGCTCCTCGTCGCTAAAGCGGACCAGCGCCTCGAGCGCCACCTGGTCGCCAAGCCAATAGTCACGGCTGACTTCCAGCACCTTGGCGTTGATGAAGCGCTCCACCAGTCCGAACACGTTGGCATACGTGCGTCCCTGAATCTGGCTGACAAAAAGCTTCTCGCTATCCGAGAGCGTGATGAAATTCGGAGCCAGCGAGAGTCCGTCTGGCAAATACTTCTGCGACGTGTCAAAGGTGCGGCCTCGAATCACGTCACGGTCGATGTCCCAGCTGACCATCTTTGAAGCGCGAATGCACCGCGCGTAACGATCGCGGTCGGTGAGTCGCGATACTGCATTCATAGCATTTCTCCCAATATGGATCGTCATGCGGCGGGGGCCGTGAGCGTTCATCTACCGGCCTGAAGGCAGGCGGCTGACCTGGCATTCCGGTGGCTCAAATGTACGATTGGGAGACGCGAGGTTCTATGATCAGGTCGCCGTAAGATATGACTGAAACGCCTGATCAGATTCGACGCATGTGAAGGAACGTTGCGTCGGGCATGGCACGGGGCACGCTGGCAATCTGGCCAATGGGCGCAATGAGCCACCGGTCAGGTCGTGCGCCCGCGGATGTTGTCGAGGCATGTAGGACCAGAGGTAACGGGAATTAGCGTGGTGGAAATGAAGACAGGCACTGCGAACCCGGCCCGGCCCGACCCGCTCTGACCGCGGCCTATTGATGGAAGCCGCGGCAAGCCGACTAATCATGCGGCTGGAGTGGCGTGCCCGCTATCGCCCATCGTCCGCGCATCGTCGTATTCCTGCGAGATGTCTTTGTTCGTGTAGTCACCCAGCCGCGAAGCGGCGATCAGGCTGAGCACCGAGCACACCAGCACATAGCCGGCGATCGCATAGCCCGAATGGTAGTAAGCGAAGAGCGCGGTCGCAATCAGCGGCGCGGGGCCGCCCGCAATGACCGAAGCCAACTGGTAGCCCATGGACGCCCCGCTGTAACGCAGCCGCCCCGTGAACGATTCGGCGATCAATGCAGCTTGCGGACCATACATCATTGAATGCGGTACCAGCGAGAGCACGATGGCCGCAAAGATCCACATTGGATTCCTGGTGTCGACCATGCCGAAATAGAGGAAGCCGAATACGCCGACAGCGGCGGCACCGATCATGTACATCCGCCGCCGCCCGATCAGATCGGACACATGGCCAAACAGCGGGATGGTGACGAATTCCAGCACGGAAGCCGCCAGCACCGCCGTCAGCAGCAGGTCGCGTGTCACGCCCAGCGTCGTGACGCCATAAGTGAAGACGAAGGCCGTGAAAATGTAGAACGGTGCCTGTTCCGCCATGCGCGCAAAGGCCGAGAGAAGGATGTCTTTCGGCTGGCGGCGCAATACCTCGAGCATCGGCGTCTTCTCGATCTTGTGTTCGGCGAGGAGCCGCGCGAAGATCGGCGTCTCGAGAATATTCAGTCGGATGTAGAGGCCGATCGCGACCAGTACGATGCTGAGGAAGAAGGGAACGCGCCAGCCCCACGTCAGGAAAGCGCTGCCGGAGATCTCGCTCATGGCCAGCACGGCGAGGTTGGCCAGGAACAGTCCCGCCGGCACCCCGAACTGCGGCCAGGAGGCGACGAAGCCGCGGTGCGCGTTGGTGCGTGCCCATTCCATCGACATCAGGACCGAGCCACCCCATTCGCCGCCGACGCCCACGCCCTGGATGAAACGCAGCACCGTGAGCGCGACGGCGCCCCAGATGCCGATCGTCGCATAGGTCGGAACAAAGGCCACGGCAAACGTGGCGAATCCCATCAGCAACAGCGTGACGATGAGCGTGGCTTTACGTCCGATGCGATCTCCGTAGTGGCCGAAAATAGCCGCGCCAACCGGCCTCGCTATAAAGCCGACGGCGTAAATCAGGAAAGCTTGCAGTGTGCCGACGAGTGGGTCTGATCCGGGAAAATACAGCTTCGCGAAAACCAGGCCGGTGACCGTACTGTAGAGGAAGAAGTCATACCATTCGATCGTAGTGCCAATCGTGCTGGCGATGACGGCGCGGCGTAACTGCCGCCGAGCGTCCTGATCGGAGAGGGGCGTCGCCCCGGATTGCGTGGCAGCCATTTGATCCCCCGAAAAAAAGGGCGATATTCCAGTATAGACCGTTTGAGCAATGGGAGATCCCGGTGGCGGCAGGTCGAGCGCACTGCCTACGTGATCTCGTGTGCGAGCGCAGCAATCGACCGTGCTAGGCTACGCGTAGCTATCGTCCCGCGTGGTAAATTCCGGCGTCAGGCAGGAAAAGAAACACCGAACGTTCACGTTGCCCGAATATCCGCGTCCGCTCGCTCGTTTAGTCAGAACGCAGGCGATATAAGGTGGATCGATGACCGACGTTACCCCGCGTATTGTCCGGCAGCGGCGCCTGTGCGTCGCGCTATGCGGCTGCGCCGCAGTGGCCGGCTGCATGGTCGGTCCTGACTACCGCTCTCCCTCCGCGCCCGCTACCGACACCTACACCGCTTCGCCGCTGCCCGAGCAGACGGCCTCTTCCCCGGGAGCCGCCGGCTTGCCGCAGCGCTTCGTGCCGGGACAGGACATTCCCGCCGCCTGGTGGGCGCTCTTTCATTGCGAGCCGCTCGATACGCTGATCCGTCAGGCGCTCGTCAACAGTCCGAACATCGCGGCGGCGCAAGCGGCCCTGCGGCAGGCGCGCGAGAACTTCTCGGCGCAAGCGGGCGGCACCCTTCTGCCCAGCGTCGACGCGCAACTCGGCGCCACGCGCGAAAAATTCAACGGCGTCACATTCGGCGAGCCCGGACTCGTCGAGGAGTTCAATCTCTACAACGCATCGGTGAACGTGTCGTACAAACTCGACGTGTTCGGCGGCACCCGGCGCGCACTCGAAGCGGTGCACGCGCAAGTCGATTACCAGCGCTTCCAGTTGCAGGCGGCCTATCTCGCGATGTCGGCGAACATCGTGACCGCGGCCGTCAAGGAAGCGTCGCTGCGCGCCCAGATCGAGGCGACCGAGCAGATCGCCGCGCAAGAAGACGAGCAACTGGGCGTACTCGGCAAGCAGTTCGAACTTGGGGGCGTGGGCCGTACGACGGTGCTCGCGCAGCAGACCCTGTTGGCGCAGACCCGCGCTACGCTGCCGCCGCTGCAACAACAACTCGACCAGGTGCGTCACCAGCTCGCCGTGCTGGCCGGCAAACTGCCCAGCGACACCGCGTTGCCCGAATTCAGGCTCGAGATGTTTTCGTTACCCGAAACGCTGCCTGTCAGCCTGCCGTCGGCCCTGGTGCAACAGCGGCCCGACATTCTCGCCGCCGATGCCGTGCTGCATCAGGCCAGCGCGCAAATCGGCGTGGCCACCGCGGCGATGTATCCGCAGATCACGCTGTCGGCCAGCTACGGCGCCGAGGCTCTGACGCCGGCACAGGTGTTCAAAGCCGGCAGCACGATCTGGAGCATCGGCGCCGGCCTGCTGCAACCGGTCTTCCACGGCGGGCAACTGAGCGCGCAGAAGCGCGCAGCCGAGGCGGCGTACGAGCAGGCCGACGCGCAATATCGTGAAACGGTGCTGCTGGCGTTTCAGAACGTCGCGGACTCGCTGCGCGCGCTCGATCACGACGCGACCGGCCTGAAAGCGCAGACGGATGCCTGGCATGCCGCCAACGACTCGCTGGAACTCACGCGTGGGCAGTACCGCGTCGGCGGCGTGAGCTATCTATCGCTTCTCGATGCCCAACGCCAGTACCAGCAAACCGTGGTGAGCCTCGCTCAGGCTCAGGCAGCCCGCTACGCCGACACCGCGGCCCTCTTCCAGGCGCTCGGTGGCGGCTGGTGGAACGCCGCCGCGCCGGCCACCGCCGCGACCACGCATTGACGCATTGCCATAGCCCGACGGGACACTCGCTTCACCGCTCTTTGCAACACGCGCCGTCAGAAACGAAGGAACGAAAGGACGAACCGTCCGGCGCTTTCGCCCAATGCCGTGCAAGGACATCACGATGACCGAAAGAAAACCGCTGACAAAACGGATGGTGATCATGCTGATCTGTGTCGGCCTGCTGCTGGCCGCGCTCGTCGGCTTCAACGTGTTTCGCACGCATATGTTCGCCAAGTTCATGGCGGGCAACTCGGCGCCGCCCGCCACCGTCTCGGCAGTCGTCGCCGGTTATCAGCAATGGCAGCCGCAGCTTGCGGCGGTCGGCAGCCTGCGCGCCGTGCGCGGCGTCGATGTCACCACCGAAGTCGCGGGCCTCGTGCGCGAGGTGGCATTCAGTTCGGGACAGGAAGCGAAAGCCGGACAAGTGCTTGTCAGGCTCAACGCGGACAGCGACGTGGCGCTGCTCCAGTCGCTCCAGGCAGCCGCAGAACTCGCGCAGACGGTCTACACGCGCGACAAGGCGCAGTACGACATCAAGGCGATCGCCAAGGCGCAGCTCGACGCGGACGCCGCCGACCTCAAGGGCAAGAAGGCGCAAGTCGCGCAACAGGCCGCGCTTGTCGACAAGAAGATCATTCGCGCGCCGTTTGCGGGACGTCTCGGCATCACCACGATCAATCCGGGGCAGTACATCAATCCGGGCGATGCGATCGTCACGTTGCAGGCAATCGATCCGATCTACGCCGATTTCTACGTGCCACAGCAGCAGCTCGGCCAGCTCGCGATCGGCCAGACCATCGTGGTCGACACCAATGCCTACAGCGGGCAAACGTTCAAGGGCAAGATCCAGTCGGTCAGCCCGAAGGTCGACAGCACCACGCGCAACGTGCAGATCGAAGCCAGCGTGGACAACCACGAGCGCAAGCTGCTGCCGGGCATGTACGCGAACGTGAAGATCGACGCGGGCGCCGGACAGCGCTACCTGACGCTCCCGCAAACCGCGATCACTTACAACCCCTATGGCGCGACCGTGTTCATCGTCAAGCCGGGCACGCAACCCAATGCACAGGGCAAGGCGCTGCCCGTCGCGCAGCAGGTGTTCGTCACGCCTGGCCCGACGCGCGGCGATCAGGTCGCGATCCTCAAAGGCGTCGAGGCCGGCACGCAGGTCGTGACGAGCGGTCAGCTCAAGCTGAAGAACGGCACGCCGCTCGTCATCAACAACAGCGTGCAGCCGTCGGACAATCCGAACCCGGCGCCCCAGGAACAATAGAGAGACCGCGCGATGACCTTCACCGATCTCTTTATCCGCCGGCCCGTGCTTGCCTCGGTCGTCAGCCTGCTGATCCTCGTGCTCGGGTTGCGCTCGCTGGCCGCGCTGAAAGTCAGCCAGTATCCGCAGACCGAAAACGCCATCGTGACGATCACCACGGCCTACTACGGGGCGAGCGCCGACACCATCGCCGGCTTCATCACGCAGCCGCTCGAGTCGGCGATTGCCCAGGCGCAAGGCATCGACTACATGTCGTCGACGAGCAGCACCGGCGTGTCGACCATTATCGCAACGCTGCGCCTGAACTACGACGCGAACCGCGCGCTGACCGAGATCAATACGCAGATCGGCTCGGTGCGCAACCAGTTGCCGCCGCAGGCGCAGCAGCCGGTGCTGACGATACAGACCGGGCAGACCACCGACGCGATGTACATGGGCTTTTACAGCGACGTGCTGCCGAGCAACAACGTCACGGACTACCTGTTACGCGTCATCAAGCCCAAGCTCGATTCGATCGAAGGCGTGCAGACGGCTGAAATCCTCGGCGGCCGGCAGTTCGCGTTGCGCGCGTGGCTCGACGCGACGCGGCTCGCCGCCCACGGCGTGACGGCAGCCGACGTCTTCACGGCGCTCGGCAACAACAACTATCTCGCGACGCTCGGCACGACCAAGGGGCAAATGGTCAGCGTCGATCTGAACGCGGGCACGGACCTGCACACCGTCGACGACTTCAAGCAACTCGTCGTCAAACAGAAGAACGGCGCGATCGTGCGCCTCGAAGACGTCGCGAACGTCGTGCTCGGCGCCGACAGCTACGACTTCAATGTCGCGTTCAGCGGCAAGCGTTCGGTGTTCATCGGCATCAAGGTCGCGCCGGACGCCAATATTCTCGATGTCGCCAAGCGCGTGAAGGCCATCTTTCCGGGGCTGCAGAAGCAGTTCCCGACCGGCATGACGGGCGAGATCGTTTATGACGCAACCGATTTCATCAACACCGCGATCGTCGAAGTCATCAAGACGCTGGTCGAGGCGCTGCTGATCGTCACCGCGGTGATTTTCCTGTTCCTCGGCAGCTTGCGCGCGGTCGTCGTGCCGCTGATCGCGATGCCGTTGTCGCTCATCGGCACGTTCTTCGTGATGCAGTTTCTCGGCTATTCGATCAATCTGCTGACACTGCTCGCGCTCGTGCTCGCGATCGGGCTCGTGGTGGACGACGCGATCATCGTCGTCGAGAACGTCGATCGCCACATGAAGGAGGAAGGCAAGGCGCCATTCGAGGCCGCGCTGATCGCCGCGCGCGAACTCGGCGGCCCGATCCTCGCGATGACCGTCGTGCTGATCGCCGTGTATGCGCCGATCGGTTTTCAGGGCGGCCTGACCGGCGCCCTCTTCACCGAGTTCGCGTTCTCGCTGGCCGGCGCGGTGACGGTGTCCGGCGTGATCGCGCTCACGTTGTCGCCGATGATGTGCTCGCGCTTTTTTCGCGCGGACCAGGAGTCGAGGCGCTTCGCGCGCTTCGTCGACCGCCAGTTCGAACGCCTTCATCGTGGCTACGGCCGTCTGTTGCACGCGACGCTCGACACCTGGCCCGTATTCACCGTGATGGGCGCGCTGCTGCTCGGCGGAACGGTCTACCTGTTCATGACGTCGAAATCGGAACTCGCGCCGCAGGAGGATCAGGGCATCGTACTGTCGCAGATCCAGGGGCCGCCGAACGCGACCATCCAGCAGATGCAGACGTACGCGGACCAGGTATTCGACATATCCAAGGCCTTGCCTGAATACTCGCAGATGTTCCAGCTCACGGGCTCACCGACACTCAACCAGGGAATCGGCGGGGTGCTGTTCAAGACATGGGATCAGCGCAGCAAGGGCGCGACCGCGTTGCAACAGGAATTGCAGCAGAAATGGAATGAGATTGCCGGGGCACGTGTCGCGGCATTCCAGTTTCCGCCGCTGCCGGGCTCGCAGGGCTTGCCGGTGCAGTTCGTCATCAGCACGACCGAGCCTTTCGAGAACCTCAACGAGGTATCGCAGGCAGTTCTGCAACAAGCCCGCGCGAGCGGGATGTTTTTCTTCGTCGACAGCGATCTCAAGCTCGACAAGCCGGAAGCCACGCTCGTCGTCGACCGCGACAAGGTCGCTTCGCTCGGCCTCTCGCAGAGCGACGTCGGGCAGGCCCTCGGGTCGGCGCTCGGCGGCGGCTATGTCAACTACTTCTCGATCGCCGGGCGCTCGTACAAGGTGATTCCGCAGGTATTGCAGACCGACCGCCTGAATCCTTCACAGGTGCTCGATTACTACCTGCGCACGCCGGACGGCAGTGTCATGCCGGCTTCGACGATTGCGCATCTCGAACACAACGTCGTGCCGGAATCGATCAACCACTTCCAGCAACTCAACTCGGCGACGATCTCCGGCGTGATCGTGCCGGGCGTGTCACAAGGCGAGGTCCTCGACTTTCTGCGCAAGGCGACCGCACAGGCAGCACCAGCAGGCTATTCGGCGGACTACTCGGGGCAATCGCGGCAGTTCGTGCAGGAGTCCGGCGGTTTCGTCATCACGCTGATGTTCGCGACGATCATCGTGTTCCTTGCGCTCGCGGCCCAGTTCGAAAGTTTCCGCGACCCGATCGTGATTCTGATTTCGGTGCCGATGGCGCTCTTCGGCGCGCTGATCTTCATCAACATCGGCTTGACGACGCTGAACATCTACACGCAGGTCGGGCTCGTCACGCTGATGGGGCTCGTCAGCAAGCACGGCATTCTGATCGTCCAGTTCGCCAACGAACTGCAACATGCCGGCAGATCGAAGCGCGAAGCCCTGGAAGAGGCGGCCGGCGTGCGGCTGCGCCCGATTCTGATGACCACGGCGGCGATGGTGCTCGGCGTCCTGCCGCTCGTGGTCGCCTCCGGGGCAGGCGCCGCGGGCCGCAATGCGATGGGCCTCGTGATCTTCACGGGGCTGTCGATCGGTACGCTCTTCACGTTGTTCGTGGTGCCCGCGATGTATATGTTTCTCGCCGCCGATCATCATCAGGACGCCGGAGCGCCGAAGGCGGGTCAAGGCAATCCAGCCGATCACGCTTGACGCCAGGTTACTTCGGGCTCGGGAACCCAAGAGCGTCCGCCTTCGTTCTGAGCTCCGCGAAACGGCCGCCCACCGGGCTCACTGCCGTATCGGGGACGGTGCTTCCTGGCGTGACCTGGCTCTTGTCCAGTTCTCCGATGCCGGTCACGGCCGAAGCGCCGGTGGACGCCGACGCCGCGCACGCCGCGCCGAAAACACCCTGCGTGACGGCGATGGCAGGCGCGTCGGTACGTGGCGCGTCCGCCAGATCCAACGCATACGCGAGGTTGACCGTTCCCGGATCGCTTCCCCGCACGCCGAGCGGGTCGAGCCCGAAGCGCCAGGCAAGCAGTTGATGGATCGAACTAGGATCGAACGGATAGCGCGACACGCTGTTCGCCCGCACACGCGGTCCGAGCAGCACGCAAGGCACGCGAAACCCGAGCCGCCCGTCGTTGCCCAACGCGCTTTCGGCGGCCGACACCGTCCTTATCGGCGGCGCGACATGTTCCATGAAGCCGCCCCACTCGTCGTAGACGATGATCACGAGCGTCTTGCTCCAGTTCGGGCTGGTGCGCAGCGCATCGTAGATCTGCCCCAACAGCACCTGGCCGTTGCGGACGTCGGCATGCGGATGGTCGTCGTTCGACGTCCCCTGTGCTTCGCCGCCGAAACTCGGATCGACCATACAGAACGACGGCAAGGTGCCCGCGGCGGCATCGGTCAGGAAATCGGCAAACAGCTTCGAACGGCCGACATAGCGGGTTCCGTAGAGCGCCGTGAACGGCACGTCGTGGAAGTAGTAGGTCGACGAGATGTTCTTCGCGTCGAGACGGTCCCAGATGGTCGGCAATGACGAGGTGTCGAGCGTGTCGGAAAGGCGGTCCGTTTCACCACTATGCAGGTAGACGCGATTCGGGTAGGTGTCGGCAAGAATGCCGCTCATGTAATAGTCGCAGACGGTGTATTGCGCGACAGCCCCCTGGTAGAACTCCAGATCCGTGGCCTGGAAATAGCCGATCGGCAGCAAGTCGCCAGGCGTGAGGCTGGTGGCCGGCGTCAGCAGGAAGCCGTTCATTGCGCCGTTTGCAAGGTGGGTGCGCCCGGCGTCGTACGCGTGATCCGGGTCCGCGTATGCGCAGCCCTGGAAGCCATAGGCCGCATTTGCCGTGAGCGCGAACGACGCGCGGGCCGTGCCGAACGCATCAGTCAACGTGCGCCCAGCCTGCGCGCTTTCGGCGTTCGGCACCCAGCCGAGCAGATGATCGAAGGAACGGTTTTCCATCGTGACGAGGACGATATGGTCGATGCCGGAAGTCGACGGATCGGGCAATGGAGGACGCGGAAGATTGGCGCGATCTGGCGGGATCGCTCCGATCGCAGGATTGGTCGACCCGCCTGACCCGGAGTTGCCGCCGCCACCTCCGCCGCAAGCCGACAACGCAATAGAACTTGCCAGCGCAGCGAGAATTTTCCGGCGTGCAGGATCAGGCGGATTGGTGGGCCGAGTGCTCATTTTGTTTGTCTCCAGGGTCGATGTGTAATTCGCGCGGCTGTATTCGTTCGTGCCGCCGCGCGACTCCGTCGACCGAAGTAGCATTTAACGTTCCCCTCCCCCGAGCGGATTCCGGCCGCGATGCGACAGGCGAAATCACACGCATTCGCAGACGTGGATTGCAGCGCAGCGTGACCGGCCCTTGTGAGGCACCCGTCGACCCCCTGTGCCGCTCGTGCAATCAAAGCGGCCAAATGTTTGGCGTATCAGTGGTTAACATATGTTGCATTAAATATTTTTCTGGCAACATATGTATCAAATCGGCCGCGCACACGCGCAGAGACGGGCTCTTACCACGATGGGGAAATTGTTATGAAACACAGGCTGTTGATGGCCCTCGCGACTTTTGCCGTTGTTTCGACCACCGCCTCGGCGCAGGAGACGCAGTCGACCCTGGCAAAAATCCAGAACGGAAATTCGATTTCGATCGGCCACCGCGAAACATCCGTGCCGTTTTCGTACGTTGATACGAATAATCAGGTGATCGGATTTTCCCAGGATATTTGCAACAGAATCATCGACGCGGTGAAGGCCAAGACTGGCCGCCCCGATCTGCGCGTCCGCTTCATACCGGTCACCTCGCAGAACCGCATTCCACTCGTGCAGAACGGCACCGTCGACCTCGAATGCGGGGTGACGACAAACCTGACGGCCCGGCAAAACCAGGTCGCGTTTTCCAACACGTTCTTCGTTGCCACGACGCGTCTCCTGACGCGCAAAGACTCCGGCATCAAGGATTTCGCCGATCTTACCGGCAAGACCGTCGTGACCAACCAGGGAACCACGTCAGAACGTCTCCTCAGGAAAATGAACGAGGAGAAAAAGATGAACATGCAGATCATCAGCGCGAAAGATTACGGTGAAGGCCGTGTCACGCTCGAAACCGGCCGGGCCGTGGCCTACATGATGGACGACGTCCTGCTTGCCGGTGCGCGCTCGCTGACGGCCAAGCCCGCCGATTGGGTCATTGTGGGAACGCCTGAATCGTCCGAAGCGTATGGCTTCATGCTCCGCAAGGACGACCCGGAGTTCAGGAAGCTGGTCGACGACGTCATGATTCACGAAATGAAGAGCGGCGATATCAAAACCATGTACGACAAGTGGTTCATGAAGCCGGTACCGCCGAAAGGCATCAACTTTGACTTTCCCATGAGCGAGGGACTGGAAAAATTGTACGCAGCGCCGAACGACAAGGCGTTTGATTGAGACCGGGCGAAAAATCGACCACGCTGCTTCCGGGAACACCTAAACTGAGTTGGTGCGCTCGTCTGGACTACGTCGAACGCGTACCGTCCGCATTGGAGACACCATGACCACCAACTCAACTACTGAGAGTGCCGATAACGGCATCGTCACCGTTGCAAGCGCGCGCTCCGGTGCCGCAACAGCCGAGCGTCTCCAACAGTTGATCCGGGAACGGGGGCTGATGCTTTTCAGCTGCATCGATTTCAGTGGCGACGCCGAGCGAGCCGGGCTCGCGCTAAGCTTCAGTCAACTCGTGATCTTCGGCAACCCCAAGGCTGGTACGCCATTGATGCAATGCGCGCCTACTGCTGCGCTGGATCTTCCGCTTAAGGTACTCGTCTGGGAGGATGCCGATGGCCGTACATGGTTGTCGTTCAACTCGATCGAGTATCTCCGCCAACGTCATGGACTTCCGGATGATTTGATGAAGCCACTCAGTGGCGTGGTCGCTCTGGTCGAGGCAGCCGCTGCGCATTGACGGAGGCGGAGAAAGACAATCCATCGCCCGCAGAACAGGCCTCCCACCAGCAATAACCATCGCGGCAGGCCCGATTCGGGCGAGCCGATCGCAGTCCTGCGACAGAGCCTCTCCTGGCGGGTGCAATGACGAGATAGTCATCGCGAAGACTCTCTCATGCCTCCATCATGTTGGTTCAATAAAGATACCAGATATGATATGCTAGGGCATAGTCAAGCAGGATCAGCCATGAAACGCAAAAGTCTCGAAGGGAATCTCTGTGCGATCGCCCGGGCGCTCGATGAAATTGGCGACTGGTGGTCGTTGCTCATCATCCGCGACGCGACGGCCGGCATAGGCCGCTTCAGCGAGTTCCAGCGCAGTCTTGGCATCCCCAAAAATATCCTGTCGGCCCGTCTGAAATCAATGGTCGAACAGGGGGTGATGGAAATTGTCCCCGCCTCGGATGGCAGCGCTTACCAGGAGTATGCGCTGACCAGCAAAGGAGAGGCTTTGCTCCCCGTGCTTGTCGCGCTCGGTCAGTGGGGCGCTGAATATCTGTTCGAACCCGGGGAACGCGGCTCCATCCCTTTGGATGCCAAGAAAAAGCGGCCTCTCAAGCGGCTCGCGATGGTGTCGGAAGACGGGCGCCATCTCCATCCGAAGGATGTTCTGGTGCCCCGCATCGTCTTCATGAACTAGCCGGCGGAGAGGACCGCATCGGTTTAAAGAATGGACTCATCCAGACGCGTCAGAACGATTCCTTGAACGGCCGCAGGTCGATCTCGTGAGTCCACGCAGTCGGGTGTTGCAGATACAGTTGCCAGTAAGTCTCGGCAATAGCATCGATGTTCAACAGGCCATCCGTTCCTCGCTGGGCAACGGCGTCTGGACGCAGGTTTTTCAGCCTGGTTCCGTTGATGCCACCATCGATCACCACATGAGCGACATGCAGGCCTTGTGGTCCGAATTCCCTCGCCATGCTCTGGCTTACCATGCGAAGTCCCGCCTTCGCCGCTGCAAAATGCGCGTAGCCGGGCTTTCCTCTCAAGCTACCTGACGCTCCGGTGAAGATGATCGTACCCCGGCGTTGAGGCAACATAAGGTTCGCCGCCTCTTTGCCGACCAGAAAACCGGCAAGACAGCCCACACGCCAAAAGTCCTCGAATTGAGCGCTGGACACTTCCTGAAACGGGATGTGCTGGTTGTTTCCGGCGTTGAAGACGACGACACTGGCTGGTGAGCGCCCGACACCAGGAGACGACGCCAGTTCGAATAGCCGCAGGACATCCTCTTCCTTCGTAGCATCCACCTGAACCGGCGTTCCATTTCCGTCAGCGAGGCCTGCCACTACCTGTTCGAGCTTGCTCATAGTACGGCCGCCCACTAGCACATGGAAGCCACCACGCGCGAATCGGCGTGCGACTGCGGCGCCAAGGCCTTCCTCCGAGCCAACGCCCACCACTACTGCGGTTGGTTGCATTTCCATCTCCTGTCAAGTCAACACATCGAGCACAGCACGATCGAAAAGAGTTCGGCGTTCGTTACTAGCGTGAGAAGGGTATCCATCTCACGCGACGGCAGCCTGCGGATTCGTACGGCCGACGATGTAGACCATCACGACCGCAAGGGCCAGGATCAGGACACCGAGCCACATCGAACCGCGCAATCCAACGTTATTGACTACGATGCCTCCGGCCAGCGAGCCCAATCCTATCGACAGCTGGAACACGCTCGTGTTCATCGCCTGCGCGGCTTCAGGCGCATGCAAGGTCGCGTTATATAGCCACAGCTGAGTTCCCACGGGAGCCATTCCCCACGAAAGAGCCCATATCATCAACGCCGCGCCAGCGAAGATGGGGCTGGTTGCGAAGACTGCCATCGCAGCGAGAGACAACACGAAGATCCACACCGTGGCGACCACCGTGCTATGCAGGTTCCGCCCGGCGAAGGCACCGCCGGCAAAATTCCCGACGACAGTAGACACGCCGTACGCGAACAGCAGGCCACTGACGATAGTGGCATCGAGATGAGTGATCTGTTCCAGGTAAGGCGTGACGAAAGTGTAGCCCGCGTACTGTCCGGCAACGATGAAGATCACAGTCAAGAAGATCGCCCGGATCTTGGGGTCCTTCAGCAAGCTAAAGAAGTCACTGACGCTTACCCCTTCTTTCATCTTGAGCGTCGGAAGAAAAACGAGCTGCAAGATGAAGCAGACAGCGGCCAGGATGCTGGCGGCAAGAAATCCGTCACGCCAATCGGCATAAGCGCCGATGTAGGAGCCGGCCGGAACTGCGATCACAGAACCGATCGATATGCCGGCGAACACGAGCGACGACGCCGCGTGCACCTTCTCCGGCGCAACAAGCTTCGCTGCCGCGGTAATGGAGATGGCCCAGAACCCACCTACCCCAATGCCAAGGATGATGCGGGCGATCAGTAGCGTCGCGAAGCTTCCGGCTGTCCACGACAATACGCTGGAAATGATGAGCAAGACCGTGAGACCAAGCAGGACCAGCTTGCGGTCGGCTTTGCCGATTGCAATCGCCGTTACCGGCGCGGCGATAAAGCCGAGTACCGCGGTGGCAGTGACCGCTAGCCCGGCTGTTCCTTCGGCCACGCCCAGATCGCGGGAGATTCCCGACAGCAACCCAACCGGCAGAAACTCGGTGACAACCAGCGAGAGCGCGCCAAGCGCAATGGCCAACACGCCAGGCCATGAATACTCCTGGGTGTTGTCGTCTGAAACTTGTTGTTGAAGTGACATTGCTCTCTTCCTCTAAGCTAAAAAATCACTGAAGCCAATCCAGCGTCGGATCGATTGCCTCTCGGTACACGATCGATCAATTCGGTTTGATCTTATTGTATCTAGTTTTGTTATACAACCACAACGAGATGATTTTTGTGCATGACCATCATGCACGAAATAGATCGAATGTCCTTTAATTACCCCATTTTTCCACGGGCATCACCCTCGTAATCGACAACATACCATTCCAAAATTTCTCCCACTAGCTGGTTGCGTTACTAAACCATTGTTGTTACGCTTCTCCACATGGTTTCATAACGAAACCAGATAACGGACCTCTTGCCAACGTGGCTCGGCCGCAAAATCACTTGGAGAAACACATGACTTCCAACCAGAACAGACTGTCGATCGACGCTGTGACCCCCAGCTATTGGCGCGTGATCATCGAGAATCCGCCAATCAATCTCTACGATCCGGAGATGTTCGCGGAACTCAATGTCCTGATGGACAAGATCGACGCCGACCGTGATCTGAAGGTTGTTGTCTTTGAAAGTGCCAACCCCGATTACTTCGTTGCGCATTACGATCTCGATCGTGGCGAGGTCATCCCGGAACAACCGGGCGCCGCTGAATTTAGCGCGTGGCCGAAATTCGTCACCCGGCTGGCGCAATCGCGGGTCGTCAGCGTGGCTAAGCTTCGTGGGCGCGCCCGCGGTCACGGCTCGGAACTCGCCCTGGCATGCGACATGCGTTTCGCGTCGAAGGAAAAGACTGTGCTCGCACAGGTCGAAGTTGGCGTGGCGGTGGTCCCCGGCGGCGGCGCAACCGAATGGCTCTCCGCTCTGGCCGGTCGCTCACGCGCGCTGGAAATCATCTGCGGCGCCGACGATTTCGACGCCGACACCGCGGAGAAATATGGTTGGGTGAATCGCTCGATTCCTGACGCCGAGCTGGACGCTTTCGTCGATAACTTTGCCCGGCGTGTCGCGAGCTTCGAAAAGCGCGCGCTCGAACTCGCGAAGAAGCTCGTCAATGCCCGCGCCGGGATTCCGTCCGAAGCGGAGCGCTGGTCCTCGAATCAGGCCTTCATCGGCACGACCTCCTGGCCGGAAACGCAGGCTCTGATCGGCAAAATGTACGAGAAAGGTCTGCAGAAGGAAGGCGACTTCGAGCTTCGGCTGGGTCATCACGTCGGGCACGTGGCGCGATAAGCAAGCCTACGACTTCACGCCCCCAAGTGGCGCCATCGGTGGAATGGCGCCGCTTTGCATATGGGAATCCGGGATGTACGCCCGATCGTCTACGTAGCCCGTGACTAATGGTCGCCCAGGGAGCCTTACTTCCGAAGCGTGAAACGATAACGACTAGTTGCGACTAATTGCCAGCAGCGCTCGGAGATCGCCCGCACCATGTGGGCAGAAAAATCCAGTGATTGCTGCTTTGAGCCGACTGCGCACGCTCCCCTTGCGCGGTCAGCCTGTGAGCCGGCGAAAGGCCCCGTAACTTTCGACATTCGAAGTCTGGTACGCTGCGGCCTTTGCTACCGCTTGCATTCGACTCGATGGAAACCCCTTTCAATGATCGTGGCGTGTCGGTCACGCGCAACGCACTCTCGTCCGCCGGCCAGGTCTTTCCGCTGCGCGATATCGTGGACGTGCGGGTCGTCACCGTGCCGAAGAACAAGGTCTTGCCGCTCACGATTTCGCTGCTTGGACTCGCCGGCGCTATTGTCGGCGCGATATTGCGCTCGCCGGTCGGCATGGTGTGCGGCACGATGCTGGTCGTGGTCGGCTGGCTCACCTGGCTGACCCAGGACATCACGCATCGTCTGATGGTGCGAACGGCGAACGGCGACCGCGAAGCGCTGTCGAGCACCGATCGCGATTTCGTCGAACGCGTCGGCGTGGCCGTGAACGAGGCGAAGGCCACGGCCGCGGCGCCGAAGGTTTGATGCCGCGGTTCGCCGCTGTTTGCCGCGTTACCACACCACACGCAGCTCGCGCGTTAACACAATTTTAATTCGCCGCGCGGCAGCTTTTGCGCTTCCTTGAGACGCGCGCCGTTATTGTGGGCGGGTGCCAACAACGCGCGCCGCCCGCCGGGTCGGCGCAACCCTATGCCCCCCTCCGTCGCCACGTCCGATCTCCCCATCACGCGCACGTCCTCGCGCACCCAGCGCGCGCCGCAAGCGCCGCACATGGCTCGCCGCACGCATATCGTCGTGCCACTCGTCATTATCGACGTCACCGTGCCCGGCAGGTCGTCGGCCGACGGACGGCGCGCGTTGCACGCCGCGCTCGGCGACGACCTGCGTCTTTATGTCGTCACCATCGACCAGCAACGCGAGCGCGTGACCTTCCGCGTCGAAGTCACCTCGCGCACCCTCGAAGACGTGATCGGCCTGCTGACCGTCAAACTCGATCGCGCCACGCTCGGCCGCGCGCAATCAACCGTGATCCGGCGTCCGCGCGACTATTGATCTAGATCGACACTTGCACGGGGCGGTTGCCCGCCGCGCCCGCGCCTTCACACATCTTTGCAATTGCACTCGAGCGGCCATGTAGAGTCGCCGCTCCTGTTATCGCGTGTTCCCTTCCGCAGGTTCGCAAGCGTCCCGGTTTCAGCGCCCGCGCCACGGCCAATCCAGCGAGATTGCCGCTCGTGCTGTCCGCCTCACAGCGTGCGATGCCTCGCCTTCGTCAGGGACCCGCCTTTTCGCAAAGCGTGTGATCTATGTTCCTGTCGTCTCTCGATACCGCGCGCCGGCATTTACGCCTCGCCCTGCGTCATTCCAGCGCGGCCGCGCTTGTCGTGACCGGGGCGCTCGCCGCACTCAGCGGCTGCGCCGTCACCTTCCCCACGCCCACGCCGCCCGCGCCAACCGCCTCCCTGATCAACGGCGGCCAGGACGGTCTGCTGATTCCGCTGCAAGTGGAGCGCGTCGACGCAGGTCACGCGCGCCTCGGCCTGCCGATCCAGCTCGATGGCAAGCCGGTGTATGTCGCACTGGACACGGGCACGCAGGGCGTGCGCGTGCTGAAGTCCGTCTTGCCGGCCACGAATTATCCGAGCGCCGGTCCATCGAGTTCGCTGCCGTTGGCGAACGGCGCGCAAGTTTCCGGCGCGGCCGTGAAACTGCCGATGAGTCTCGCGGGCACGAAGCCGGCGCAGATCGACGTACAAGCCGTCGAAATGGTGAACTGTCAGCCCAACGCCCGGCGCTGCGTAGGCATGGACGGCTACACCGGTGAATTCGGCTGGGCGTTCTCGGGTCTGTTCGGCGTTGGCGCGGCGCAATCTGATGACACGTGCTGCACGCAACCGCTGCGCGCGTTGCCCGGCAATATCGGTCAGCGCTATCTGGTGCACTCGAACTTTGCGAAACCTTACCTGGTGCTGAGTCCGTCGAGCGCGATCACGAAGGACTACACGATGGTGCCGTTGACTGTCCCCCAAGACGGCACCGCGCAATGGCCGAGAGGTTGCGTGAACGTCGGCGACAAGATGACCTTTTGCGCGCCGCTGGTGTTCGCCACGGCGAGCACCGACATGATCCGCGTCGAAATGGACAAGGCGCCGAACTGGACCGGCGACGACGAAGCGGGCAAGGTGCTCAATCAGGGCAACTACAACGCGGCGGTCGGCACGGGCAAATGGGTGCATCGCTATGAAGGCGCGCAAGTGACGATCGTCAAGGCGAAACCGGGCGCCGACCGCATCGTGATCGGCCTGATGGGCATGCAGAATATCGACGTGCTGTTCGACTTCCCGCATGGCCAGATGGGCCTGCGTGCCGCGAACGGCGTCGAGCAGTTCGCGCAGTAGCCACACTGGCTGCAGCCAGTAAAAAAAGGCCGTGCGATTCATCAACAATCGCACGGCCTTTCCACTCCGAGACTGAAACGAGGCAAGCGTCTGCTATTCGATATTCAGCGGATTCACATGCCAGATATTGCGTGCATATTCGCCGATCGTGCGATCCGACGAAAACTGACCCATGCCCGCCACATTCTCGATCGCGCTTTCGGCCCACGCGCGCTTGTCGACGAAGCGCGCGTCCACCTCGTCCTGCGCCTTGGCGAACGCGGCGAAATCGGCGAGCACCATGTAGTGATCGCCCCAATCGACCAGCGTGTGGAAAATATCCGAGAAGCGCAGCGGATCATCCGGTGAGAAGAAGCCCGTGCGGATCTGGTCGAGCGCCGTGCGCAGTTCCGCGTTTTCTTCGTAGATTTGCCGCGGCCGGTAGCCGGTGGCGCGTAGGTTGTCCACTTCGTCGGCGGTGTGGCCGAAGATGAAGATGTTCTCGCGGCCCACCGCATCGCAGATTTCGATATTCGCGCCGTCCATCGTGCCGATCGTCAACGCGCCGTTGAGCGCGAGCTTCATGTTGCCGGTGCCCGATGCCTCCGTGCCGGCCATCGAAATCTGCTCCGACAGATCGGCGGCCGGAATGATCAACTCCGCCACGCTCACGCCGTAGTTCGGCACGAACACCACTTTCAGGCGGTCGCCCACTAGCGGGTCGTGATTGACCTTCTCGCTGACGTCGCCGATCAGCTTGATGATCGTCTTCGCCATCCGGTAAGCGGACGCGGCCTTGCCGGCGAACATCACCACACGCGGCACCCAGTCGCGCTCGGGATTCGCGCGAATCTGGTTGTAGCGCACGATCACGTGCAGCACGTTGAGCAGTTGCCGCTTGTATTCGTGAATGCGCTTGACCTGCAGATCGAACAGCGCATCCGGATCGAAATGCAGTTTCGTGTGATGCGCGAGACGGTGCACGAGCCGCAATTTGTTTTGCCGCTTCGCTTCGCGGAAGGCCTCGATAAAGCGACTGTCCGTGCGCAGGTTGCGCAGTTGCTCCAGTTCGAACAGATTGCTGCGCCAATGCTTGCCGATCTGCTGATCGATCAGCGACGACAGCGACGGGCTCGCCTGCGCGAGCCAGCGGCGCGGCGTGATACCGTTGGTCACGTTGGTAAAGCGGTCCGGATAGATGCGCGCGAAGTCGGCGAAGATATCGCGCGTCATGAGTTGCGAATGCAGCTTCGAGACGCCGTTCACCTTGTGGCTCGCAACGATCGCCAGATACGCCATACGCACGCGCCGCTGCCCGTATTCGTCGACGAGCGAAATGCGGCGGATCATCTCGGCGTCATGACCCGACTGCTCGCTGACGTGCTTGAGAAATTGCGCGTTGATCTCGAAGATGATCTCGAGGTGCCGCGGCAACAGGCGCGCGAGCATCTCCACGTCCCACGTTTCGAGCGCTTCGGGCATCAGCGTGTGATTCGTGTACGAGAAGATCTGCGTGACATGCTTCCATGCCTTGTCCCACTGCAGATGGTGGACATCCACCAGCAAACGCATCAGCTCGGGAATCGCCAGCACGGGGTGCGTATCGTTCAGATGCACCGCCACTTTTTCGGAGAAGCGCCCGAACGTGCTGTGCGTGCGCTGATAGCGGCGAATCAGATCCTGCATGGTCGCCGAGACGAAAAAGTATTCCTGCCGCAGACGCAACTCGCGGCCGGCCGGTGTCGAGTCGTCCGGATACAGCAGGCGCGAGACGTTCTCCGACATGTTCTTCGTGTCGACCGCGTTGCGGTAGTCACCACGATTGAACGCGCCGAGATCGAGTTCTTCCGTCGCGCGCGCGGACCACAGGCGCAGCGTGTTGGTCGCGTCGGTTGCGTAACCCGGAATGACGGTGTCGTACGCGGTGGCGTTCACGTGCTCTGTGTCAATCCATTCGACATGCTCGCCACGCTGTACCGTGCGGCCGCCGAAGTGCACCATGTACTTGATCTCGGGCCGCGGAAACTCCCACGGATTACCCGCGCGCAACCAGTAGTCCGGCGCTTCGACCTGCTCGCCGTTGACGATCTGCTGACGAAACATGCCGTATTCGTAACGAATGCCGTAGCCGAAACCCGGAATGCCGAGCGTCGCCATCGAATCGAGAAAGCAGGCCGCCAGCCGGCCGAGGCCGCCGTTGCCGAGCGCGGCGTCCGGCTCGATATCGGTCAGCGCATCCATGTCGACGCCGAGACTCGCGAGCGCTTCCTTCATCTGGTCATGAATGCCGAGAGCGAGCAAGGCGTTCGTAAACGTCCGGCCGATCAGGAATTCCATCGACAGGTAGTAGACGCGTTTCACGTCCTGTTCGTATTGCAGGCGCGTGGTCTTCATCCAGCGCGCGACCAGCCGGTCGCGCACGGCAAGCGCCGCGGCGTGCAGCCAGTCATGCGGATGCGCGGTGACGGCGTCCTTGCCGACGCCGTACATCATGCGATTGGAAATTGAGCGCCGTAGCGCGTCGACGGTACTGTTGAGCTGGTCGAATTCCAGATCGACGGCTGTCATCGAAGCCTCCGGGAAAAAAGACGCGACATACGCGAACCGCACAGATGACGGGCGGGAGGCGCGTGCCGGTCAGGCGGGTTAAGAAGCAGAGTACGACATTCTACGACCACCGGACACTGGCGAGCGCGAGCGCTTGGTTACGCACATGCCATGCCCGCCGACATCAGCCGGCGCGGCGTTTTTTCGCACGCGCGAGGTGCAAGCCACGTGTGCGTGGCACTGCGCGCGTGCATCGGTTGCGCAAAACAGGCAAACGATTGCGAAGCGTCCACTGCGCATTGAATGGAAGGCAATGCCATTATTTTTTCGCCGCGTGACGCGCGGATGAACGAGCCGATGGGCCGGTGCGTGGTCAAATGGAAGCGCCTCGTCTGCTAAGCGATTGTGCCGGAATGGCATGTGACACCGCGAGCGCGCAGCAGTTCGCGGATGGCGGCGGGCTTGACCGTTAGTTGCATTAATGACCGCGTGATCAGCACCCTCTCCGCCCAGGTCCCAGCACGATTTCCGCGTCTCTGTAACAATCACTACATTCGTTGCGCGCCCCGCCTGAAACGCGTCAAACGCTGGATTCGGGCCAACGCGCCACACGCCTCGCAACTCCTGCCACTCCCGCGCCGCGCGCCTCGACTCGTCCGGCTGCGCGCGGGCATGCTCAACCCGACGAACCACCGCCTTGTCCGACAAACCCAGCGCCACCGCCGCCCAGCCCTTCCCCGCGGACGTTCCGATGTCCGCCGCCAACCGCCGCGCGATGGCCGCGATCATGCTCGCCGTCGCGCTCGCCACGCTCGATACCGCCATCGCCAACACCGCGCTGCCCGCCATTGCCGCGGACCTGCATGCGGCACCGGCGGCGTCGGTGTGGATCATCAATGCGTATCAGCTCGCGATGGTCGCGACGCTGCTGCCGCTCGCCGCGCTCGGCGATATCGTCGGGCATCGGCGGATCTATATCGGCGGCATTGCGCTTTTCACACTGGCTTCGCTGGCGTGCTCGCTAGCGACGACGCTGCCGCTGCTGGCCGCCGCGCGCGTCCTGCAAGGCCTCGGCGCGAGCGCGATCATGAGCGTGAACACCGCGCTGATCCGCTATCTGTTTCCGCCGCACCGGCTCGGACGCGGTCTGGGCACCAACGCGCTGATCGTCGGCGTGTCGTTCGCAGTCGGGCCGACGGTGGCGTCGCTGATTCTGTCCGTGGCCGCGTGGCCGTGGCTGTTTGCGGTCAACGTGCCGCTCGGCCTGCTGGCGTTGGGCTTCGCGTGGCCGGCGTTGCCGCACACCGAGCGCGGCAAGCACAACTTCGATCCGGTCGCGGCGCTCCTGAACGTCATCACCTTCGCCGCGTTGATCTTCGCGCTCGGCGAGGCGGCCCAGCGCGCCTCGACGCAACTGGTGCTGAGCGCGGCGGCGATTGCCGTGGTGTTCGGTCTGCTGCTGATTCGCCGCGAAGCGGGCCATCCGGCGCCGATGCTGCCCGTCGATCTGTTCAAGCGGCCGGTGTTCGCGCTGTCGGCGGTGACGGCGGTTTGCTCGTTCGCCGCGCAAGGGCTGGCGTTCGTCTCGCTGCCGTTCTACTTCGAGGACGTGCTGCATCGCAGCCAGGTCGAAACCGGCTTTCTGATGACGCCGTGGCCCGTGGTGGTCGCGCTGGCCGCGCCGCTGGCGGGCAGCCTGTCCGACCGCTATCCGCCGGGACTGCTCGGCGCGATCGGTCTCGCGGTGATGTCGGCGGGGATGGCGTCGCTGGCGCTCCTGCCGGTGCATCCGCACGTTCTCGACATCGGCATCCGCATGGCGATTTGCGGCGCGGGCTTCGGTTTCTTCCAGTCGCCGAACCTGAAGGCGTTGATGGCGAGCGCGCCGCCCGAGCGCAGCGGCGGCGCAAGCGGCATTGTCGCGACCGCGCGGCTGCTTGGGCAGACCACCGGCGCGGCGCTCGTCGCGTTGAGCTTCGGGATTGCCGGGCGGCATGGGCCGACGCTGGCGCTGAGCACCGGCGCTTTCTTCGCGGGCGCGGCGAGCCTCGCGAGCGGCCTGCGTTTGCTGGCGCCGTCGCATCGGTCGGGGGCGCATGCGAAAGCGTCGATGAAATGAAAAAAGCGGGCGCGCTGGGGTGACAGTGCGTCCGCTTTGTTTTGCTGATTCTCGTTGCTGCTTTTGTTCGGCGCCTCGTCTTGCGATCCGGCTTTGCGGCTGTTGCCAGCGGCATTGATACGCGGCGTTCCCGTGCCTCAGTCTTCACCTCGCATTGCCGACCAACTTTGCGCCCAGACTTTTGCGAGCGCGGCCGTTTAAAAACTTAAGTTCGACCGCGCTCCGCCCAAACATCACCGCGCCGCGAAATACCCCTTCACCGCGGCGATAAACGTATCGATATCCCCACGCGACACGTCCTTATGCGTCACGAATCGCGACGCATACAGCATCTGCGTGAGAATGCCGCGCTCCTTGAGCCATGCTTCGAGCGGCGCGCAGTGCTGCTGCGGAAACTGCGCAAACACCATATTAGTGGCGACCGACTGCACTTTGACCTGGTCGATGGCTTCCAGACCTGCTGCCAGATGCGCGGCATGCGCGTGGTCGTCGGCGAGGCGCTCGACGTTGTGATCCAGCGCGTAGAGACACGCCGCCGCCAATACGCCGGCCTGACGCATGCCGCCGCCCAGCACCTTGCGCCAGCGGTGCGCCACGTCGATCAGCGCGCGGCTGCCGACCAGCACCGAGCCGACCGGCGCGCCCAATCCCTTCGAAAAACAGACCGAGACCGAATCGAACGGCTCGCACAACGCCGCAACCGGCTTGCCCGACGCGACCGCCGCGTTATAGACACGCGCGCCGTCGAGATGTGCGGACAGGCCGTGCTGACGCGCAAGTTGCACCGCCTCGGCAACGTACCCCGCCGGCAACACCTTGCCGCCGATGGTGTTTTCCAGCGCCAGCAGCCGCGTACGCGCGAAGTGGTTGTCGATGGGCTTGATCGCGGCGGCGATCTTCTCCAGCGGGATCGAGCCGTCCGCGGCATTTTCGAGCGGCTGCGGCTGGATGCTGCCGAGGACCGCCGCGCCGCCGCCTTCATACTTATAGGTGTGCGCCAACTGGCCGACGATGTATTCGTCCCCGCGCGCGCAGTGCGCCATCAAGGCCGCCAGGTTGCTTTGCGTGCCGCTCGGGAAGAACAGGCCGGCCTCCTTGCCGGTGCGTTCGGCGAGCGTGGCCTGCAAACGCAACACGGTGGGGTCGTCGCCCCAGACGTCGTCGCCGACTTCGGCGGCCGTCATGGCCGCGAGCATCGCCGGCGTTGGACGGGTTACGGTATCGCTGCGTAAATCGATCATTGTGTGTTCCTGTGCGCCTGTGAATGACAGCCTATGACAGCCGGTCGACGCACCGCGCCGTCGGTATCGACGGGCGGACACGGCGCCGGCAGTTTAGCCACACAGTATATTCAATTAACGCGGCGCTGAAATCGCGCTAAAAAGAAGCTTCAGCCGCCCGACTTGGGCAGCCACGCGAGCGGATCGACCGGCTGGCCGTTCTGGCGGACCTCGAACTGGATCGACGCGACACCGCGGCTATCCACTCCGACTTCACCGATGGTTTGCCCCTGCGCGACCGCGTCGCCTTCCTTGACGAGCAGCGTGCTGTTCTGCCCGTAGGCGGTGATCAGCGAGTCGTCGTGCTTGATGATGATGAGCGGGCCGTACGCCTCGATACCCGAGCCGGCATAGACGACGCGGCCGGTAGCGGCTGCCTTGACCGGATCGCCCGCACGCCCGCCAATCACGATGCCGTTCGATTTACCCGGCGCGAAGGTTCTCAGCACCGGGCCGCGGACCGGCCATTGCAACACGCCTTGCTGCGGTCCGGCGGATGCCGGGGGCGCGCCGGGCGTAGCGGGACCGGTCGGCCCGACGGCAACCGGCGGCGTCACGACACTGCCCGAGGCCATTGGCGGAGAGACTCGCAGCACTTGGCCCGGCGTAACGGCGGCATTGGCCGCAAGGCCGTTCCACGCCGCGACCTCCTGCGGTTTGCGGCCATATGCCGAAGCAATCCCGCCGATCGTGTCGCCCGGATTGACCCGGTAGAAACCGGCGGGAACCGGAACCGTACTGAGCGTGGTCGGGCCGGAAGGCGTGCTGCTGTAAAACGGCGTGCTCTCCCACGGCATCGTCGTACAGCCGCTGAACATCACGCTGAGTGCGGCCGCTGCCAGCAACCGGGTCCCCGTCAATTGCCATGGTCTTGTCATGTGATTTTCCTCGACACTTTGTTCAATCAATCGGATTCAATCGATGCCCAAGCATTTGCCGTGCCGCTCGTCTCGAGGGCGCGGCGACGGTTATCCATTATGCCGCCGTGCGCGGCGACAACCGCGCCGGCATGGCATCGGCCGTCCGCCAACATTCAGACGCTGCCTTCCGCCTCGACCACCAGAATGCGCGCCGCGCCGATCGGATGCGCCACATGTTCGGTGCCGACCGTTGCGTAGAACACGTCGCCCGTCTCCAGAATGGCCGACTGTTCGACGCCACCTTCGCGATAGCGCATCTCGACGCGGCCATCGAGCACGGCGAACACTTCCTCGCCGTCGTTGACGTGCCATTTATAAGGCTGATCGGTCCAATGCAGGCGCGTCGTGATGCCGCCCATGTTGGCGATATCGAGCGCGCCCCAAGCGCGCGTCGCGGTGAAATTCTTGCTGCGAATGATCTTCATGGTCACGAGGCAGTTGAGAAAAACGACACCGGCCAGTCATGCGATCCATTGTGCATAGCGGGCCGCCAGGCCTTGGGCGAACCACCTCCGGGCTGGCCCCATTATAGGTGCGCTAGCCCGCTCGCCCGTCGTCAGCAGGCCGCGCGGCCGATTTGTGTGAGCATTGAATCCTTTGAGCCCTCGCCTATACTCAGTCATGCTGCCGCGACGCGCCGTAAGCAAAACGACTGATTCTGCGAGGGAGTTGAGAATGAACAAAGCCACTTTTCTGGCCGTGCAACTCCACGTCGACGATGTCGCGGCGTCGCCTGGTCTGGTCGAGTTGCTGAACACGCACCTGGTCTTCGCCGCCGACGTGGCCGAAGCCGCCGACGCCCTCGTCCAACTGGCCAGCATTGCGGGATTGTCGAGCGGCGTGGAGGCGAGCGTCGAGATTCCTGCTTTGGCGATCGAGCGGCTGCGCGAGGCGCTCGACAATCTGAGCGGCTACGACGAATCCTGGCTGCTCGCCCTCGAACCGAGCCGCGCATTATTCGATGAAATAGGCCGCCGGCATCGCACGCTGCATTAGAGCCACGCACGCGGATTGCATCCGGGTTGCATCCGTATTGCCGCGCACCCCCGGCGTCCGTTCACCAACGCCGCCGGTCCGCCATGTTTCGCTCACCGCTCGCCTGCCAGACTAACCGGCACGCTTCACTGTCGGCGCCGTTTGCGGATTTCGGGCGACTCAACCGGAGGACCGCCGTGAAAAGTCTCCTGAACCGCCGCCACGTGCTGGCAGGCCCGTCGCATCTCGTGCATGACGTGCGCGCGAGCGCCTCCGATCCCGCCTCGTCCGACGACAACGAACCGGCAGCGGCCGACGACTCGTCCGCCGGCTCCGCGGCGCTGGACGCGGAACCGAGGCCGGTTCGTCCGGTGAGCACCTTGCGGCCGGTGCCGGTGGTGCCGGCACAGGTCGGCGTGCGCGGCGTGCAGATTGCCGACATCGCCGAAGTCGAATGGCTCGCCGAAGAGGAAGCGTTGGCGCCGTTTCGCGTATTCCGCAGCTTCGACTATTCGGTCAGCCTGCTCTTCCATGCGAAGGAACTGACCTACTACGTCGCCCTGTATGAGGACGGCTCGCTGTGGCGCGCACTGAAAGCCACCGATCTCGAAGCCGCCCAAACCGCCTTCCATCATTTCGAGGAGCAGGCGACGCGGCTCGCGGACGGCGAAACCCGCCGCGCCCAACTCGAAGCGCAGAACGAACAGCTCGCGCGCATGATCGCGCGCTCCGAGGTGCAGGCCGAGCGGCTGCGCAGCGATCTGCAAAGGCGCGGCACGCACGAGCAGGCGGTGTCGAACCGGCAGCATCAGGTGCGCAAAGAGGTGTCGCAACTGGAAGCGCAGCGCGTGGCCGCGCAGGCGCATCTGAACAAGGCGCATCGGCAGATTCATCAGCTCAATCTGACGAGCAACGAAGCGATTCCGCATTTGCCCAATCGTTGAGGATCGCGGGTCGACGAGCGCGCACCGACATCGTGTCGGATGCCGGCGCCCGCGCCGCGCCGTAAACGACAAACGCCGCCCGGCAATCCGGACGGCGTTTTTATTTGCTTGCCGCCTATGAGCCAGGCGGCATTTCCATCAGCTTCGGCGTAAATTAGTTGCCGAAGTAAACCGAGTTACGGTCGTTGCTGCTCACCGGACGGCCAGCTTGCGAGCTGCCGGCGATCGGTGCGCCGTAGCCGCTGTTCACAGCCTGGGCGGTGCCGTTTTGCGCATCGACACGTGCCTGGGCGGCCTGGATGTTAGCCGGGTAATCGAAGTGATCGCCAACCGGGTTGTAACCGGCCTTTTCCAGCTGAACCAGTTCAGCGCGGACTTGAGCGCGCGTCACCGGCTGATTCGATTGAGCAAACGAAGCGACAGGAGCGGCCAGAGCGGCGGCGACGACAACTGCAGAGATAAGAGCCTTCATGATGTAAACCTCCAGAACTTGTTTTTTAATTCGCTGTGGGCTTGTTGTGCCGTAGCGCTTAAATAGAAGTTTAGGAGTGTCGACACCTAGGGGAAACCCCTAAAACGACGAAACTCTATTTCGAATTTCGCAACAGTAGCAGACGGACCGAACCGCCGCGCTACCTGTCCGCTGGCTTTCAGCAATAATTCATCAACTGGGTTTGAAGCGCTTTCACAGGCCGGCGCGCCTTGCTGCAAGGGCGCGCCGGACGGCGATTCAAACGCTCAGCTCCAGTTCGCGTGGAAGCTGCCCGGCTTGTCGATACGCTCGAACGTATGCGCGCCGAAGAAATCGCGCTGCGCCTGCACGAGGTTCGCCGGCAGGCGTTCCGAACGATACGCGTCGAAATACGCGATGGCCGACGCGAACGCCGGCACCGGCACGCCCGCGTTGACCGCTGCCACCACGACCTCGCGCAACGCCGCCTGATAATTCCTGGCGATGTCTCGGAAATACGGATCGAGCAGCAGATTGGCAATCGCCTTGTCCTTCGTATAAGCGTCCGTGATCTTTTGCAGGAAGCGGGCGCGGATGATACAGCCGGCGCGGAAAATCTTCGCGATCGTGCCGTAGTCCAGATCCCACTTGTACTCTTCCGAGGCGGCGCGCAGTTGCGCGAAGCCTTGCGCGTACGAAATCACCTTGCTGAAATACAGCGCGCGGCGCACCGATTCGATAAAGGCGTCGCGTTCGACGCCGAGCGGCTTGGCCTGCGGCCCCTCCAGCAATTTGCTTGCTGCCACGCGCTGCGTCTTCAGCGACGACAGCACGCGCGCGAACACGGCTTCCGTGATTAGCGGCAGCGGCGCGCCGAGATCGAGTGCGTTCTGGCTGGTCCACTTGCCGGTGCCTTTCTGCGCGGCGCGATCGAGAATCACGTCGACCAGATCCTTGCCGGTCTCGTCATCTTTCTTGCTGAAAATCTTCGAGGTGATTTCGATCAGGTAGCTGTCGAGTTCGCCCTGATTCCACTCGGTATAGACCTTGCCGAGTTCTTCGTTCGACAGCCCGACCACCTGCTTGAGCACCGCGTAGCTTTCCGCGATCAGTTGCATGTCGCCGTATTCGATGCCGTTGTGCACCATCTTCACGAAGTGGCCCGCGCCGTCCGGCCCCATGTAAGCGACGCACGGCTCGCCGTCCGGCGCCTTCGCGGCGATTTCGGTGAGGATCGGGGCCACGAGGTCGTACGCGTCGCGCTGGCCGCCCGGCATGATCGACGGACCTTTCAGCGCGCCTTCTTCGCCGCCCGACACGCCCGTGCCGATGAAGTGCAGACCTGACTTCGCGAGATCCTGGTTGCGGCGGATGGTGTCGGTGAAATGCGTGTTGCCGCCGTCGATCAGAATGTCGCCCTTGTCCAGCAGCGGTTTCAACTGGTTGATCGTGGCGTCGGTGCCTTCGCCTGCCTTGACCATCAGCAGAATGCGGCGCGGCTTTTCCAGCGACTCCACGAATTCTTCCAACGTGAAAGCCGGCACCAGCTTCTTGTCCGGATATTCGGCGATGAGTTCGTCGGTTTTCTCGCGGCTACGGTTGTACACCGATACCGCGTGGCCGCGGCTCTCGATGTTGAGCGCCAGATTCCGGCCCATGACCGCTAGCCCCACCACGCCGATTGCCTGTTTGCCCATGTGAATTCTCCAGAGTCCAAAAAATGTCGTGACGCCGCGCCGGAAAGAACGTCAGTGCGACGTCGAGGGTGAAAGAATAAAAGAAATGCCAGCTTGCCGCTCGTTGGCGGACACCGGGCGGCGCTTTTCAGTGCGTTGAATCCGCGTCCAACCCGCGCTTAACCTGCATTGACGTTCGTCAGACCCGCGCCGCGTCCACGCTTTTCCTGAACACCAGACTGAAATTGTTGGCCGGCATCGCGATCGGCTCGTCGCACACGAGTCCGACTGAAGCGCCCAACGCCACCACGGCTTCCATGTCGCGCACGCCCCATTCCGGATCGCGGCCGCGCAACTGTTGATCAAATGCATCGTTGCTCGGAGAAGTATGCGCTCCGCCGCGTTTGTAAGGACCGTACAGATACAGTACACCGCCATCGACGAGACGGCGGCTCGCGCCCGCGAACAGCGCCTGCGCCGCGCTCCAGGGCGAGATGTGAATCATGTTGATGCACACCACGGCGTCGAGCGTGTCCACGCGCCAGTCCGGCTGATGCACGTCGAGCGCGAGCGGCGCGCGCACGTTCGCGAGCCCCTCGTGCGCGGTCCACTCGGCGATCGAATCACGCGCGCTGGCATCGGCGTCGCTCGGTTGCCAGTCGAGTCCGGGCATGGCGCGGGCAAACCAGATCGCGTGCTGGCCGGTGCCGCTCGCGATTTCGAGCACGCGGCCGGTGACCGGCAGCGCCGCACGCAACACCGCGAGGATCGGTTCGCGGTTGCGTTCAGCGGATGGCGAATGTTGCCGCAACGCCGATTGGGAATCTGTCATGTTCAGGTTCGGTTGAGCTTCGGTTTCAGTTTCAGTACAGGGTCGTGCGCACGCGTTCGTCGAGTTCGCGATCGTAGGTGGCCGCGTCGAACTGCACGCCGTTGATGCGCCGATGAATCTCGCCCGCGCTCGGCAGCCGCGAACGTTCGACGTGCCGCGCCGGGTCCCACAGTTTCGAGCGCACCAACGCTTTCGAGCAGTGAAAATAGACGCTGTCCACGTCGATCAGCAGCACGGTGCGCGGCAGTTTACCTTCGACGGCGAAACTGTCCAGCCAGTGCGGATCGTTGGTAATACGGCCGCGGCCGTTCACGCGCAAACTTTCGCCGACGCCGGGAATGATGAAGAGCAGCGCGAGCCGCGGCTCGACGATGATATTGCGCAGACTGTCGAGGCGGTTGTTGCCGATCCGGTCCGGCAGCGCGAGCGTGCGTTCGTCGACGATGCGCACGAAGCCCGGCGCGTCGCCGCGCGGCGAACAGTCGAGGCCTTCCGGTCCGGCGGTCGCGAGCACGCCGAACGGCGCGACTTCGATGAATGCGCGATAGTCCTCGTTGATGGATGAAATCTCTTTGCGCACGGCACGCTCGTGCGGCTGACCGTAGAGGGCTTCGAGCTGTGCGATCGTCGTCAACATCGGCATTCCTTTTTTTATCGGTGTGACCGGTTTAATCCAGCGCCAGCCGGCCGGCCAGCGCGGTCAGCGCGGCGGCGCACGGGGCGGCGATTTTCAGCGACAACAGCGGGTCGGCGCGCGTGCGCCCCAGATTGATCGCGACGACCGGCTTGCCCTGCTTCTGCGCCCACACGCAAAAGCGATAGCCGGAGTAGACCATCAGCGACGAGCCGACCACCAGCACGGCGTCCGCCGCGTCGAGCGCCTGCGAGGCCGCCTCCACGCGCTCCTTCGGCACGCTTTCGCCGAAGAACACCACCGCCGGCTTCAGCAAGCCGCCGCAGTTCGAGCACGCCGGAATGCGGAAGCCGCCGAGATCGTGCCATTCGAGATGCGCGTCGCCATCGGCGGCGGTTTCGGCGGTCACGTTCAGCAGCGCGGGATTGTCGGCTTCAAGGGTCTGCTGGATCGACGCGCGCGAGTGTTGCATGCCGCAGTCCAGACACGTCACCCCATCGATGCCACCATGCAGTTCGATCACCTCGCGGCTGCCCGCCCGCTGATGCAGGCCGTCGACGTTCTGCGTCACCAGCGTCGGCACGTGGCCGGCCGCTTCGAGCCGGGCCAGCGCGGTATGCGCGGCGTTGGGCTGCGCGTGCGCGACCACCGGCCAGCCGACCATGCTGCGCGCCCAGTAGCGCTGGCGCATGGCGAGCGTGCCGAGAAACTCCTGCACCGTGATGGGCGGCGAGCGTTTCCACTCGCCTTTGTCGTCGCGATAGCCGGGAATGCCGGAGTCGGTGCTGATGCCCGCGCCGGTCAGCACGAACAGCCGCGGATAACGCTGCACGAAGCGATGCAGGTCGTCCAGCGTGTGCGAATCATTCAGGGGTTCGTGAGGCGCGGACTGAAGGTCGGTCATGACGGGGCATGGTGAAGGGCTGCGGCGGTCTCAAGGCTAAATCTCGAGCGCCGTTCAACGGTGCGAACGCGGCTTGCTCTGCCGCGTTGCCGTATGTGGCGTCTGCTGCGCTTGCCGCGCCTGCCACTCGGCGAGCGCAGTTCGATAACGTTCGAGCGCGTCGTCGTAGAGATCGAAAACACACGGATTGCAGCCGCTATGACAACAGTCGTCGAGATCGGGCTGCACGGGCGGCACCGGTTGCGGGTCGTCCTTGGGTGTGGCTCGGGGCACGGCGAATCGCTTTCCATCGAGGCGGGAAGCGATCAGTATAAGTTGATCTCGCGCCGCTTGCTCTTTGCGTCGGGCGCGCGCGCAGCCGTCACCCCCGCCCGACGAACGGCATCTTGCTCGCCATGATCGTCATGAACTGCACGTTCGCCGAGAGCGGCAGCTCCGCCATGTGCAGCACGGCGTCCGCCACGTGTTGAACGTCCATCAGCGGCTCGACCGCGATTTCGCCGTTGGCCTGCGGCACGCCGCGCGCCATGCGTTCGGCCATTTCCGTCGCCGCATTGCCGATGTCGATCTGCCCGCACACGATGTCGTATTTGCGGCCGTCGAGCGACACGGCTTTCGTGAGGCCGGTGATGGCGTGCTTGGTCGCGGTATAGGCAATGCTATTGGGCCGCGGCGCATGCGCCGAGATGGAACCGTTGTTGATGATGCGCCCGCCTCGCGGGCTCTGCGTTTTCATCAGACCGAAGGCCGCGCGCGTACAAAGGAACACGCCGGTGAGATTGGTGTCGACCACCGAGCGCCATTCGTCGATATCGAGTTCGTCGATATCGACTGGCGAACCGTTGCGGCCTGCGTTGTTGAACAGCACGTCGAGCCGGCCGCGGCGCGCGCGGATCGTCTCGAACAACGCGGCGACGCTATCGGCGTTGGTGACGTCGCACGCCACGGCGAGCGCGTCGCCGCCGAGTGGCTGCGCCTCCTGAACGACGGCATCGAGCGGCGCCTGACGACGGCCGGCCAGTACGACGCTATAACCGTGTTCCAGCAGCTTGAGCGCGCACGCGCGACCGATCCCGCTGCCCGCGCCCGTCACCAGCGCGACCTTCTTGACTCCCGTTTCCGTCACGGCACGTCTCCTCGTTTGTGCAGTTGATGCATGATGCGGACCGCTGCACACGAACTTGCCGGACCGGACGGCGTGGAAAGCGCCACGGGAAACGCCCAGCGAGCGCTCAATCCAGCGCGCGGTCGTTCGGGTTCGCGAACAGCGACTTCATATCCGCCGACAGCGGATAGTTCAGGTTGATGCCCTTCGGCGGAATCGGCTGCGTGAACCACTTCTGGTACATGGTCGCGGCCTCGCCCGAGGTTTGCAGCCGGGCGATCACGCCGTCGGCGAGTTTCTTGAACCTCGGGTCTTCCTTGCGGAACATGCAACCATACACTTCGGACATCGGCGAGGTGCCGGTGATCAGGTAGTCGTCCGCGTCCGCCTCTTTGGCTTTAGCACCATACAACAGCGGATCGTCCATCACAAATGCCACGGCGCGGCCGGTCTTCACATTGAGGAACGATTCCGCGTGGTCTTTCGCGCTGATCAGGCGCATGTTCATGCCCTTGTCGTTGTTCATCTGCCGCAAGAGGCGTTCCTCGGAAGTGCCCGCCGTGGTCACCACGGTCTTGCCGGCGAGATCGGGAAAGTCCTTCACGCCCGAGCTTTTCTTCACGATCATGCGCACGCCGTACTGGAAGAAGCTGTTCGAAAACGCCACCTGGTTGTCGCGGTCTTTGGTATGCGTAGTCGAGCCGCATTCGATATCGACGGTGCCGTTCTGCACCAGCGGAATGCGGTTTTGCGACGTGATCGGCACTTCCTTCACTTTCAGATTCGGCAGGTTCAGTTCCTTTTTCACCTCGTCGACGATCTTCAGCGCGAAGGCTTGCGAGTAGCCGATCACCTGCTGCTGTTCATCGTAGTAAGAGAACGGCACCGACGATTCGCGCACGCCGAGCGAAATCACGCCGGTGTCGCGGATTTTTTTCAGCGTGGCGCTAGTCTCTTCGGCCCGCGCGGTGCCGGCAAGCGTCGTGGCGATGGCGATCGTGGTGAGGGCTACAGCGAGTTTCATGAGGTCTCCTTTCGTGGCGCCGAAGCGGCGTGTTGTGGTGGTTCTGTAAAGACGGCGTAATGCAACGCACTGTGCGCTAGCGCTGCCATGCATAGGCGCCGAGGTCGAGCGGCGGCGTGCGGCCCGCGATCGCATCGGCGATCACACGCGCACTGCCGCACGCCAGCGTGAAGCCGAGCGCGCCGTGTCCTGTGTTGAGCCACAGATTGCGATAAGGCGTGGCGCCGATGAGTGGCTTGCTGTCCGGCGTGGCCGGCCGATGGCCGCACCATGTCTGCGCCTTCGCGTAGTCGCCGGCATCCGGGAAAATCTCCTGCGCCTGGCGCTTGAGCAAGGCCAGACGCCGCTCGCGTTGCGCGACATGCATGCCGGCGATTTCGACCATGCCCGCAATCCGCAAACGCTCGCCAAGCGGCGCGTACACCAGCTTGCGATGCAGATCGGTCACGCTCACGCGCGGCGCCTGGCCGGGCGCGCCCGGAATGGTGAGGCTATAGCCGGTGAGCGGATACATCGGCAGCCGCATGCCGAGCTCGCGCAACAACGGCGCGCTGCCGTTGCCCAACGCGACCACGAAGGCATCCGCGCGCCATTCGCCTTGCGGCGTGCGCACGGCCACCGCCGAGCCGCGCTCGGTGACGAACGAGTGAACCGGCGTCTCGTAGTGAATCGTCACGCCGTAGCGCGTTTTCAGCACGTCGGCGAGCGCGACGCTGAAGCGGTGGCAATCGCCCGCCTCTTCCGACGGCGTATGAATCCCGCCCGCCAGCAACGGCTGCGCGCGTTCGAGCGCGGGTTCGAGCGCCACGCAGGCGGCGGCGTCGAGCGCACGCTGATCGGAGCCTGCCGTTTGCAAATAGGCCATCTTGCGACGTGCCGCATCGAACGCATTCGCGTCACGGTACACGACGAGTTTGCCGTTGCGCACGTAGTTGAAGTCGATCGCTTCGCGTTGCACGAGATCGTGCAGCGTAGCGCGGCTCAACGCGCCCAGTTGCAGCATCTCAATGGCGGTTTGACGCGCGCGTTCGCCGCGGCAGGCGAGCAGAAACGACAGGCACCAGCGCCACTGCTGCGGATCGAGACGCGGCACGAAACGCAACGCGGAATCGCTTCGCAGCAGCCATGCGGGCAGATGCGGCAGAACCGATGGATCGGCGAGCGGCGCGACATAGCTATAGCTCAACTGGCCGCCGTTCGCGAAGCTCGCTTCGAGCGCCGCACCGTCGCGGCCTTCGAGAATCGTTACCTCGTGGCCGTCTCGCGCCAGTTGATAGGCGCTCGTCAAACCCGCCACGCCCGCACCAAGTACACATACCCGCATAAACATCACGCCTTCGAAGATTCATCCACATGAGTGTGGCGCGACGAAATGCGCGCAGCAAATGAGCAGATGCACGGCTCCATAACCCAGGGTTAAGAGCTCGAACCCGAGGGACGGCTCAGGCGAAGGGCGCGCGCAACACGTCGAGAAACGCGTTGCCGGCCTGCGAGTCCATGCCGCCGTCGCGCCACAGCGCGAACACGCCCGCCGACAGCGCGGGCGTCACCGGCCGGATCGCGACCGGCTCCGCGCCGCTGCGCGCCGTCAGTTCGTCGAGCAGCGCATAGCCGATGCCGCGTGCGGCGAGAGCGCGCGCCACATACCAGGTCTGCGCTTCGACGGCGGCGACGCTTTCATCGAGGCCCTGCGCTTCGAGCGCATTGCCGATCAGTTCGCCAAGCGGATCGGTATTGCCGATGCTGATCCAGTCGCGCGCGAGGAAGGCCGCGAGATCGATCGGCTGCCGCGCGTCGGGATCGTCGGGCGGACAGACACAGACGATCGCCGTGCGGCCCAGCTCGACCGCGGTGATGCCGGGCCGCGCCGGTGGATTCAACGCGATCGCGAGATCGAGATCGCGCGTGAGCAACGCGTTGAGCAACTCCTCCGTATGCCGTGTCTGAATCTTCAGCGACACGCGCGGAAAGTCGCGGCGAAACGCCTGCACCGCCGGCGGAATCAGACTCAGCCCGAGACTCGGCAGACAGCCGATGCGTAGGTGCCCCTCCGGTTGCAGCGCGAGATTGCGCGCCAGATGGCGAATGCCGTCGAGATTCGCGTGCAGCTTCTGCGATTCGGAGAACAGCAGCTCCGCTTCACGCGTCGGCTGCAAGCGGCCATGCACGCGGTTGAACAAAGCGAAACCGAGGCTACGCTCGGCGTGCGCGAGCGCCTTGCTCACGGCGGGCTGCGACACGCACAGTAGTTCCGCCGCTTTCGACAGCGACCCCGTGCGCATGATGGCGTGAAAAATTTCGATGTGACGCAAACGCATGGACGCATGACCGGCACGAACCGGCGAATTAGGCACAGTGAGTTGGACGAGCGGCCGCCCTGAAGGCCCGGCCGTCGCGAAGCATAACGTCTTTCAGCGCGCTTTCATTATTTGCCGTTCCTGTCCGCGGGCGCGTCGCGGCGCGCATCAATGGTATCGTTTGCTGTTGCGCGCCGCGCGCGCGATTCAAGGCCTTCCCAGGAAGGAGGAAGGAAGACAGGAAGCACGCTTTATGAAAGAACTCCCCACGCCGCCGCATGGCGTCCACCACGTGCCGCCACGCCGCTGGCCGCAAACCGGCTATCCCGCGATGCTCACCACCACCGCCGCATGGCACGTATTCGTGCTGGCAGGATGGCTGGTCGCGCCCGCCGCGTGGCCCTGGTGGCTCGCCGCGATCTTTGTGAATCACGCCATTTTCACGGTGGCCGGTCTGTTGCCGCGCACCTCGCTGCTCGGTCCGAACTGGACCCGCCTGCCCGCGTCCGCGCGCAACGCCGACGCGATCGCGCTGACCATCGACGACGGTCCCGATCCCCTCGTCACGCCGCAAGTGCTCGATCTGCTCGACGCCTTCGGCGTGCGCGCCACGTTCTTCTGCATCGGCGCGAAGGCGCAGCGTTATCCGGAACTCGCACGCGAGATCGTCGCGCGCGGCCATGCGCTCGAAAACCATTCGCAGGTTCACGTCCACACGTTTTCCGTGACGTTGCCGGGCGCCCTCACGCGCGAGATCGACGCCGCGCAACGCACGCTCGAAGCCCTAAGCGGCGAACGGCCGATGTTCTTCCGCGCGCCGGCGGGGCTGCGAAACATCTTTCTCGAACCGGTCTTGCGCAAGCTCGATCTGCGGCTCGCAGCGTGGACACGGCGCGGCTACGACACGCGCGAGCGCGATCCCGGGGTGGTGACGCGGCGGCTGCTCGACGGCCTCGCGCCGCGCGACATTCTGCTACTCCACGACGGCAACGCCGCGCTCACGATCGAGGGCACGCCGTTGATCCTCGCGGTGCTGCCGCGTGTGATCGACGCCGCTCGGCAACGGCGCTTGCATTTCGTGACGTTGCGCGAGGCGCGCGTAGACAGCAGAGACTGAGGCGCGCACACGCGTACGCGCGTAGGCCGCTCAGTCCATGCGCGTTACACGGCTCGCATGCAGTCCAACGCGGAGAGCCGCGCCAACACCGCCGCTACACGCGGAAATCCGCCGCCATGTCTTCGTCCGTGCGCGCCTCGAGTTGTCCGCTGCGGCACGCCTTCAGGAACACGTCGTAATCGCGCTCCACCTGATCCGCGTAGGTCGCGGCATAGCCGGTGAGCGCTTCCGCGAACTGGTCGCCACGGCCGATATACGCGCTGACTTCGATCGCCTGCCCGCTCGCCTTGGCATGCGCGCGCGCCATGATCCAGCCGCAGAGCCGCGCATAGCCTTCCAGCAGGTCGATGTCGAACAACTCGATGTTCGCCGAGAGCTTCATGTCGCGCAGCTGGCGGAAATAGAATTGCCGCCCGAGCGGCCCCGTCGCCCAGCCGAGAAAGACGTCGCTCGCGGCCTGCAGCATGCGCTGTCCTTGCACGACGCGTTCACCTTCGTGCTTGATGACCGGCGATTTGTAGAACTGCGCGATCACCGAAGGCCGCGCCTCCTTCAGCTGCAGGAACAGCGGCTTGCCCATGTGATCGACCAACAGCAGCACCATGCAGCGCGTGCCGACGCTGCCCACGCCCACCACCTTGAACACCAGATCCTGCACGGTGAAATGACTGAGCAGTTCGCGCCGGTCATGCGACATCGTCTTCAGATACTCGCCCCACATGCGTTCGAGCAACTTGCGCCAGTTCGCGCCTCGGAACGCTTCGGTCTCTTCCGCGGTGAACAGGGTGTTGGCGCCCAGCATATGAAACAGCGCCGGTGGCGCATCGCGGATCGTCCAGTGGTCGCCGTCGTGCTCGGCCATTTTCTCGAGCAGGCTTTCGTGCGTCCGGCTCGCAGCTTTTTCCATGCCGCGCCTTACGGTGCGGCGGCGTTCCGGTGTCAACGCCGTTTCCGCCATACGGTCGAAGGTGATCCGGTCGTACCAGAGTTCGAGCGCGCCGCATTGCGCGTACTGCGCCATGCGGTCGCGGTATTCGGTGACCGCCGTCATCACCAGGTTTTCAGCGGCGCCCCGGCTCAGGCGCATGTGACGCGCGGCGACGACGAAGCTTGCGGTCAGACGTTTCAGGTCCCACTCGAATGGCCCGATCGACACCTCGTCGAAGTCGTTCAGATCGAAGACGAGTTGCCGCTCGGGCGTAGCGAAGCCGCCGAAATTCATCAAGTGCCCGTCGCCGCAGATCGGCATGGTCAGGCCGGAGTCGCGCACCTGGCTGAGATCGTGCGCCTGCAGGATCGCGGTGCCGCGAAAAAACGTGAAAGGCGAGGCGGCCATGCGCCCATAGCGCAGCGGCACGAGGTTCTGCACCCGGCCCTCGCTGCTTTGCTTGAGCAACTCGATCGGGTTGCGATGCAACTCGCCTACCGCCTTATGGCTCGACCGTTTCGAATGCTCGCGGGCGGCGCGGCCCCGGGCCTCCCGTTCGGCGATGGTGCTGGCTTTCATGCTCTTCTCCGTTTTTCCGGGTCTTGATTAGCGGCTCGAGAGACTGCTTCTGCTGGCACGACAACATCCTGCGTGGGTCGAGTAAGCCTTCACCAACGGTAGCCCACGCCACCGAATATCACATCCGAATCACGATCATAACGGGTCATGACGCGGTTCCATGCGAGCCGCGCATCCCAGTGCTCGGTGATGCGATACGAGCCCGCAATCGTGATGAGGCCGGAGAACGTCCCGGCGCCCGGACCGGGCGTCTCGCTATGTTCGTTCTCGTCGATCGCATAGTAGGCGCCGAAGCCGACCGCCAACGAAACCTTGTCGTTGAGGAACGCGCGTGTGGCCCACAACTGGCTCGTTAGCCCGTCGCGGCGCGCCACCTTGGTACTGCCTTCGTGAAGATAGCCGACCGTCACGTCGAGATATTTCGCAAGGCCGCGCCGGTACTCGATCGCGCCGCCCACTGCGTTCGGTGAGCTGGGCGAATTGACGATGGTTTTGCCGAGATACACCGCCACTTCGTTATTGGTGACCTTGTGCGTGCTGCCGATCGCCCAGTCGCGCGGACCGGGCGAACCAGGCGCGTCGAGCTGATAGCCGACGCCGAACATCACGCCGGTCGAATCCGGTCCACGCTGAACGTGCACGCGATTCAACTGGAACTGCGTGATCCACCGGTTCGACGCGTAATACGCGGCGCGCACGCTGTACACCACGCCCCAGCCGTGGGTGTTGGAATAACTGCCGCCCTGCTCGGCGGTGGTCGTATCGAAGTAGCGGTATGGGCCGACGCCCGCTTGCACGACGAACTGAGGGCTGCCCACGGGAAGGCGCGCCCACAACTGGATCATCTGCCCGTCGCGATGATGATCGGGAATGTGCCCTTCGTTGAGCCACGTGAAGCTCGCGGCGAAATATTGCCCCAGGCCTTCCTGATAGTTGAAGGCCCACGTATAGGTGTTGATACTGCTCGCGCGCGAGCCGCCGCCGAATAGCGAAAACTCCTGAGCGTGACTGAGAGTGGAAATGAACAGCAGGCCGAGACCCGTCATGCAGGCGGCCGCCTTGCGAACCAGCCAATATCGAGCAGCAGATGTCAGATTCCGCATGCGGCATTGTTCTCCGGGTGAGTCGCTAGCGCTGCCGGTATTCGTGGTCGACGGGGGCACTGTGGCGAGGTGTCCCCGGGGAATGGCCGTCGATACAAACTGTTCGTCATGCTAGCAGACCGATCGGTAAAAAGGTTACGTATCCGTTTTGCATCAGCGGCAGATTGACACGGGGGTTTTACCGGACTGGGCGAATACAAGTTGCAATTGCAACGATCGCAATGAGCGGACAAATTTACCGGCACCCATTCAATAAACTAACCGATTGGTGAAATTTTTAGTGTTTCACCCAGCCGAGCACTTCAGCAACAACGAATCCAGCCGTTTACCCATACATGCAAAAATTTTATGACGCACAAGAAAAGGCCTTGAAATAGGACCTGCTCTGATCGGCCGTGCGTCGCGCAAGATAATCGGAGAGAGTATGTTTGTCGCAATCGGCTGGGTTGTAGTGATCGGTTCTGTGATCGGGAGTTTTGTCGGCGTGGGTGGGCACCTGCCGGCGCTTGTTCAGCCGTTCGAATTACTCTGTATTTTCGGTGCGGCAATCGGCGCATTTGTCGTGAGCAATCCGACTTCCACGCTGAAGAAAACCATCAAGGCGATTCCCTCATGTTTTAAAGGCGGCGGCTACACCAAGGAAAAATATCTAGAGCTGATCGCGCTGCTTTATGAACTGCTTCAGAAGGCGCGCAAGGAAGGCATGATGTCGCTCGAAACGGACGTCACCGCGCCGGAAGAAAGCGTGATCTTCCAGAAGTATTCACACGTGTTGGAGGACCATCATCTGCTCGATTTCATCGTCGACTATCTGCGCATGATGTCGGGCGGCAATGTGAACGTGCTCGAAGTGCAGGACTTGATGGACGAGGAGCTGGCCACACATCACGCGGAAGCGTCGGTCGCGGCCAACGCCATTCAGAAAATGGCCGACGGCTTGCCCGCCTTCGGGATCGTCGCGGCGGTCATGGGCGTCGTTCATACCATGGGTTCGGTCGGCGCGCCGCCCGCCGTGCTCGGCGAGATGATTGCCGGCGCGCTGGTCGGCACGTTCCTCGGCATTCTGCTCGCGTATGGCTTTATCGGCCCCGTGGCCGATCTGCTCAACGCGAAGGGCCGCGCTGAGGCCAAGCCGTACCAGTGCGTAAAGGCCGTGCTGCTCGCGTCGCTGTCCGGCTACGCGCCGCCGATCGCCGTGGAGTTCGGCCGCAAGGTGCTGTTCACCGCCGACCGTCCGAGCTTCCAGGAACTCGACGACGCCGTGCGCGCCACCAAGATGCCGAAGTCGGCCTGACGCGGAGCGGCATGATGAGCGAAAGAAGATCGCGCGCCTCGCAGGAGGAACAGGCGCCGGCGCCGGTGATCGTGCGCCGTTCGAGAAGGGGCGATGACCACGGCGGCCATCACGGCGGCGCATGGAAGATCGCCTACGCCGACTTCGTCACCGCGATGATGGCGTTCTTCCTGCTGATGTGGCTGCTCGGCTCCACGTCGAAGTACGACAAGCAGGGTATCGAGGACTATTTCAACACGCCCCTGTCGAGCCTGCTCGGCGGCAACGAAGGCACCGCCGCCGCGCGTCCGAGCGTGGTGCAAGGCGGCGGCCGCGACATCTCCGATACACGGCCCGGCGACGGCAAGAAGAGCCAGACCCAGCCCACTCCGCCCGCCACCGTCGCGCCGACCGTGGCGCCGTCCGATGCGGCGCGTCTCGAACAACTGAAGGCGAAGCTCACTACGTTGATCGAGCAAAGCCCCGCATTGAAGGCGTTCAAGGATCAGATCCGCATTTCGATCACGAACGAAGGGCTGCGTATCGAGATCGTCGATTCGCAGAACCGGCCGATGTTCCCTTCCGGCAGTTCGAAGCTGCAGCCCTACGCGGTGACGATCCTCACGCAGATCGGCGCCGCGCTCAACGACGTCGACAACCGCATTTCGATTGCCGGCCATACGGATGCGGTGCCGTACACCGCGGGCCCGGAAGGCTATTCGAACTGGGAACTGTCGTCCGAACGCGCCAACGCCGCGCGCCGCTCGCTGGTCGCCGGCGGCATGCATGGCGAAAAGCTGCTGCAGGTGCGCGGGCTGGCGGACGTCTTGCCGCTGAACAGCCATGTCGCCGACGAGCCGACCAATCGTCGCATCAGCATCCTGGTGCTGAACAAAGCCGCGGAACTGGCGTTTTTCCACGACGGCGGACGCACCGCGATCGACGAAGCCACTCCGGCGAGTTCGACCATTCCCGCCGTGGTCGGGCGCATGCAGCCGGTGACCGGTTCGCGTAGCACGCCGTAGTATTTTTCCGGCCCTCCGCATGATCGATTCAGCGCGTGCGCTCGATAGCGCACACTGCAGAGCCATAGCGCACACTGCAAAGCCCATGCAGTGTGTATAGAATCGAACGCATGCGCCCTGCCCTTTCCGAGCAACGGGAGCCCGAGCTTCCGCTGCATACGCCTAGTGTTCCGTCGGTGACGTTGGCGGCGATCATCGCCGTCATTGCGTGGATCTCCATCGTCGCGCAAGCCGAGGTCACGATCGATCGCACGCTCGCCCGCGGGCTGACCGTGCTCGACGGCTTCGCCCGCATGAGCAGTTACCTCACCAATCTGACGGTTCTCGCCTGCGCGATCTGCTTTACCTGCGTGGCGTTGCGTGGCCACCGGTCGACGCCCGCGCGATTTTTCCGGCAACCCACCGTCGTCACCGCCGTGGTGGTGTACATGGCGTTTGTCGGGATCGCCTACAACCTGCTGTTGCGAGGTTACTGGACACCTACGGCATTCCGGCTCCTGCTCAACGAATCGCTCCACAGTGTCTTGCCTATGCTCGCCGCGCTTTACTGGGTGCTGTTCGTGCCGCGTTTTCACCTGAAGCTGCGGCATTGTCTGTTGTGGCTGGTGTATCCATTGACCTATCTCGGCGTGACCTTCTGGCGCGGAACGTTGTCGGATTTCTACCCCTATCCGTTCATCAATGTCGAGCGACTCGGGTTTACGCACGCCGTGGTGAATTCGGCGCTGCTGTTCGGCGGCTTCCTTATGCTGATGGCCGTATTCGTGGGGATCAATTCCCGGCGGCGGCACTGACGCTCCAGTCCGGCGCCACCGGTTTTGCTTTTTCCGTCGGGCGCGCTTCTTGCGCCCTGTCTGGTGGACGTAAGCCGCGCTTCTCGGCGCGGCCTGCGCGACACCCTGGTGTGGCCGCGTTGCGATCGCAATGGCTCACACGTAAATATGACAATGGGAGCAAAAACGTATGGACACCAATTCGGCAGCTAACTCAGCGGAAGGCGCAGTGAAGGAAGTCGCGGGCAAGGTTCAGGGCGCGGTCGGCGATGTATTGGGCGATACCGGCACGCAATTGGCCGGCAAGGCGAAAGAACTCAGCGGCAAAGCCCAGCAACTAGCCGCGAGCACCACGAGCCTCGTGCGTGAAACCACGGCGGAAAGCCCCTTCACCGCGATCGCGGTGGTCGCGCTCGCCGGCTTCGTGGCCGGTGCGCTGTGGGCACACGGTGCCGCTGGACGCGACTATCGCCGTTGATTTTCGACGCGGTTGATCGCCGGGCGATCCGCGATGAGCGATCGCCCGTTTCGCGCTTATGCGCCCGCTATACGCCGCTTTTACACTCCTATGCGCCGCTTTTCTTGCGGCGCCCCGCACTCATCTCCAGTTCGACCCACGTGGGCGCGTGATCGCTCGCGTGCGGCTCGCCCCGCACCCAGCGGTCGACGCCCGCATCGCGCAAGCGCGGCGCGAGGTCGGCGCTCAGCAGCAGATGGTCGATGCGCAATCCGGAGTTGGTATCCCAATGCCGGCGGAAATAGTCCCAGAACGTATAGACCCGTTCGTCGCCGAAATGCGTTCGCAGCGCGTCGGTCCAGCCTTGCGCGAGCAGCCGCTGGTAACGCTCGCGGCTCTCGGGCTGCAGCAGCGCGTCCTTCAGCCAGGAACGCGGGTTATAGATGTCTTCGTCGGTGGGCACCACGTTGAAGTCGCCCGCCAGCACGACCGGATGGGCGCTCTTGTACAGTTTCGCCGCATGCTCGATGAAATGATCGAACCACGCCAGCTTGTAGTCGAACTTGGGGCCCGGTTGCGGATTACCGTTCGGCAGATAGAGGCACGCCACCAGCACGCCGCCGACTGCCGCTTCGAGGTAGCGGCTATGCGTGTCGTCCTCGAAACCGGGCAGGCCGCGGCGGCTCTCCAGCGGCGCTTCGCCTTTCGACAGAATCGCCACGCCGTTCCAGGCGCTCTGCCCTTGCCAGATCGCGCTATAGCCGGCGTCGCGCAGTTGCTCGACAGGAAACGCGCTGTCCACCGCCTTGAGTTCCTGCAAACAGACGATGTCGGGCGCCTCGCGTTCGAGCCATTGCAGCAGCGCCGGCAGGCGCGAGCGGATACCGTTGATGTTGAAAGTCGCGATTCGAAGCCTGGCCACGGCATGTCCTCCCTGCACTCCCTGCAATGCGCCCTATTGCGCGGCCGCGTCGCACCACTCGATCGCCCAGGACCTGGCGCATGAAATGGCATCGGCCTGGCTGGGAAAGGCGTCGATGTCGCCGGAATCGTGCGCCTGCACGTGCTCTTTTTTCTGCGGTACGCGAGTGATCTTCGCTCTCGCATAGTAGAGGCCGTCGTCTGCGTGGCGGGCGCGGCAATCGATATGGAAATGCCTGTAGTCGAACTGCATTCGCTCTCCTTTGAACGCGCTTCACTTCGTCTGCTATAGCATCGTTTATTCCCGATCAGCCATGCTCACCGACGGCGCTTCACGCACGCCGGCTCGCGTGCGTGAAGCGCAGCCGCGAGCCGGTGCTTCCGTTGTGCGCGACTCAGTTCGGCACGTTCACCGCGCCGTTGCTCACAGTGATCGCATTGACGCCCGGATTCGCCGCGATCGCAGGCAGATTGGCCGTGGTCAGCGCGGGCGCGGCGCCGGGCGCGCCGCCACGCGGTATCGTGTGAATCACCTGCGACGGCGGCAGCGGCGTACCGCTCTTCAAATGACTCCACATCAGATTGAGCGCCTGAAGGTTGTAGTAATGCAGCGGCAGGAAGCGCGAATCGAAACCCGCCACGCCGAGGAACGCGTCGAAATGCTGGGCATTCGTCACTTCATAGAACGATAGCTTGCTCGCGCCGCCTTCGCTCAGTTGATTCAGGCCGAGATACGGCCGCGACGCGTGATTGATCGGCACCAGTGTATCCGCGCGGCCCTGCACGATGATGGTGGGTTTGCCATGCAGATTCGCATTCACGCGAATGGCCTCGACGCTGTTGGTCAGCGTACCGTTCGTCCACAGCGTACGCAGGCAGGAGGCACCCTGGTAACTGGCGTCGGCGGTCGCCAGCCGGTGGTCCGCCGCGCCCCCGACCGAGTTGAAGACGAGGTTGATGCCGTTGGTCGGCGGCACTCCGTTGCCATTGCCGAACACCGTGGGCATCGGCGACACGGCCGGCGTCACACCGGCGGTTCCCGTCGAACTCGTCGTGCCGAAGCTGAAGTCGCAGAGGTTGGCGGTGACGCTCGCTTTCGCGTACGCATCCGCATAGGTCACGGCGACGGCCGGCACCGCTTGCGAGTCCCACATCGGCGCTTGCAGCAGATCGGAGTCGGTCTGATAGCCGTTCTGATGCAGAAGCGCGAGCGCGTTGGTCGCCTGGGTCGTCAAGTTCCCACCCGCGATTACGCCAGCGGTTGCCAGCGACGCGCATCTCGCGGTGCGAATCGCCGTCGTCGTGGCGACCGGCAATGCCGACAGATACGGCGCGCCGGCCGCGGCGGGCGCGAGCGCCGCACACGGTTGCAGCATGTTGGCAAGCGTCATGTAGTCGGCGAGCGGTTTGCCGAATGCTCCGACCGGCACGCCGCCCTGAGCCACCGACACCTGGGCGGGCAAGCGCAAATTGATCTGCGGTTCGCCCACGACGACCGCGGTGATCCAACCGGACGTATCCTGTTCCGCCGCCGCGAGCGATGCGCCGCCGCCGTTGCTCACCGAGGCCGCTATAGTCGTGATGCTGCCGCTTGCATAACGCACCGTGCGGGTCGAACCGTTCAGCGTGCCGAAAGAATCGTTGAGGGCCCAGTACGCGAACTGGATCGCCTCCAACGTATCCTTGCCCCAATCCTGCTCCGGATTCTGCTGCGAGTGCGCGTGCTTGAACGCATAGCGATTCGGAAACTTGCTGTTGTAAGTCGCGAGATCGGTGTTGCCCAGGTTGGCCGTGAAGAAACTGTTCTTGCCTGCAGCGGTGGCATCCTGCAACGTGCCGTCGATCAGCGTGACCAGGTTGGAAGACAGCTCATGCGCGCCATTGCCGCTGCCTTTATCGGTGTACGCCACCGCGCAACCGCGCTTGAGGCCCCACTCGCCGGCTGCGGAAATCGCGCCGTACACGCCACGCGAACCAGATGACGTTGCCGTGACAATGCACGGCTGATCCGCATTGAAGCTTGCCGGTATCTGCACCAGCATGGTGACGTTCTGTGTGCCGCTGCCGTCGTCAGCGTAAGCGAGGTATTCCTTGCCGGCGATCTTGCCTTCGCCGAGCGTGTCGTTGCCGTTGAGGTCGACGTTTGGCCCCCAGAAGCGTCCATAGCCGCCGGTCGCCGTCATGTCGACGAGCGCCCGATAATTCGACCAGATGGCGAGGCGCCGGAGTTCGGCGGCGGTAGGTTGCGCAGCGTTGGCAATGGCCGGCGCCGTGGCCGACCCGAGGCCGGTTTTGCCGAGGCCCGCGGTGAGCAGGTCGTCGGTGTTGCCGTCGTAGGCCTGGGTTCTCACCGAGGAAGCGGTAATGAAACCCGGCAGCGTGTTGGCTTGCGGCGGCGGCGAATCACTGTCACCGCCGCCGTGGCAGGCGGTCAGCACGACCGCCACGGCCATCACGATCGCCAGGGTTTGCACCATCGGCACCGGTCGTTGCGCAGGCTGGACTCTGAAAATGGACTTCACGTTTTTTGTCTCCGATATTTGCTAATACCGTTGTGAATGCAACGGCACCGAATTTGCTGCCCGCTGTCCAAGGGATCGCGACGCTTCGGATACCGACGCATCGCTAGCCTGCATTGACCTTTCAATGGAGTCAATAGAACGTCATGTCCAAGCATAACGAAAGTCAGGATCCGGGCGACGTCTCAGCCGCCACCCCACCCAAACCTTCACGCCGCCGCTTTCTTCAATCGGCCGCTGCTGCCGCCACGGTCGGCGCGGCGCCGCATCTGCGCGCGCAGACTCAAACCCCAACCGCGCCACCGGCTCAGGTTCAGCAAGCCGTGCCGCCGCGCCCGGTCACGCTGACGGTGAACGGCCGCGCGTACACGCTGCAGCTCGAGCCGCGCGTGACCTTGCTCGATGCGTTGCGGGAATACGCGGGCCTGATGGGCACGAAGAAAGGCTGCGACCGCGGACAGTGCGGCGCCTGCACGGTGCTCGCCGACAGCCGCCGCATCAACTCCTGTTTGACACTCGCCGTGATGCATGAAGGCGAGAACATCACGACGGTTGAAGGGCTTGCCGCCAATGGCGCATTGAGTCCGATGCAGCGCGCATTCATTGAACACGATGCCTTTCAGTGCGGTTACTGTACGCCGGGGCAGTTGTGTTCCGCGACTGCCCTTTTGAATGAATTCCGCAACGGCACCGCCAGCACCGTCACGGCCGATGTGCGCAACCGTCCCGCCCAACTCTCTGACGATGAAATCCGCGAACGCATGAGCGGCAATATTTGCCGCTGCGGCGCCTACGCGAACATCGTGGCCGCCGTACGCGCGGTGCATGAAGGCGGCGGCCAGAACAGCGGCGGCAACAACCCCAACGCCTGACGGAGCGACAGCATGGATGCGATCTCTTATGAACGCGCCGGCGATGTCGCCGGCGCAGTGCGGGCGGCGCAGCAGCCGGGCGCGGTATTCATCGGCGGCGGCACCAATCTTCTCGATCTGATGAAGGGCGGCGTAGCGCGGCCGATGCGGCTGATCGATATCACGCACATCCGCGGACTCGATACGGTCACGACGCTGCCTGACGGCGGCATCCGGCTCGGCGCGCTGGTGCGCAATAGCGATGCCGCCAATCACGCACTGGTGCGCGAGCAATACCCGTTGCTCTCGCAAGCATTTCTGGCGGGCGCATCGTCGCAACTGCGCAATATGGCGACGGTCGGCGGCAATCTGCTGCAACGCACGCGTTGCGGCTACTTCTACGACACCGCCTTCACTCAGTGCAACAAGCGCATGCCGGGCAGCGGCTGCGCGGCGCTCGACGGCCACAATCGCACGCATGCGATTCTCGGCGCGAGTCCGCAGTGCATCGCCGTGAATCCATCGGATATGAGCGTGGCGCTTGCCGCGCTCGATGCGGTAGTGCGCGTGAGCGGCCCCGCAGGCGAACGGACTATCGCGTTCGCCGATTTCCACCGGCTGCCTGGTGACCGGCCCGATGTCGATACCACCTTGCAGCCGGGCGAACTGATCACCGCCGTCGATCTTCCGCCGCCGCTCTTCAGCGCGAACTCCCACTATCTGAAAGTGCGTGACCGCGCCAGTTACGCATTCGCGCTGGTCTCGGTTGCCGCCGCATTGCAGATGGATGGCGATCGCGTGAAGACCGCGCGCATCGCATTGGGCGGCGTCGCGCACAAACCCTGGCGCGCAAGCAGCGCGGAACAGATGCTCAACGGCCAGCCGCTCACGCAAGCGACGCTGGCCAACGCCGCCGCGGCCGCTTTACGTGAAGCGCGGCCGCAACACGACAATCGTTTCAAGGTGCAGCTCGCGCAGCGCGCGATCGTGCGCGCAGTGAACCAGGCCGCCGGCCGCGCGGGAGGTGTCGCATGAATCTGATCGGTCAACCCATCGACCGCACCGACGGTCTGCTCAAAGTCACCGGCGAAGCGCGCTATGCCGCCGAATTTCCTGAAGCACGTCTCGCGCATGCGGTGCTCGTCACCAGCACGATCGCGCGCGGCACCATCGCCTCGATCGATGCAAGCCGCTCGCAGTCACTGCCCGGCGTGCTGCTCGTGATGACATATCAGAACGCGCCGCGTCTGCCGAACGGTGGCAAGCCCACGTTGGCGCCGCCGGCCGGACGCCGCCTGTCGCTGCTGCAGGACAACCAGATTCACTACAGCAACGAGCCGGTCGCCGTGGTGGTCGCCGACACACTCGAACACGCCACCGACGCCGCGCGCCAGTTGCGCATCGCGTATCAGAGCAGCGCCGCGACCGTGGACTTCGCGCAAGCCAAGCCGAACGCGCACGCGCCGGACAAACCGCAAGGCCGCCAGACCGACACGCAACGCGGCAGCTTCGACGACGGTCTGCAAAGCGGCGCGGTGCGCGTGGACGCGACCTACACCACGCCGATCGAACATCACAACCCGATGGAGCCACACGCCACGATGGCGCACTGGGACGGTCCGCAACTCACGCTCTACGATTCGACGCAAGGCGTCAGCGGCGCGGCGCAGGCAATCGCGAAGACGTTCGGCATGTCGCCCGGCGACGTGCGCGTGATTTCGCCGTTCGTGGGCGGCGGCTTCGGTTGCAAGGGCTCGTCGTGGTCGCATGTGTCGTTGTGCGCGATGGCGGCGAAGCAGACCGGGCGGCCCGTGCGGCTCGTGCTCGAACGGCCGCAGATGTTCGGGCCGGTCGGCGCGCGTCCGCGCACCGAGCAGCACTTCGTGCTCGCCGCGCGGCGCGACGGCACGCTGACCGCAATGCGCCACGACAGCATCTCGAACACTTCGGTGATCGAAGACTGGACCGAGACCTGCTGCATGGTCACGCGCATGCTGTACGCGGTGCCGAATCAGGTGACCACACACCGCATCGTGCCGCTCAATCTCGGCACGCCGACCTTCATGCGTGCGCCGGGTGAAACGACCGGTTCGTTCGCGCTCGAATCGGCCATGGACGAACTCGCGGCGGCCTTGAAGATGGACCCGCTCGCGCTGCGCATCAAGAATTACGCCGAGGCCGACCCGCAGGAAAACAAGCCGTGGTCGGGCAAGTCCTTGCGCGAGTGTTATCAGATTGGCGCCGAGAAATTCGGCTGGTCGCGGCGCACGCCCGCCCCTCGCTCGATGCGCAACGGTGGCACGCTGATCGGCATGGGCATGGCGACCGCGACCTATCCGGCCAATCGCAGCGAAGCCAGCGCCATCGCGCGAATTTTGCCGGATGGCACCGCGATGGTCGCCTCCGGCACCCAGGATCTCGGCACCGGCACCTACACCGTGATGACTCAGGTAGCCGCCGACGCGCTCGGCTTCGCGCCGGAAAACATTCGCTTCGCGCTCGGCGATTCGTCGCTGCCCAGAGCGCCGGGGTCGGGCGGCTCGCAATCGGCCGCGAGCGTGTCGCCGGCCGTGCGCGACGCGGCGAGCCAGGCGCGCAGCCAGTTGATCGCGCTGGCGCTCGCCGATCAGGCCTCGCCCGTGCATGGCATTGCGCTCGACGACATCACCGTGGAAAACGGTTGGGTGATGAGCCGCTCGCAACCGGGCAAGCGCGATCCGGCGGCGGCGATCATCGCGCGCTCGGGCGGCAAGCCGATCGAGGCGAGCGCGACCGTCAAGCCCGGCGACGAAAAGCAGAAGTACTCGCTTCACTCGTTCGGCGCGGTGTTCGCGGAGGTGCATGTCGATGCCGATCTCGGCACGATCCGCGTGGCGCGTGTGGTCGGCGTGTACGACGTGGGGCGCGTGCTCAACCAGAAGACGGCGCGCAGCCAGTTGATGGGCGGCATCGTGTGGGGCGTCGGGGCGGCGCTGCAGGAAGAGACCTCGCTCGATACGCGCTATGGCCGCTTCACCAATGCGAATCTCGCGGAGTATCACGTGCCGGTGAATGCCGATATCGGGTCGCTCGACATTAGCTTTATCGACCGGCCGGATCCGTATATCAACTCGCTCGGAGTACGCGGCATCGGCGAGATCGGCATTACGGGCGTGCCGGCGGCGATTGCGAACGCGGTGTATCACGCCACCGGCGTGCGCGTGCGCGATCTGCCCATCACGCTCGACAAGGTGATGCAGACGATGCAGGTTTGACGCACTCGCGTTCGCCAGTGCGTTTCATGGCGACGCGGTCGCGTTCGGGTTTGTGTTCGTTGGCGCGTTCGCTTAGCGCGGATGCGGTGGCGGACGCGCTCATGTCTATGTTCGCCATTGCTTTCAAGGCGGATCGGGCCCGTGCACGCATGGCGTTCTGCTTCGCAGCGAGCGCGGCGTGGCCTTGGCAGTCCCGCGCCGTGAATCGACATTGGCGCTTGCCTGTGGCTGCGTTGCATCGCACAATCGATCTCATCCTTTCTATCGGTGCCCGCCCATGGCCTACGCCTCGCTCGCCACTGGCGTGTTGCTCGCCGCCGGCTTCGGTTCGCGCTTCGACCCGGACGGCCTGCACAATAAACTGCTCGCGCGCATGCCGGATGGCACACCGGTCGCGCATGAATCCGCGCATCGGCTGCTGCGGGTCGTGACGCGGGTGCTGGCCGTGGTGCGGCCGGGTTCGGACGCGCTCGCGCGGCTCCTGAACGATGCCGGTTGCGACGTGGTGTTCGCGCTGGACGCCGAACGCGGCATGGGCGCAAGTCTCGCCGCCGGCGTCGAAGCCAGTGAGAGCGCCGAGGGCTGGATCGTCGCGCTCGCGGACATGCCGCGCATCGCCACCAGCACGATCGAAGACGTGGCGCGCGCGCTGGACGGCGGCGCATCGCTGGTCGCGCCGTTTTACCAGGGGCAGCGTGGACATCCGGTCGGCTTCGGCGTCGAGCATCGCGACGCGCTGCTGGCGCTCGACGGCGATACCGGCGCCAGGTCCTTGCTCATGTCGCAGCACGTGACGCGGCTGGACGTCGACGATGCGGGCATCTTGCGCGATGTGGACACGCCGGAGGATTTGCGCAACGTGTAGTCGTTGCGTGACCCTGGCCTGGCAGTCGTGACGTGACACGCTTGATCCGGACTGGTGTTCAGGCGCATACTGTACATCCATACAGTATTTTGTCCGCATGGGTTGGCGCGTTACGTTGCGCATGGCCGCGGCGCGTCCGCATGAAACGCATTTCAATCGAACCGTCTTTTGCCGCCTGGCGCCGCGCGGCGCGGGAACTGCTGCGGCAAGGCGTCGAGCCGGAGCGGATCGAGTGGGTTGAATTCGATTCAGTCGACACGGGTATCAACAGCGTCGCCGCTCCCGGCAACTCCGCCGCCCCGGTCGTCGCTACGCCCGCCATTCCTCGCGAACTGCTCGCCTGGCTGAAAACGGCGGCCTGCTTTTGCGCGCCGGACCGCTGGTCCCTGCTCTACCGCATCCTGTGGCGTTGGACGCACGGCGAGCGCCACGTCCTCGATCCGCAGGACGCCGACGGCGCGCTGCTCGATCAGCGCATCCAGTCGGTCGAGCACGAAACCAATGATCTGGTGACACTCACCCTGTTCAGGCGGCGCGATCCGTCCATGGGACCGCCGGAATTCGTCGGCTGGTACGAGCCGCATCATGATCTGCTGGCGCAGGCCGCCGAGCGCTTTGCCGAGCGCATGGGCGATTCCACCTGGATGCTGGCGACACCGCGAGGCGCGGCTTTCTGGAACGGCATGTTGCTGCGAATCAGCCAGCCGGCAGCGGATGACGGAGAGACCTCTTGTCCTGAGCGCCAGCAGCAGAATCCGCCAGCCACCCAGGCGTTACCACCCGGCGCCATGGCCGGCGAAGCCACGACCAGCGAACCCACCGAGGCGCTCTGGCTCGCGTATTACGCCAGCGCCTTCAATGGAGCGCCGGCGCCCGTGCCGCTGCGTTACTGGAGAACGCCGCCTGTGGGTCCGCCGCTGCCCGCACAGCTTGCGCGCGAGCGTAGCCGCCTCGGCGCGCAGAGTGGCACCGTCACCGTTCCGGAGATGCCGCCGCTCGAATATTCGGCGGTGACGCCACCGCTGCGCGAGCCCACCGGCCCGCTGGCTACCTGCCGGCGCTGCGCGTTGTGGCGCAACGCGAAGCAGGCCGTCGCGGGCGCCGGTCCGGCTCAGGCGGCGCTCATGGTGGTCGGCGAACAACCCGGCGAGCACGAAAACCAGCACGGCGCGCCCTTCACCGGGCCCGCCGGTCAACTGCTCGATACGGTGCTCGCGCGCGCCGGCCTCGAACGCGCGGCGCTCTATCTGACTTATGCCGTCAAGCATTACAAGTGGGAAACGCTGGAGCAGCAGCGCGTCCACCGCACGCCCGCGCGGCGCGAGGTCGAAGCTTGCCAGTACTGGCTGGAACACGAACTCACGCAAATCGCGCCGCGCGTGGTCGTCACGCTCGGCGCGACGGCGCTGAAGGCGTTGACGGGCGCGCACGTCAATCTGTCCGAATATCTGGGGCAGACTATCGACCACGGCGGGCGGCTGATCGTGCCGACGTGGCATCCGTCGTATGCGCTGAAAATGATGGACGGCCGGCTGCGCGAGGATATCGTCGCGGGCATGGTGGCGGCGTTCAGCCGCGCGGCGGGGTTGACGGCGGAAGGAGCGTAGCTTTTTTGCCTCGAATCGTGAGCCAATTCAGGAAGCCTCCGTCCCACCAGGGTGAGCCTCTACGGGAACCCTCGACCCGATCAGCACGACCATCACGATCAGGCACGCGGCTTGCGCACCATAAACCCGCCGCGCAAGCCGCGACGATTCCGCCTAAGCTGATGTGACGCCGCATTTTTCCAAGCACCGGCGCGACGCTCGAGCCTCGAACGGCCTCGCCAACGGCCCGCGCGTTGCGAACCATCACACGTCCCATGAGCGAAACCAGCCCACGCCTTTTCATTGTCTCGCCCCATTTCGACGACGCCGTCTTCAGTTGCGGCGCATTGCTCGCCGCCCATCCCGACGCCGCGGTCTGCACGGTCTTCGCCGCCCCACCCGAACAGCCGATGCATACCGAGTGGGATGAAAAGTCGGGCTTCACGGACGCCCATCAGGCCATCCACGAACGCACGCTGGAAGACAACCGCGCACTCGAAGTACTCGACGCGATTCCGCTGCGCATGCCGTTTCGCGACAGCCAGTATCTGGACTCGCCTTCGATCAGCAAAATGGCGGCGGCGCTCGAGGAAACTATCTACCGCAGCACCGCCAACACGTTGCTGATGCCGCTCGGCCTGTATCACGACGATCACGTGCGCGTCTTCGAAGCCTGCTGTGAAATCCTGCCACGCCTGTCGCATCTGACCTGGTTCGGTTACGAGGAAGCGATTCACCGGCGCACGCCCGGCGTGGTGCAGGCGCGGCTCGCCGATCTCGCGCAGCGCGGCATCGTCGCAACGCCGGCCAGTCCGAGCGCCGGCCACACGATCGATGCACAGCGCCGCGCGCAACTCAAACGCGAGGCGGTCAACGCTTACCAAAGCCAGTTGCGCGCGTTCGGCGCGGGCAATTACGACGACATCTTCGCGACTGAGCGTTACTGGCAGCTCAGCGTGGGTCGTCGGGTGAAAAAGTAGGAGACGCGGCGCGCCGGAAAGGCCTACGCTTGAAGAGCACGGCCGGCGCGAGTTCGACGCCGTCGCCGCACCGGCCTCTTCTCCACTCAAAGGTGCTGCCATGAGCTACGACATGCATACCAGTCCGATTCCCGACCCCAACGCCGATCCGAATCGCGACCCGGAAGCCGATCCGCTAGTGCCGCCGTCGCCCGGCCATCACACCGAGGAACCGCAGCGGCCCGATGGGCCGCCGGACAAAGACCCGGTGTGACCGCGTTGCGCGGCCAGCCACCGGACGCGCGAATCAGCGCATCAGTTCGGTAAAGCCCTGCAACAGGCGGTCGATGTCGGCGGCGTGAATGTTGCCCATCGTCGAAATGCGGAACAGTTCGGCCGACAGACCGCCTTGCCCCGCGTAGATGACGAAGCCGCGCGCCTTCAGCGCGTCGTGCAGTTGCGGATACGCAATGCCTGCCGGCAAGCGGTACGCGCGCAGCACCACCGACGACTCTTCCGGCGGCAGCACGCTGCCGACACCGCGCTCGGCAAGACCCGCCCGCGCCTGTTCAGCCAGCGCCGCGTAGCGCGCGTGACGCGCGCGCCAGCCGCCTTCGTCGGCGAGTTCGCGCAGCGCTTCGACCAGTGCGTAGTACGCATGCACCGACGGCGTGAACGGCGTGTTGCGCTGATCCTGCAACTTCGCGAGACGGCCGAGATCGAGGTAGTACGTGCGGCTCGCCGCCTGCGCGAGCGCCGCGCGGCGCACCAGCACGAACGACGCGCCCGGCACGCCATGCAGACATTTGTTCGCCGTGGCGGCCACCGCGTCGAGACTGGCGTCGGCGAAATCGATCGTTTCCGCGCCGAAGCTGCTCACGCCGTCCACCAGCAGACGCAGCCCCCGTGCGCGGCACAACGCGCCGAGCGCGGCCAGATCGTTCAGGCGGCCCGTGGTGGTTTCGTGATGAATCACGGCGACGTGCGTGAAGGCCTTATCCGCATCGAGGCGTTCGGCGATCTTCGCGAGATCGGGCGCCTGCATCCAGTCGTGCTTCAGCGATTCATGCGCGATGCCGTACTGCGTGGCGATCTGCGAAATACGCTCGCCGTACACGCCGTTTTCCACGACGAGCAGCTTGCCGTTTTGCGGCACCAGCGCGGCGGTCATGCTTTCGACGGCCGCCGTGCCGGAGCCGGTCATCAGCACCGCTTGCCATTCGCTCGCGTCGAGACCGTACAGATCGACGAGGCGCGTGCGCGCCTCTTCCTGCAAATCGAAAAACTCGCTTTCGCGGTGGCACAGATCCGTCTGCAACAGGCTATTGCGAACGCGTTCGGTGAGCGTCACCGGGCCGGGATTGAGCAGCAGCATGAGCGCTCCTTGACTTTAAGCGGCGCCGATGTGGCGCATCAGACGCGTCTTCACATCGGGCGGAGTGATGGTGGGACGCGGCAGCCCGTCGGGCGTGCCGCGGCGAATGATGAGACGCGCGAAGCGCGGGCCGTCGAGCGGCGCCGCTTCGAACAGGGCGTCGATCACGTTCGCGTCGTCGCTTTCGACCGCCGACGCATAACCGCACGCCGCGGCCACGCCCGCAAACGAAACCTGTGACGACACCGTCGCCTGACCGCCGGTGGAATCGTGCGCGCCGTTGTCGAGCAGCACGTGCGTGAGATTCGACGGACCGTACGCGCCGATGGTGGCGAACGCGCCCATGCGCATCAACGCGGCGCCGTCGCCGTCGAGCGCGACCACGTGCAGGTCGGGACGCGCGAGCGCAAGACCCAGCGCGAACGGCGTCACGCAACCCATCGAGCCGACCATGTACAACTGGTTCGGCCGGTCGTCGATCGCGTAGAGTTCGCGCCCGCAAAAGCCGGTCGACGCGAGTACCACCGTCGAGTCGAGCGGCGTGTGCGCGATCACCTTGTTCAGCGCGTCGTGACGCGAAGCCAGTTCGCTCGCCGCCACGTTCGTGAACTGCGATTGCGGCGTGACGGGTGCGCGGCGCTCGCTCGCGCCGCCGTCCTTCAACTCGTACGGCGCCACGCTGCCCTTCTGCATGACGAGCGCGTACGGGCGGCCGGTTTCATCCATATGCGTGATGGCGCGATCGAGAGCCGGGCCGATTGCGTCGGCTTCCGTCGGGAAGGTTTCCCAGGGGATCTCCATCGTCTCCAGCATCGCGGGTGTGACGGGACCCATCAGCGCGTGCTGCGGTTCGTCAGCGACACCGGGCTGGCCGCGCCACGTGACGATCAGCAATTGCGGCAGACGGAAGGTCCACGTGAGCGAGGTCAACGGGCTCACGGCATTGCCGAGCCCGGAGTTCTGCATCATGGTGATGCCGCGCCGGCCGTTTTGCGCGCCGAGCGTGACGCCCGCGATCAACGCGACGGCGTCGCCTTCATTGGCCGCCGACACGTAATGCAGCGACTCGTCCTGCAACACGTAGTTGATGAACGGCGTCAGATACGAGCACGGCACGCCCGCATACCAGTCGAAGCCGCGTTCACGCGCCGCCTCGACGAACTGTGCTGCCTCGATCATTGCGCGGCTCCGCTCGCTGCGTCCGCCGCGCCTTTGCCCGCACGGCCGACCGCGGCCGCGAACGGCGCTTGTGCATGCGCGAAGTCGCCCGCACGGCGGAAGTCCTCGAGGTCGTTCACGCCGCGCCAGTGGCCGTGCACGTATTGCACTTCGATCGACTCGCCTGCTTCGATCAGCGCGTTCAGCAACGCGGGCATGTCGAGCGACGCGAAATCCGGGCGCGCCTGCAATTGGCTCATGACCGCCTGCAAACGCTCACGGCCTTCACCGCGCACGTTCAGCAAACCGACCCAACGGCCATGCGGCGTTTGCGACGCGATGGCCGACGTGGCGTCCTGCCCGCTCGACACGTGACGCAGCACGACCTTGTTGCCGAACAAACCGCGGTCATCGGCCGCCGAGCACCAGGCGAAGTCACGCACGCTGGCGTTTTCCGCGTCGGTCAGCGACGAATCGACCACCACGCTGAACGCCGCTTCGCTCTCCACGAGATCGCGCAGGATATAGCTGCGGAACAGCAGATCGCCGTACGAGACCACCGTGTCGCCGGCCAGCTTGTCGATAGCGCAGGCAAGCGACGCGAGTTCGCCGGTTTGCGCATGCTGTTCGTTGACGACGAGCTTGATGCCGGCCGTGTCGATCGCATCGGCGCGATAACCGCCGACCACGGTGATGTCGTTCACGCCCTGCTTCTTGAACGCATCGACGAGCCAGCGCAAGAGCGGCTTGCCGGCAATCGGCAGCATCACTTTCGGACGGTCTTCGGTGACGGCTTCGAGGCCCTTGCCGCGGCTCGCCGCGAGCACGACCGCGGAACCGGCCGCACGGCCGCTCGACAGGTAGCGGTCTTCGGCTTCCGAGTATTCGTCGGCGTCCTGGAGGCGGAAGATTTCGTTGACGGCGGCAATGCTGTCTTCCACGTTGACGAGCGTTTCGCTCGCGTGGATTTCCTTGGCAACGGCCTGCATCGCCGAGGTCGCCGCGCGGATCAGATGGTTCGCCCAGATCACCGTGCTGATGCCGGCTTCGCGGAAGACCTCGGTCGGCGTGCTGTAGTACTTGGTCGGCACGATCACGAGCGGACCGCGGCCGGCCCATTCGCGCGCGAATTCGAGAATTTCGTCGGGACGCGAGAGCTTGCTGTGAATCAGGATCGCATCCGCGCCGGCCTGGCGATAGGCTTCCGCGCGACGCAGCGCCTCGTCCATGCCCCAGCCGGCGATCAACGCTTCAACACGCGCGACGATCGAAAAATTCTCATCGGACTGCGAGTCTTTACCGGCTTTGATCTTGCCGCAGAACTCGTCCATATCGGCGAGCGGTTGCGCTTCGCCGTTGATGAAGCTGTTGGTCTTGGGGAATTGCTTGTCTTCGATACACACGCCGGCAATGCCGCGCTGTTCGAGTTTGCGCACGAGGCGGCGCACGTTGTTGAAGTTGCCGTAGCCGGTATCGCCGTCGAGCAGGATCGGCAGATCGCTGGCGTCGGCCATGAATTCGAGCGTGTCGACGACTTGCGTCCAGCTTGCTTCATTGTTGTCGCGCACGCCGTACTGCGCGGAGATCGCGAGGCCCGAGCCCCAGATCGCCTTGAAGCCGGCTTCGCGGACGATCCGCGCGGACAGGCCGTTATGGGCCTCCATCATGAATTCGAGTTCGTTGCTGACGAGCATCTGGCGCAGGCGCGCGCTGCGGGAAGCGGAGACGAAAGCGGGTTCGCGGGCGTTCATTTTATGTACTCCTGGTGGCGGGCTTATTGGTGCTCTTCTTTTGCCCGACTGACGACTGGAAAATGGCGACTATAGCGGAATTTTTATTTATTCGTCTTTTTCGTGACAGCGGTTATCTCCATTTGCGGATAAGTGGAAAAATGTGTCGTTTTTTGCGATTCACTAATGCGAACCGTGACTTGGATTTTATTGGCGTTTTGTGGAATCCTGACGCAATCGTATGGCGGCGCTTTGATGGGCGGTGCGTCCCTTCGTTTTGGTCGTCAACAGTTGTGGCGATGTTGAGGTTTTAATATTCGTTTTTTAATTACGGAAAGCCTTAATTATTAATGCCGATTCATCAACACCGACATTTTAAGTTGGCAATAGCGAGAAAGCCTGATTGAATGATCAAAAAATTATTAAATCCACTTAACGAAACATAAGAAATGCCGTTCCAACGGTAAAAGGTCTCTTTAGTCAGACGAATAAAAATGTTTAACAGCGGGTTTCCCCTGCCCTGCGGACCGCATGCCGCCGCGCCGTAAACACAGTCAGCGACAAGCCACTCGCCACAAGCGAATCCAATCCCTGACCGACCACTGTGCGAAAGCAAAAACCGCTATGACTTTGAACAGAAAACTGGCCTCGATGATCGCCGTCCTCTGGATCGGCCTGATCCTGATCGGCGGCTTCGGCGCATGGCAAAACCGTGCCTCGATGATCTCGGACCGCCGCGATCAGCTGAAATCGTTGATCGACCAGGCCAACCACATCGTCGGCCGTTACTACGCGCTCGCGCAGCAGCACACCATTACCGAAGACGAAGCGAAGAAGCAGGCGCTGGAAAGCCTCGCGGCCATGCGCTACGGCAAAGACGGCTACATCTCCGTCAACGATTCGCAGCCCGCCATGCTGATGCATCCGATCAAACCGGAAATGGTCGGCAAGAATCTCGCGCAGTTCACCGATCCGGCGGGCAACCATCTGTTCGTCGATATCGTCAACGCGGGCAATCGCGAGGGCGGCGGCTTTGTCGACTACCTGTGGTCCAAGCCGGGGAGCGACAAACCGGTCGCCAAAACCAGCTACTCGATTCACTTCGCGCCGTGGGACTGGTATCTCGTCACCGGCATGTATATGGACGACGTGCAAAGCGCGTTCTACGCCAATCTGCTGCGCTGGCTCGCCATCACCGTCACGCTCGGCGCGATCGCCACCGCCGTCATGCTGCTGGTGCTGCGCAGTATTCGCCGCACGCTCGGCGGCGATCTCGAAGTAGCCGTGGAACATGCGCAGTTGATGGCGCACGGCAATCTCGCCACGCGCGTGCCGGTTCAGTCGGATTACACCGGCAGCCTGTTGCATGCGCTCCAGACGATGCAGGCCGGTCTCGTCGAGACGGTATCGCGCGTGCGTCTCGGCACCGAGAACATCAATATCGGCGCGACCGAAATCGCCGCCGGCAACACGGATCTCTCGCAACGCACGGAAGAACAGGCGGCCGCGCTCGTCGAAACGGCGTCGAGCATGGATCAGATGACGGTCAACGTGAAGCAGAACGCGGACAGCGCGCTGCAGGCCGCGCACCTCGCCGGCCAGGCCGCGGATGTCGCCACGCGCGGCAGCCGCGTGGTCGACGACGTGGTCCGCACGATGGGCGAGATCACCGCCAGCTCGCGGCAGATCGGCGACATCATCGGCGTGATCGACGGCATCGCCTTCCAGACCAACATTCTCGCGCTCAACGCGGCGGTCGAAGCGGCCCGCGCGGGCGAACAGGGTCGCGGTTTCGCGGTGGTCGCGGCCGAAGTGCGCAGCCTCGCGCAACGTTCGGCCACGGCGGCGAAGGAAATCAAGGCCTTGATCGAGACCTCGACGAATACGGTGGAAGCTGGCGCGTCGCTGGTCGCCAACGCCGGTTCGACGATGGGCGAGATCGTGCAGTCGGTGCGTCGCGTGAACGAGATTCTCGAAGAGATCAGCAACGCCTCGCGCGAACAGAGCGCGGGCATCGAGCAGGTCAATCGCGCGGTCGGCGAAATGGATCAGGTCACGCAGCAGAACGCGGCACTGGTCGAAGAGGCGGCCGCCGCGGCACATTCGCTGAAGGACCAGGTGGGTGTGTTGCGCGAAGCGATTTCGAGCTTCGCGCTGCCGGCCTGAGCGTTTTCAGACCGGCCGAAACCGGAGCAAGCAGCACACAAAAAAGAAGGCGCTCAACAGGCAGGGAGCGCCTCTTTAACACGCCGCGTCGGAGTCGACGCATTAATCGAACGAAAGAGCCGCGCGGATTTTTTAAGTCCGCGCGGTTTTTTTTACGCCCGCGCGCGCCTCGGTCCACCTTGGACCACCTCTGGCGCACCTGGTGTCGCCTTGCTCAGCAAACGCTTACCACGCGCCAAACTGCAACCAGGTTAAGCCGAATTTGGCATCGCCGAATTTTGCTTAAGGCATTTTCATGCTAACGGCACGCTTACGATAATGGCCGCTTTTTTAACGCCCGCCGCGCAGATGCGCTCCACGTCGGAGCCGTCCGCGAGCGCCGTTCATCGAGGCTCGCCGTCATGCTGCTCCATCTCCTCTACCTGCTCGCGATCGTCGCGGAAGCCATGTCCGGCGCGCTCATGGGCATGCGCCGCGGCATGGATCGCTTCGGTCTGTGCCTCGTCGGCACCGTCACCGCGCTCGGCGGCGGCACGGTGCGCGACGTCCTGCTCGGTCACTATCCCCTTGCGTGGATCTCGCATCCAGATTACGTTCTCATTACAATCGGGGCGGCGTCGGTTGCCGCGGCGTGCGCGAAGTGGCTGCGCAACTGGCAGAGGCTCTTCGTCACGGTTGACGCGATCGGCCTGATCGCCTTCACGGTGATCGGCTGCGACGTGGCCGCGACGCTGGACGTAAGCCCCGCCCTTGTCGTGCTGGCCGGCGCGATCACCGGCGTGTGCGGCGGCATGTTGCGCGACGTGCTGTGCAACCAGATGCCGCTGGTGTTGCGTCAGGAGTTGTACGCCAGCATCGCCCTCGGCGCCGGCGCCGTGTATGTGGCCTTGCAAGCCTGCGGCGTGGCGCCGGGGCCGGCGTCGGTCGTGGTGCTCGCAGGCGGTTTCGCGGTGCGCATGCTGGCCGTGCGATTCCGCTGGCAACTCAAGGTATTCACCGCCGCCGATTCGGGCGGCGCAAGTTAATCGAGCTGTTCGTTATCCGCACCCAATGATCCAGAAGAAGAAATCGCAGCCGCACGACCCCTACGCGCCCGTCGCGAAGAACCAGTTGCTGGCCGCGCGCCTGCCGATGTGGCGTTCGAAATTCATCGTCCTGCTGGTGTTCGGCGCGTTCGCCTCGCTCGCGGGGCGCGCGTTCTGGGTGCAGGTGGTGAACCAGGACTTCTACGTCGACCAAGGGCAAAAGCGCTATCAGCGCACCATCGAACTCGACGCGACGCGCGGGCGGATCGTCGATCGCAATGGCTCGATGCTCGCCGTCAGCCTCGCGACTTACGAGATCTGGGCTTCGCCCAAACTGATCGACGAAGCCGCGATCGCGCCGCTCTCGATGCTGCTCGATCTGCCGCTGGCGGAACTGCGCCGGCGTCTGAACGGCGACAAGACCTTCGTCCTGCTCAAGCGCCAGGTGGACGCCGAGACCGCCGGGCATCTGTCCAAGCTTGGCCTCGCCGGCATCACGCAGATCGCCGATTCGAAGCGCTTTTATCCCGAAGGCGAATCGGCGGCGCACGTGGTCGGCTTCACGGATATCGAGGACAACGGCCAGGAAGGCGTCGAACTCGCGGCCAACGAGCAACTGCTCGGCGTGCCCGGCCAGCGCGAAGTGATCCGCGACCGTCTGGGCCGCGTCGTGTCCGAGACCCGGCCGCTCGTGCCCGCGCAGAACGGCGAGACCATCCACCTGACGATCGACCGGCGGATTCAGCAGCTCGCCTATGCGCAACTGAAGGACGCGATTGCCAAACATCACGCCGAAGCCGGCAGCGTGGTGGTGCTCGACGCGCGCAACGGCGAGATTCTGGCGCTCGCCAACTACCCGAGCTTCGATCCGAATGACCGCGCCCGTCTGACCGGCCGCCAACTGCGCAATCGCGCGGTGGTCGACACCTTCGAGCCGGGTTCGACGATCAAGCCAGTAGTCGTCGCGCTCTCGATCGACGAGGGCAAGGTGCGGCCGCAAAGTGTCATCGATACCGCGCCTGGCTGGTACAAGATCGGGCCGGCCGTCATCCACGACACCTCGAATCATGGCGTGATGACCGTCGCCGAAGCGGTGCAGAAATCGAGCAATATCGCGCTCGCCAAGCTCGCGCTGAATCTGCCGGCAGAAAAGATCTGGACCAAGTATCAGGAATACGGGCTCGGTGTGCGGCCCGAGCTGACCTTTCCAGGCGTGGCGTCGGGCAAGGTGCGTCCGTATAAACGCTGGCGGCCGATCGAACAGGCGACCATGGCGTACGGCTACGGACTGTCCACGTCGCTACTGCAAATGGCGCAGGTCTACACGGCCTATGCCGGCGACGGCACGATGCATCGCGTGAGTCTGTTGCGCAATGGAGCGGGCGCGGCCGCGCAATCCGACGACAAGGGCCAGGCGGTTACGACGCCGGCCACTGCGCGCGCCATCCGCTCGATGCTGGAAATGGCGACCGGCGTGGGCGGCACAGGACGAGCGGCGACAGTGGAAGGCTACCGGATCGGCGGCAAGACCGGCACGGCGCGCAAACAGGTCGGCGCGACCTACGCGAAAAACCGCTACCGCGCGTTGTTCGTCGGCATGGCGCCGATGAGCGACCCGCGCCTGATCGTCGCCGTGATGATCGACGACCCGGCGGGCAAGGCGTTTTATGGTGGGACGGTGGCCGGTCCGGTGTTCAGTGGTGTGACGGGCGGAGCGCTGCAGTTGCTGGGTGTGCCGCCGGATGCGCCAGGCACTTGAGAACCTTAAGCGGCATGCGCGCCGAGCAGCCGGTCACACAAGTTCGATGCGAGCTTCAGCGGCTCACATCAACGAGCCATCTGCTCGCCGCCCGCATTCACCAGCGCCTCGATGCGATTGCGGCCGTTGCGTTTGGCCTGATACATCGCGCGATCGGCTTCTTCCATCATCGCGCCGCCTAGTTTGGCCGCCTCGGTCGGCGTGCCGCTGATCGTGCGCGCCGCCACACCGATCGACACCGTCAAGGCGATGCGCTCGCCATGATCGTCCTGCAAAGCGAGTCGCTCGACCGCGAGGCGCACACGCTCGGCGACCGTGAGCGCATCCGCGCGGTCGCCCTGTAGCAGCGCGGCGAATTCTTCGCCGCCATAACGCGCCACGGTATCGCCCAAGCGCACCTGTTGCCGCACGCAAGCCGCCACCGCCGCCAACGCGCGGTCGCCGGTCTGATGGCCGTAGGTGTCGTTGATCCGTTTGAAGCTGTCGATATCGATGAACAGACACGCCACCGGCACGCAATAGCGAACGGCGCGCATGATCTCCTCGCGCAGCCGCTCGTCGAAATAGCGGCGATTGGCGAGGCCCGTCAACGAATCGGTCATGCCCAGTTGTTTGAGCCGCTCGCGATGCGCCACGTTGTCGAGACTCGCTGTCACGATGCTCGCGAAGCGCTCCAGAATGTCGGTGGCCATGCCTTGGCCGAAACGCGCCGGGTCGTCGCTGCCGAGACAGAGATAGCCGCTGACGGTGTCGCCCGCGGCAAGCGGCAACAGGATCGCGCTTGCCGGTGCTTCGGTGTCGCCGAAGAACGCGCGTCGCGCCGCGTCATCCATGTCGTGCGGCTTGCCGAGCCACGGCCTGCCCTCCTCGCACAGACCTTGTGCGGCAAGACCGCCTTCGCGCGAGGTGCGCAGCTTCGACTGATCGAGTGCGCGCAAGGCGACCGGTTCGAGCAGCTCGCGCAGCATCGGCGCGCGGTCGTCGAGCCAGAGCGTCACGCCCGTCAGCGAAAATTCCCGCGGCAACTGGGTGAACAGCGTGTCGAGAAACGATGCGAAGTCCTGAGCGCCGATCAAACGCAACTCGACGTTCTGGAAGCGCCGCAGCGTGCGCTCGTTGTGCTGCACGGTATCGACGAGCGAACGAAGGCGCTCGGAAAGCGGCGTTTGGGCGAGGTTCGTCACTTTATAGGTGCGGGCCCGAAGGCGAAGCGGGGTTGGCGACCCCCAATCGCTGTAATAACGGCGGATTTCGCGAGGTCTTGAGGGCCCGATCGCGGCGACCACGCTTTTACGCGATCCGCTTTTGCGCCTTCTTAAGTCTGGCTTAATTCTTTGCTGTAACCATGAGGCACAACATCCCCTGTTGAAGCCGCCAGAACATCGGCGGCGCTTTTTCCCCGGGGTGTCGACGACGCGCCAGAAGATGGGCTGCAGGCCCGCGAAGAAGGAGTCAAACCATGGTTGAAGACACGGTATTCGAGCATCTGCGCACCATGCCCGGCAACGAATGGGTCAGCCAGATTCACTCATGCAAGGTCTCGGACCCGCTGCAGCATCCTTGGGGGCGCTCATACCGGCTCGTCGAATGGACCATGAAGCACACGCCCGAATCGAGCCGCCGGGTGGTGCCCGCCGAGAGTACGCCGCTTGAAATCGCTCAGGCTGTCGTCTCGCACGTGCCGGGCCGGCGTTTTTGTCAGGACGGCAACGAATAACACGCTTGCGCGCCGATCGCGCGCCGCGCATTCGTCACCATTCGTCACCATTCGTCACGTTAGCCGCGCGTGGCGAGCGATGCGCAGTAGTCCAACGCATCGTCCAGCCGGTCGTTGCCCCAGAACATTTCATCGCCGACAAAGAACGTCGGCGCGCCGAAAATCCCTCGGGCCACGGCTGCCGCGGTCTGTTCACGCAAGCGCAGTTTGTTCGCGTCGCTTTGCGCTTCGGCGATGATCTCCCGCGCCGGCAAATCCAGTTCATCGAGCGCTTCGCTCACCACCTCCATTGAACCGATATCGCGGTCATGCGCGAAGTTCAGTTGCATGATCTTGCGGCAGTAGGCGGCAATCCATTCGCGATCCGCGCCGAGCAGCGCCACGCGCATTGCAAGAAGCGCCGCGCGCGGGAACGTGGTGGGACGCGTCAGGGCGATGCCGTATTTATGGCATTGCCGTTCCATGTCCTTCCACACATATGCGCCCTTCTCCTTCTGCAGCACGAACGGCGAATTGTCGAAACCGAGGTCGCGAAAGACCGGCCCCAGCAAGAACGGAAGCCAGAGAATCCGCACGCCTCGCGCCGCAGCCTCAGCTTCGATGCGCATGACGCTGAGGTAGCTGTAGTTGCTGCCGAAGTCGAACCAGAACTCGATCTCCGGTGCATGCGTAGGCACGCGCGTTGCTGCCTCGTTCATCTTTCCCTCCAGTCATACGTAGCCGGACAGCGCCTAGGTCTTGCAAAGCTTAACAGTCGTGCCGCGCGCTTATCCCTATGATGGCCCTTCACACCGCTACGTCAGATGCTCATAACATGAACTATCCCTACGACATTCTCACCGCCGCGTGTCTTTTCATCATCGTGGTGTCCACGTCCATCATGCTCGCGCTGTCCTGAGCTATTCACGCCCTCTCCCGCGGAGCCGGTAAACCCGCGAACGCGCTCTACGCGTCTCCGTAAAAAGACGGGATATACTGTACATATATACAGTACTTTTTCGTCTGAGCAATGCGCCTTCCACCCTTCGAACCTCCCACGCTCGCCGAGCTGCGCGCCTGGTGGCGCACGCGCGACGAGCAGGCCGTCCAGCGGCTCATCCTCGAAATCCAGCGGCAGCGGCTCACGCTGCTGGAACTGCGCAACCTGATCGACTGCGGCGTTCAGCAGGCGCGCACCGCGGACCGCACGCTGGTCGAACGCGGCGAACCGTTGATGACGCTGCGCATCAGGATTGCGCAAGAAGTGCTGCGTGTCGGCGACATCGACGATACGCGGCAGATGAGCCGCGCCGAGCAGGAAAGGCTCGCGGTCCGCACGGAAGGTCAGATGGAGTACGCGCGCGAAGGCCGTCTCAGGCGCCAGCGCCGCAATATCTAGCGGGAATGCGGCCTCGCTGCCTCTGTGACGAAGCGAGGCCGCGCGGATCGATCAACGCGTTTGCGTGGCCACGCGCAGGCCGAGCGAAATAAACAGCACGCCGATGATCTTGTTCTGCCAACGCGTCAGCCATGTCAGACGCTTGACGAATTTGCCCAGCGGACGAATCGTCAACACGATCAGCGTCGTGTAGAGCGCGCTCATGCCGACAAAGATGAGGCCCAGGGTGGTGAACTGCAGAAACGTGGAACCGTGTTCGGGACGAACGAACTGCGGCAGAAACGCGAGGAAAAACAGTGCGGTCTTGGGATTCAGCACTTCGGCGGGAATGGCCTGAAAGAAGGCTTTCGAGGCCGACACCGGCGCGACGGTCGGCATATGCGCGCTCGCCTGCTTCTCGCGCAACGCGCGAATGCCCAGATAAACGAGGTAGGCCGCGCCGACGAACTTGACCGCGTTGAAGGCCAGCGCCGAGGTCATCAGCAGCGCCGAGAGGCCGACCGAGGCGCCCAGCGTATGAATGAAATCGCCAACCGCAATGCCGAGGCCGGTGAGAATGCCGGCCTTGCGGCCGCCATGCACGGTGCGCGTCAACACCAGCAGCACCGCCGGACCCGGAATCAGAAAAAGCCCGAGTACAACGGCTACGAAAGTCCCTAACGTGGATAGGTCAAGCATGTCGTCTCCTTTGACGCGCGGGTTTCGACGGACAGCCGCGCGTGTTCAGCGGAAGATTGTAGACGAACGGGCGATTTCTGATTGGCGCGCGCCGTGCGTGCCGTCCGGCGCATCGCCATGTCGTGTCTTATGCGATAAACGCGCAGCGAGTGGGCCGGCACAACGCACGCCGCAAACCCGCCGCGCAAGCCGTGCATGGCCGTCTCGGAGATTGTCCATTTAGCGAGCCGTCGATCCGTTACCATGGCGGGCGTAAGACCGCGCGCGGTCAGCGTTTCCATTCACCGAAGTCTTTGCCTTGCCCACTTACACCCTGCCCGCGCCGTTGAGCGCGGAACTCGAGATTCGCAAAAGCCGATTCATTGCGTACGCGCTACCGGTCGCCGACCGCGACGCCGCGATGGCCGAATTGCGGCGCCTGCGCGACGAGCATCCTGCCGCGACGCATGTCTGCTGGGCGCTGCTGGCAGGCGGCCAGTCCGGCATGTCCGACGACGGCGAGCCCTCCGGCACCGCCGGCCGGCCGATTCTCGAAGTGTTGCGGCATCACGATCTGGACGGCGTGCTGGCCGCCGTCGTGCGCTATTACGGCGGCGTGAAGCTCGGCGCCGGCGGCCTCGTGCGCGCGTACACGGATGCGATCGCTTCGGCGCTGCTGGATGCGCCGCGCGTCGAGCGGATTGCACAGGTTTCACTGATCGTCGAGGTGAGTTACGCCGACGAGGCGAAAGTGCGCCGATGGATCGATGCCGAAGGCTATGCGCTCGTGGACAGCGCCTACGCGATGCTGGTGAAAATGACGATCCGTTTGCCCATCAACGCGGTCGATGATGCCCAGCGAGCGTTGGTGGATATGACTCAAGGAAAAGCCGGGTTCTTCTGACGGCTTGACGTGTTTCTTCCTTGCGAGAGGCAGAGCGCTCCCTGAATAAGAGATGCGCGGGTCCGGGCCGCTGTTACCATGTCGTTTATTCCCCGGCTTGATTCAATTTAAAAGGGCAACTCCTCTGACCTCGACCGCCGCTTTTTCCAGCACAGCGACTGAGTCGCCGCATCGGAGCGCGTCTCTGCCGCAGTCGCTCAATTCCACGCGTTCACCCTTGACATCGACCGTGCTCAAGGGATGCGGGACGATCGCGCTGCCGTTGATGCTCTCCGCCTGCTCGTGGTCTTGGTTCGGCCTGAATAGCTCGCCGCGCGCGGTAGCGCATCCGACCGGCTGGCTCAGCGTGGCCCCTGCCCGTGACTTCGCCTATATGCCCGCTCGCAGCGGACAAGTGTCGCCGAACCGCATTGAAAACACGGCGATGACGGGCATCGTGCTCAAGGACAATATCAATGAAACCGTGCGCAACGGCATTGTGACCAGTCTACGGATCGCCGGCTTTCATCTCGACGCAGGCGAGCGCGTTCTCAGCGGCAGCATCGAGAAATTCACTGTGGACGACACACGCTCGCCGGCGTTGTGGACGCTGAAAATGCGTTATGTGGTGACCGACGCCGCGACCCAGAAGGTCGTGTATTCGACCACCAAGACGGTCAAGCAAAAGTCGCCCAAGTTCACCAGCAGCACCATTGCTATTGAAGATACCGTCAAGTTGAGCGTCGACGCTTTGATCGGCGATCCGGGGTTTGTCAAAGCGGTGAATTAAGCGCATCGTCGACATCGGGTCGGCCGGGTTCGCTACAATTTGCAATAGCGTGCCGCGCTCCGTGGCAACCGCGTTCTTCGTGCGAGCCGTCATGTCCATCACCGCCTGGCTGTTCTTCCTGCCTGCCTGCTTTGCGATCAATCTCGCGCCTGGGCCTAATAATCTACTGTCGATCAATGTAGCGGCGCGTCACGGTTTCATGACCGCGTTCGTCGGCGGCATGGGGCGCCTGGTCGCATTCGCCGTGATGCTCGTGCTTGCCGCAACCGGTCTTGCGGTTGTGTTGCACGCCTCGGAGTGGTTCTTTCTCGCGATCAAACTGGCCGGCGCGGCTTATCTGATCTGGTTGGCCATTCAGCTCTGGCGGAGCGATGCGCCTACGATCGACACGACGCAGCAGGAAGAGGCGTCGCTTGGGCGGGTCGCGCGAAGGGAGTTTCTCGTGGCCGCCGGCAATCCGAAGGCTATTCTCGTGTTTACCGCGTTCTTGCCGCAGTTTGTTGATATTGCGAAGCCAATGTTGCCGCAGTTTGCGGTGCTCGGGGCGAGCTTTCTCGTGCTGGAGTGGTTTGCTATTGCGTTGTATTCGTGGGCCGGGATGTATCTTGGGAAGTGGCTGGTGCGTGCCAGGGTAAGGCGGTGGTTTAATCGCTGCTGTGGGGGATTTCTGGCGGCGATTGGGGTGGGGTTTTTGATGGTGAGGCGGGGGTGAGGGAGTTGGACATTGAGCACTCGGCGCGGCCAATCACGCCGTTTCGCTCGAGCGCATCGCACAGGACGCAGATGATGCGACAGAACCCAAACGTGCCGTGAAGCCGCCATACGTACGAGCCAGGATCGTATGTCCCGCAACAAGGAAGCTGGTTTGAAGCGCACGTGCCGCAACCGCCTCAACACCACCCGCCCCTTAAACGATTCGTTGCGACAGTTTGTATGTTTTTCGCTTGAACGAACGATACCCGGTCGGTGTCGTCGCAAGGAGAGTGCGGAAGTGTTTGGAAAGGCGTCCGCCGCTGCCGATTCCGCATCGGCGGGCATCCTCCGCAAATAAATAGAGCCACGCCAATGTGTTTAACAGGGCTAATTTGTGGCAACACGTGCGACCGCCATTCGCCGGTATTTTGAACAGTTGAAAAGTTATCCACACGGGCGCCACACACAAGAACACGACGGGATAGCTCACATCAACCTTTGACTTTCTGGCGCCACTCTCAACATTCTGTTTGCGATGTCGCCTGCATGCGTAACTTCTCAAAGAAGTCGCATTCTGCGCCCACGTAAATTTCCTAGGCTTAAGAGATTTCCCAATCAATTGCGGCATTCGTCCGCTTCCCGCCTTGCTTTCCGGTTCAGTACAGTTTCCTTCCCGCGTTCTCTGGCGTCGCGTCATCCATAACCCATCCCTAATGCATTCGTCGACAAACTTTAACTATCTGCAATCGTCCCGCCCCCGTATGCTCGAACAATGACCCGCAAACCGTGCACGGCGAGATACGGCATCGGGCAAGCGACTTTTCATCATCAGAGGAGCGGCATCATGAAGATCTGTGTCTTCGGAGCGGGAGCGATCGGCGGCTTGATGGGTGTGCAACTTGCACGCGCCGGTGCGGATGTGAGTTTCGTCGCGCGCGGTCCGCATCTCGCGGCAATGCGCGAGCACGGCGCGCGTCTGATCATGGACGGCGAGACGTTCAGCGCGCCTGTGCGCTGCACGTCCGATCCGCGCGAGCTCGGCGTGCAGGACTTCGTGATCATTACGCTAAAGGCACATTCGCTGCCCGGCGTAGTCGATGCAATGCAGCCGCTGCTCGGCAAGCACACGGCCATCGTCACGGGCGTCAACGGCATTCCGTACTGGTACTTCTATCAGCACGGCGGCCGATTCGCCGGCACGCGTCTCGCCAGCGTCGACCCGGACGGCAGCCAATGGACGAAGCTCGGGCCCGAACGGGCGATCGGCTGCGTGCTGTACCCCGCCGCCGAAATCGTCGAACCGGGTGTGATCAAACACGTGTACGGCAAGAAATTCCCGATCGGCGAGCCGAGCGGAGAACGCACGCCGCGCATTCAACAATTGCACGAAATCATGCAGGCGGCAGGTTTCGAGGCGCCGATTCGCGACAATATCCGCGACGAAATCTGGCTGAAACTGTGGGGCAACCTGTGTTTCAACCCGATCAGCGCATTGACGCATGCCACGCTCGACGTGCTCACCAGCGACCCCGGCACGCGCGCGGTATCGCGCACGATGATGCTCGAAGCCAAGCGCATTGCGGATCAATTCGGCGTGCACTTTCGCGTCGACGTGGAAAAGCGTATCGATGGCGCGGGCGCGGTCGGCGCGCACAAGACCTCGACGCTGGTCGACCTGGAGAATCGTCGGCCGATGGAGATCGATCCGCTTCTGACGGTCGTGCAGGAAATGGGCCGCCTCGTCGCGGAGCCCACGCCGACTATCGATGTCGTGCTGGCGCTCATCAAACTGCGTGAACGGATGGCATTGCAGGGGGCTTGAGGCTCAAAAGAGAGAGAGCGATCAGAAACTCGCTCTCTCTCTCGCATACCGTCAAACGCAAACAAGAAAGGATCGAACGCCGCGCGCGTTCGATCCTTTTTTAACGCTACTGATCGATAGCGAGCCACACCGCCTTGGGTTCAGTGAAGTTCTCAATCGCAACGTCGCCGTGTTCGCGGCCAAATCCCGAGTCGCCCGATCCTCCCCACGGCAGGCGCACATCGGTGTAGCCGTATGTGTTGATCCACACGGTCCCCGCCTTCAGATCGCGCGCAACCCGATGCACCCGGCCGATGTCCGCACTCCACACGCCCGCCGCGAGGCTATACAACGTGCCATTGGCAATCCTTATCGCGTCGGCTTCGTCGTTGAAACGAATCACGCTCGCCACCGGCCCGAAGATCTCCTCCTGCGAAATGCGCATTTCATGCTCGACGTTGGCAAACACAGTCGGCTCGACAAAGAAGCCGCGCTCGCCCACCCGCGCGCCGCCGGCTACGAGCGACGCCCCTTCGGCGCGGCCCGTTTCGACATAGCCCAGCACGGTCTTCATCTGCGCCGCGGAGATGAGCGGCCCCATCGACGTTTCGCGCGACGACGGATCGCCGACCTTGATCGACTTCGCACGCGCGGCGAGACGCTCGACCACTTCGTCGTACACGTCGCGATGGGCGAGAATGCGCGAACCCGCCGAACACACCTGGCCGGTATTGAAGAAGATCCCCGACGCCGCGGCGCGCACCGCGTTGTCGAGACTGGCATCCGGGAAAATCAGGTTGGCCGACTTGCCGCCGAGTTCCAGCGTAACGCGTTTGAAATTGCTGGCCGCGCCTTGCAGAATGCCGCGCCCCACGGAGGGCGAGCCCGTGAACGTCACCTTGTCGACGCCGGGATGCGCGACCAGCGCATCGCCGACCACACGTCCCTTGCCGGTGACGATATTCAGCACGCCCGGCGGCACACCCGCTTCGAGTGCGAGTTCGGCGATGCGCAGCGCGGTCAGCGGCGTGATCTCCGCGGGCTTGACTATCAGCGTGCAACCGCACGCGAGCGCCGGCGCGATCTTCCACATGCCGATCATCAGCGGGAAATTCCACGGCACGATCGCGGCGACTACGCCCACGGGTTCACGCAGCGTGTAGGTCAATGCATCGGGGCGCACCGGCACGACCTGACCGTTGATCTTGTCGCACCAGCCTGCGTAGTATTCGAGCGTATCGATCGCGGCCGGGATGTCCTGGCGCATCACCGCCGCGATCGGCTTGCCGGCGTCGAGGCTTTCGAGCGCGGCGAGTTCCTTGAGATTCGCGCGCATCAGGCCTGCGAGACGCATCAGAATGCGGGCCCGCTCAGCCGTCCGTATGCCGTTCCATACCTTCAATGCGGCGCGCGCCGCGCGCACGGCGGCATCCACGTCGGCGGCGCTGCCTTGCGCAACCAGCGCGATCGGCTCTTCGGTGGCGGGGTTGATATCGACGGAATACTCGCCGGTGCCGGGCGGCAAACGCTTGCCGTCAATCAGCAAATCATGGCGCCTGAGGTCGGTTTCAGTTTCCATCATGAAGCTCCTTGCTTGGATGTTGCGTGGGCTGAGTGCTTGCGAGCCGGTTCGGGTAAACGACGCTAGGGCTCGTGGAGGACGGCGCCGTCGCGCGCAACGGTCGGCTTCGCGTCTATCTGCGAAGCGGACGGTGACACGCCGGTGGCATGTGAAGTCGCGGAGAACTGTGCCCAGGCCGCCGCGGCGTTGGGTCGGAGGGAACGGTTGCGGCGATGCACGAGCAGTGTCGCCAGATTCATCGCGGGCGCGAGCGGCCGGCTGACCAATGATGCGCCTATTGCGGGCCAATGCGTGTCGATGGGCAATATGCCGATGCCGAGCCCCAGTTCGACCATGCGCAGCACCGCCGCGACATGTCCGAGTTCCTGCACCGGCCGTCGTTTAACGCCGTTCGTGTTGAAGGCGAGTTCGAGCGCGGCGCGCACACCCGTGTCGGCGTTCAGCGTGACGAGCGCCCATTCGTGCAACTCGCTCCATGCAACGCTCGCGTGGCGGGCAAGCGGATGGGCAGGTGGCATCACCGCATGGAGCGGCGTCGTGAAAACCAGTTGCGCGTGCAACAGGTCGCCGGCAAGCGGCTCGGCCATCGAAACCACGCCGAAGTCCACCTCGCCTTGTTCCACGCTGGTTAGCACACTGCTTTGCGGCTGATCCCTGACGGACACGGCGAGCTCAGGAAAAGCCGCCGCGCAGTGCGCGAGTCCCTGCGCCACCCAACTCGACGACAACACGGGATTGCTGGCCAATACCACTACGCCAGTGTGCCCGTCGTAAGCGGCCCGCTCTTCCCGCAGCGTCAGTTCGATTTCATCGAGCAGCCGGCCGATCCTTCGCTCGAGGCTCGCGCCCGCATGAGTCAGTTCGACCTGGCGCGTGGTACGGTCGAACAGCTTCAATTCGACGGCTTCTTCGAGTTCACGCACGCAACGGCTCACCGCCGATTGCGTCAGATCGAACTCACGCGCCGCGCGCGTAAAACTCCGCTCACGCGCAACGGCGACAAACACCTTGAGTTGCTGCAACGAAACATTCATAACGTCACTGCCGGGTGTGGGCCATTTATGCTATTCCCCTGTCTGCTCAGGCCAGCGGCTCAACCGCGACGCCTTGCCGTTGCCGGCAACGGCAAGCACACCCTGCGGCTCATCGTGCGATTCGATCCAACGCGAGCGCATCGGTGCGAGTATGAATTTCGCCGAGATGCCCGCGGCGATCGTCACGACGGCGGAAACGATGAAGACAAGATTCCAGCCGCCCGTCGCCGACAGTACCGAGGCGATCGGCACCAGCAGCGAAGCCGTGCCCTTGGCGGTGTACAACGTCCCTGCGTTGGCCGCGGCATATTTGCTGCCGAAGGTATCGGCACAGATCGCCGGGAAGATCGAGAAGATTTCGCCCCAGAACAGGAAGATCAACGCGGCGAACGTCATGAACGCATACGGGTTGGTGCCGTACTCCATCAAGCCGAGCAGCGCCAGGCCCTCGCCGATGAAGATCACGAACATCGTGTTTTCACGGCCGAGCTTGTCGGAGATAAAGCCGCACAGCGGACGCGTAAAACCGTTACAGACGTTGTCGATGGACAGCGTGGCGGTCAGGAGCGGCAAGGTCATGCCGAAGATCGTCATCGGGATGCGTGCGAGGCCCCAGTCTTTGGCGATCGGACCGATCTGCGCGGTCGCCATCAAGCCGCCCGCGGCCACCGCGACGAACGACACGTAGATCACCCAGAACACTGGCGTCTTGATCATCTGACCGGGCGTGAAGTCGACCTTCGAGACGGCGAACTTCCTCTTCGGTGCGGCTTGCTGGCGCACGGTCGGCTTCTTCAACAACAGCGCGAGCGCCAGAATGCATCCACCTTGCAGAATGCCGAAGAAGAAGAACGTGTGCTCATAGCCCGAACGCGTGATCATATTGGCGATCGGAATCACCGTCACCGCTGCGCCCGCGCCGAAGCCCGCAGCCGTGAGACCCGCGGCAAGTCCGCGGCGGTCGGGAAACCATTTCAACGCATTGCCCACGCACGTGCCGTACACGCCACCCGCACCAATCCCGGCGATGACCGCGGAGACGTACAGCATCGGCAAGGTCGTGATATACGAATTCATCACCCAGGCAATGCCCGCGCAAATGGCGCCGCCCGCGACCACGGGTCGGGGTCCGAACCTGTCGACGAGCCAGCCTTCGAGCGGCACGAGCCACGTTTCAGTGAGAATGAAAATAGCGAACGCAAGTTGAATGGATGCTTCGCCCCAGTGATGCCGCGCGTTCATCGGCGTGACGAACAGCGTCCAGGCGTATTGAAGATTGGCCACCAGGGCCATACACACCATGCCGATGACGAGTTGCCACCAACGGTTCGCCCAAAACGCGCGGGTCGTAGTCTGCTGACTGATATCGTCCATGTGCCTTGTCTCCACTATTTATTTGGTGCAGCCGGCCAACGTCCCGAAGGAAATCCCCTCGGGAGACGCCGTGCTGTATGCGTCCCACCTTATGGTTTTGACCCGAAAAGCCGTGCTCTTCGGGAATATTTGATATTTGCGTCTTTAATTCGCTGCTTTAAAAATAGATCGGCTTAAATCATCGCTTTCTGGGAAGCGCTTTATTCCGATCAATTAATGCTTTTTTACACTGCGAGACGCCGGCCGCCTCGTCCAACAGGCCTCAAATCCAAGCGTTAACCCCGAGTTTTTCGCCCACTCCGCTGGCGGCAATTCCGCTTTCTTATACAGAGCCATGCTAGGGTCATTGCTGAATTACTAATAATTAAAGTTTGTTATTATGTTGATTCACATTTGCTTATACATCGGTCATGACGATGCGGAATGCGACTCTGCGGCAACTGAAGGTTTTCGAAACGGTGGCGCGCCACCTGAGCTTCTCGCGCGCCGCCGAGGAATTGCACCTCACACAGCCTGCCGTCTCCACCCAGGTCCGGCAACTCGAAGAACACGCCGGGCTGCCGTTGTTCGAACAACTCGGTAAAAAAATCTATCTGACGCCGGCCGGCACCGAAATGCTTCACTACAGCCGCGCGATCATCCAGCAGTTCCACGAAGTCGACGAAGCGATGAGTCAGCTCAAAGGCGTCTCCGGCGGCAAGCTGAATGTCGCGGTGATCAGCGCCGGCGACTACTTCTTTCCGCGGCTGCTCGCTGAATTCACGCGCCGCTACTCGGGCGTCGTGCTCAACCTCGCCGTGCACAATCGCGAGGAACTGCTGCATCAGCTCGCCACCAACCAGACCGACCTCGCGGTGATGGTGCGCCCGCCGCACGAGACCGACGCGACCAACGAGCCGTTCGCGCCGCACCCGTATGTGATCGTGGCGGCGCCCACGCATCCGCTTGCAAACAAGCGCAACATCAAGTTCAGCCAGTTGGCGAGCGAAGCGTTTATCGTGCGGGAGCGCGGCTCGGACACGTGGAATTCGATGGAAGAAGGCTTCGCCGGGCGTCTTGCCAACCTCAAGATCGCTATGGAGATCAAGAGCACCGAGACGATCAAGCAGGCCGTGATCGCGGGCATGGGCATCGCCTTCCTGTCCGCGCATACCATCAGCCTCGAATTGCAGCTCGGCCATCTGGTCGTGCTCGACGTCGAGAGCTTTCCAGTCATGCTCAACTGGTACGTGGTGCATCGCAAGAACAAGCGGCTGCCGCCGGTTGCGGTTGCCTTCAAACGCTTCCTGATGGAAGAAGGCGCGAATCTGATCGAGAAGATCACGCGCGTCAAGGAATTGAGCGTGTATAAGCAGTAGGCTATGGAGACCCAATGAAACTTTAACTATTGCAAATTCGTCAGGACTTCTATGCTGCAAGCGAGTTCCATCACTCGTCAGCCCAGGAGGCCGATCATGAATCACGCTTCGGTTGAGTCCCAGCCCAGCGCGCACACCGCTCGTGTTGCCGCGATCCATCCCGACGACGCCCACCTGAGCGCGTACAACGCCGCCTTCAGCGACCTCGGCCTGCGCTTCCGCTGGGATCGCGCCACGCTCGACGTGCTCCAGGAATTCAACAGCGAGGCGGCTCGAATTACTGCCTACATCGAGCGGTTTCACGCCCATCTGCACCGTGCCTACGACGCCGACTTTCTCGCTCAAATGATTCTGCACAAGAAGGCTCGGTACTTCAGCGAGTTCGCCGCGACGGGCGACTGAGGACGTCGGCGCGATCACGATCCCGCGACGCGTTGTCGTGCCTACCATTCGACGCCTGTGTGCATTCATGGCGTGCGCCGTGTCGTAGCGCGAGCCGGCCGGTGGCCGGCGCACACACGTTGCCGCCGTTCCGCATTCACGCCATGGCTTCCATTTCGACGATGCGGGTAAGCTGCCGTGCGCACCTTACCTTGCGCTACGTCGCGCAGCGTCCAGGCCTGGTCCTCTCCACCGTGCCATTCGATTCGTGCCAACAGGCCGCGCTTGCCCATCGTCAAGCTATGGCAACGCGCGGCAAAGGCAAGCTCGCTTGAATCGTGGCCATGCTCGTGGCCGCTGGAATACTCGCGGCTGAGCATCCGATGCACACCCATCGCACAAGCCAGCGCGCTCATCGCGAGTAGCGAGGCGAGCCCGAATGGCTGCGCATGTTCCGTGACGAATCCGTAGCCGAGCCACCCGCACAGCAACAGCGCAAGCAGGTTGACGATGCCGTGCCCCGGCCGCACCGCCGCGCCGAGCTGCAACGCACCGCGCAGTTTGCAGAACGCAATAGCCGAGGTGGCAAAGATCAGCGCGCCGATGAACACGGCGACATAGAGTTCGACGCGCTCGACATTCGCCTGCGCCGCCGACGACAGATAACGCGCGAAGCCGCCCGACATGACAGCGAGCCCCATGCTGCTGCCCAACAGCGCAACGAGGCGCGGGCGCCGTGTCAGATTGCGCCGGCGCACCAGCCACGCGCCGAGCACCGCGCCCGCCACCGCTGCTCCGACCACGCCGTTGCTCGCGCCCATGCCGGCCGCGAAAAGGCCCGCGAGCGCGACGGCCAATGCACCGGCGTGCCAGTCAGGCCGGCGCCTCGGTCGCCGTTCGAGCGGCAGTTGCCCGACCGCGGCAAGCGCAACGGCCAGCACGGAAGCCAACACCACAGCCAGCGAACACCACACGGTACTGTCATACGCTAGCGGCATGCGCGCTTCTCCGTGTCGGAATACATGGGCGCGATGCCAACGCATCGCGCAATCGGTCAACCGTTCAGACAGCGCCTGCCACCATCGGCGCCGCGCCCTCCGCGGCGACCGCGCGCGCGGCGCCCAAGGTATTGCTCAGCGTTCCGATCCCGTCGACCGTGATCGACACCGTCGCGCCATCCTTGATTGAGCCGACGCCGACCGACGTCCCGCACGCGATCACGTCGCCCGGCTCGAGCGCGAGATCCTGCGAGATCAGACTCACCTGCTCGGCGGGCGAGAAAACCATGTCGTCGAGCGGATAGTTCTGCCGCTCGACGCCATCGAGCATCGTGACAAGATGCGCTTGCTGCCAGTCGAAACCGGAGACGATCGCCGGTCCGATACAGCAGAACGTATCGAAGCCCTTCGCCCGGCACCATTGCGGAAAGTGCGGATTTTCGTTCAGCAGATCGGCGGCAGTCACGTCGTTGACGAGCGTGTAGCCGAAAATCGCTTCGGCCGCCTCCTCGACACTTGCATCGCGGCAGCGCCGTCCAATCACAATGCCGAGTTCGCCTTCATAGGCGATCTTGCCCGCATAGCTGAGCGGCCGCCTGATCGGCTCACCCGAGCCGATCACCGAACCCGCCGGCTTCAACAGGAAAAGCGGGTGCGCCGGCACGGGCTTGTCGAGCTTCGCCGCCAGCGCGTGAAAGTTGTTCCATAACGCGACGACCTTGCCGGGCGCGCACGGCGCGAGCGGCGTCAGTGCGCGAGTCGACAGCACGGCGCCAGTCGGCACCGGGTGCTCCAGACCTTCGTATTCGTGCAGATAGCCACCTTCCACACGGCCGAACACGACGCCGCCGTCGCTCGACATGAACCGCATCCATGTATCCATTCGTCGCTCCGTATTTGCCTGGATCAGGCCTAGATCGCGCCGGCAGTGCGCAATGCACTGACCTGCTCAGGCGAATAGCCGAGTTCGGCCATGACTTCGTCGGTATGTTCACCGAGCAACGGTGAGCGCGTGACCTCGGTCGGACTGTCGGACAGTTTGATAGGATTACCAACCGTCAGATACTTGCCGCGAGTCGGGTGATCCACTTCGACAATCGTGCCGGTTTTGCGCAACGACGGTTCCTCGGCGATTTCCTTCATCGACAGAATCGGTCCGCACGGAATGTCGTACTTGTTGAGAATCTGCATGGCCTCGAACTTGGTCTTCGTCATGGTCCAGCGCTCGATCTCGGCGAAGATATCCTTCAGGTGCGGCAGACGCGCGGCGGGCGTCGCGTAGTTGGGATCCGTGGCCCACTCCTCCTTGCCGATTACGTTGCAGATCTTGGCCCACACCGGCGCCTGCGTGATGAAGTAGATATACGCGTTGGGGTCCGTCTCCCAGCCCTTACATTTCAGGATCCAGCCCGGCTGACCGCCGCCCGACGCATTGCCCGCGCGCGGCACCGCCTCACCGAACTCTCCGTTCGGATATTGCGGATACTCTTTCATCACGCCGGTGCGTTCGAGCCGCTGCTGATCGCGCAGCTTCACGCGGCACAGATTGAGCACGCCGTCCTGCATCGCGGCGAGTACGCGCTGACCGCGTCCGCTGTGCGTGCGCTGATAAAGCGCCGTGACGATGCCGAGCGCCAGATGCAAGCCGGTCCCGCTGTCGCCGATCTGCGCGCCCGTTACGACAGGCGGGCCGTCGTCGAAGCCGGTGGTCGAAGCCGCACCGCCCGCGCATTGCGCGACGTTCTCGTAGACCTTGCAGTCCTCGTACGGCCCAGGACCGAAGCCCTTCACCGACGCGACGATCATGCGCGGATTCAACTCCTGAATCCGCTCCCACGTGAAGCCCATGCGGTCCAGCGCGCCCGGCGCGAAGTTCTCCACCAGCACGTCGCATTTCTGGATCAGCGCTTCGAGCACCTGCTTGCCTTCAGGATTCTTCGTATCGATCGTGACGGAACGCTTGTTGTGGTTGAGCATCGTGAAGTAGAGGCTGTCCACGTCGGGAATATCGCGCAACTGCTCACGCGTGATGTCGCCCGCGCCCGCCCGCTCCACCTTGATCACATCCGCGCCGAACCATGCAAGCAGCTGCGTGCAGGTGGGCCCGGATTGCACATGCGTGAAGTCGAGAATGCGCACACCGTCGAGTGCTTTGCTCATGTCCTGTCTCCTGAAGGGTGGCTCATTGGTATGTGGTCTGGTTGCGGGTCCCCAGCGCGTACGGGCTCGGGTCAGCGCAGATGCTCACGACCGCCGGGCGGCCGGTGCGATGGGTCGCTTTGAGGGCAGCGCGCGGCAAGGCGCTGGCGGTGCGCACCTCCTGCTCGAGCGTGAGCACGCGCATCGTGTCCGTGGCTGGGTGCAGGGATGACACAACTGCAGACATAGTCGGCTCCTGGGTCAATCGGTTACGCAAAAGGGTTATCGGTGAACTCGCCCGCTTCGAACAGTCTCGACCTTGCACTCCACTCAGCTGGACCATACCGTATGTGATATATCAGATTCAATCAATCGGGATTTCCAGATGCTCGTGGCTCGTGTTCTGCTGCTTTTGCTTGTCTGCTAAGGGTTACGAGGAAAAGTGCCGATGCCGTCGCCTCGATTCGAGGGAAAACACCGAGGCCGGTTGTTGTCTCGCGTCGTTTGATATATCACATACCATATTTCTAAGACCGTCAAGCGAGGTTTATCCCGCATCGCTCGTGCGGCCCACGCCACGTTGGTTTGGCGGCAAACAAAAAAGCCCGCGGTGTCTCCACCGCGGGCCCTTCTTGTTCAACTTGCCAATCAGACTCCCCTTGGGCCGCCAGTCATCAGTCCAGAAAATCGCAATTCGCCTCGACGAAGGCGGCCAGATCCAGCGAATGCTGACGCGTGAGACGCTCGGCCAGTTCGGTATCCCGCTGCTCCAGCGCCTCGATAATGCGCAGATGATCGACGATCGAGCGCGACGCGCGGTCGCTCTGCGAAATGGTCATGCGGCGAATCGCGCGCACGTGGATAAAGATGTTCTTGATCGTGTCGAGAATGATCTGCGACTTGGACAACTCGACGATTGCCTGGTGAAACGCGATATTGGCGTCCGAATACTCGGCGATGTGCTCAGCCGGCGTGGCGTCGCGGAAGTTGTCGAACATGTGGCGCAGACGGGCGATTTCCTCGTCCGTGGCGTGCAGCGTGGCAAGACGCGCCGCCATGCTTTCGAGCGCGGCCCACATCTGGATCATCTCGACGATTTCGCGCTTGCTCTTGCGCACGATATAGATGCCGCGCCGCGGCACCATGCGCAAAAAACCTTCCTGTTCGAGCAGCGTCATGGCCTCGCGCACCGGCGTGCGGCTGACGCCGAGCGACTCGCTCAGCACCCGCTCGTCGAGACGGATTTCTTCGCGGTTCTGATAGATGTCCGCGTCGGCAATGGCCTGGCGGAGCATCGCATACGCCTGATCGCGCAAGCTCGCGCTCGCGCCGATCGGCTGCAATGACAACGTCAACGGTGTGGCCACTGTTTCAGTTTGAAGTTCTGACGACATTCATCGCCTCTTGTTTAACATGCGCACGATACGGTGTTGCCACTGCCACGCGTTGCTCGCCCAGACCGACAAAGCGGCCATGTTGCGCTGCAAGCTGGGCGACCGGCCGCGGAATCCAGCGGGTCAACAGCACAGTGGCGGCAGAGCCCAAACCAACAACAGCAGCGGCGAACAGCGAAAGAGGAACAAATTCCATTTGTAACTCCGAATGATTGAGTGAAGGAATGACTCAATCATATGCTGCATTGCCGCAAAAATCAATATTCCGTATGTAGTATATCAATAACTGTTGTTTCAGGATTACATCCTCACGGTAGCACGGGCTGCTTCCCGGTGGTTCATCGCCATGCACGAACGCATGGCGCTCGGTGTAAACGCGCAAAACGCGCGCTATGCGCGCAGTCGCGTCCGATGATCGCGCAATTTCTATCGGATGCGGATTGTGGGATCGACTCCGCATCATTAACCTTCGCACATCCTGCAATCGATCGGGAGCGGCCACAGCCCTGCGTCTGCCGCCCGTCCCCAGCAGCCCGAGAATTTCAAGGAGACATTGTCATGAGTACCACCATCCCGACGGCCGCAACGGTCGACAACCGCAAGGCGCGCAGCCAGGCCCGCCAGGCGGCGCTCGGCAGCTTCGTCGGCGCCGTGGTCGACTGGTACGACTTCCTGCTGTACGGCATCGTCGCCGCGCTCGTTTTCAACTCCGAGTTTTTCCCAAAAGTCAGCCCGGCGATGGGCACGCTGGCCGCGTTCGCCACCTTCGGCGTCGGCTTTCTGTTCCGTCCGCTCGGCGGCTTCGTGTTCGGACACTACGGCGACCGGCTCGGACGCAAGCGCATGCTGGTGCTCACGGTGATGATGATGGGTCTGTCGACCGCCGCGATCGGCCTGCTGCCGTCGTTCGCCACCATCGGCTGGTGGGCGCCGGTGCTGCTCGTGACCCTGCGCGCGATCCAGGGCTTCGCGGTGGGCGGCGAATGGGGCGGCGCGGCATTGATGGCGGTCGAAAGCGCGCCGGAGAAGAAGAAAGCGTTCTATAGCAGCGGCGTGCAAGTCGGCTACGGCGTGGGCCTCGTGCTCTCGACCGGACTGGTCGCGCTGATCAGCCGTTCGATGGACAACGCGTCGTTCCTGAGTTGGGGCTGGCGCCTGCCCTTCCTGTTCAGCGTGGTGCTGGTGCTGATCGCGCTGTGGATCCGCTCGAGCATGGAAGAGTCGAAGGAGTTCGTCGAAAAAGTCGGCAAGCACGGTGAGCGCAGCGTGCGCCTGCCGATCGTCGAAGCCTTGCTGCGCCACCCGAAGGCGTTCCTGCTGATCATCGCACTGCGTCTGGCCGAGTTGTTCACGATGTATATCGTGACCGCATTCGCACTGAACTACTCGACGGCCAATCTGCATATGCCGCGCGAGTTCTTCCTCACCATCGGTCTGCTGGTGGGCGCGCTGAGCTGTGTGACGATTCCGTGCTTCGCGTTGCTGGCGGACCGTTTCGGCCGCCGCCGCGTGTATATCGTCGGCGCGCTGGTCGGCATGCTGAGCGCGGTGCCGTTCTTCCTCGCGCTCGAAGCACGCTCGACGGTGTGGATCGTAGTGTTCGCCGTCATGCTCGCCAACATCGCGCACGACACGGTAGTGAGCGTGCAGCAACCCATGTTCACTGAACTCTTCGGCACCGAGTACCGCTACAGCGGCGCGGGCGTGGGTTATCAGGTGGCGAGCGTGGTCGGCGGCGGCTTCACGCCGTTCATCGCGGTGGCGCTGGTCAGCTTTGCCGGCGGCTCGTGGCATCCGGTGGCGGCATATCTGGCCGTCGGCTGCCTGATCTCGGTGCTCGTGGCGGCCAAGATGAAGACCGGGCGCACCGTCGACTGAGTTTCCCTTGATCACTGATAAGCGGGCCGGCGTGGCGAAAGATGCCATTGCCGGCCCGCTTTGCTTTGAGCGTGCGGTAGCTTATTTCGGACAGCCTCATTGCCAAGCCACGATTCGACAAATTACGGTCGTGTTTCACCAGGCAAACACCTTATGTATTTGCATCTCATATTGCCAAGGGCTTGATCGCGCCCTATCGTTCGACGAAGCTGATTTTGGCGCGAATTCGTGCACACCATATGCACCTTAATTACATATATCGACGGCACCAAAAGCCACAATTTTTACGCCGCGAGACCTAAAGCATTGGTGTGAAGCGCCGATAACAACTAATTCGTCACCCCGGAGACCGACCATGAGCAGTATCACCGAGCCTAGCGGGAATTCAGGCTCCGCCCCCTTCTTTTCCAAACAGGCCACCGTTGCGAAGCCAGGCTTTTCGCGCTGGATGGTTCCGCCTGCGGCCCTTGCCGTCCACCTCTGTATCGGCCAGGCGTATGCCTTCTCGGTGTTCAACGGCCCGCTGACCAGGGTCATCGGCATTACGCAATCCAGCGCGGATGACTGGTCGCTGACGTCGCTCGGCTGGATCTTTTCGCTGGCGATCGTGTTCCTCGGTTTGTCGGCGGCCTTCGCCGGCAAGTGGCTCGAACGCGTCGGCCCGCGCCGCACGATGTTTACCGCCGCATGCTGCTTCGGCGGCGGCTTCCTGGTTTCCGCGCTCGGCGTGTATCTGCATCAGATCGTGCTGCTCTATCTCGGCTACGGTGTGATCGGCGGAATCGGGCTGGGCCTCGGCTACGTGTCGCCGGTGTCCACGCTGATCCGCTGGTTCCCGGACCGCCGCGGCATGGCGACCGGCATGGCGATCATGGGCTTCGGCGGCGGCGCGATGATCGCCGCGCCGTTGTCGGTGGCGTTGATGAACCACTTTCGCAGCGCAACCAGCATCGGCGTGGCTGAGACGTTCGTCGTGCTCGGCATCGCCTACTTCATCTCGATGACGATCGGCGCACTCGCGATCCGCGTGCCGCCGGCGGACTGGAAGCCGGCCGGCTGGACGCCGAGCGCCACCAGCCAGAGCAAGATGATCTCGCGCAACCATGTGCATATCGATCAGGCGTTGAAGACGCCGCAGTTCTATCTGATCTGGCTCGTGCTGTTCCTGAACGTGACGGCCGGCATCGGCATTCTCGGCCAGGCCTCGGTGATGATTCAGGAGAGCTTCAAGGACACGGTGTCGGCAGCCGCGGCAGCCGGTTTCGTTGGCCTGCTGTCGCTCTTCAACATGGGCGGCCGTTTCGTGTGGGCGTCGGCGTCGGACTGGATCGGCCGCAAGAACACCTACTTCATCTTCTTCGCGCTCGGCGCGGTGCTGTATTACCTCGTGCCGGGCTTCGCTGCGTCCGGCCACATCGCTCTCTTCGTGCTCGCCTACTGCGTGATCCTGACGATGTACGGCGGCGGCTTTTCCACCGTGCCGGCGTATCTCGCCGACATGTTCGGCACGGCGTTCGTCGGCGGCATTCACGGCCGTCTGCTGACGGCGTGGGCCGCGGCGGGCGTCGCCGGTCCGGTGCTGGTGAACTACATTCGCGCCTATGAAGTCGCGCAAGGCGTCGCCAAGGCGGACGCCTACACGATGACCGTTCACATCATGGCCGTGCTGCTTGTAGTCGGCTTCGTCTGCAACCTGCTGGTCAAGCGCGTGGACGACAAGCACCACATGACCGACGCACAACTCGCCAAAGGCGCTTAAGGAGACTCGCATGTCGACCGTTCAAGCAGGGAATCAGACCAGCAAGGCCAAACTCGCCGTCTTCTGGCTGTATGTGACGCTGCCGCTGGCATGGGGCGTCGTCAATACGCTCTCGCAGGCGATGAAGCTCTTCAAGTAAATGTCGTACGGCAACCCCGCGCGTTCAGCGCGCGGGGTGCTTGCAGCGAGAATGACTCGCTGACTGTCTACCGACGCATGTCAAACGCGCCGATCTCCCGTCTCCCTGTTTCCATTGAGACGCCGCGCCGGCCGTGAGCGCGGTCGTGGCGGAATTGATGCCCGCGCCGCTCGGGTGCGGCGAATGACCTCCCTTGCGTTACCACTGGTAGGCCGCACCGGCACCCACTGTCGTCGTGGCTGAGCTAATGCCGGCACCCAGCTTCACTTTCAGGTTCTGCGTGACACGCGCCGACACGCCGACCGCTACGGCCTGATAACCCTTATACCCGGCCGTTCCGACACCGATCGCGAGATTTTTGGTCGCGTCCACTTCCGGCACCATGGTCAATGCAATAGCGGACGCCGTCCCGGTGTAGGCGGCGCGTGCAATGTTGCTCAGGCCGCCCTGGAACTGCTGCATATTCACTGCATCGGTGGGCGTCTGGCCAGCCGCGACGTTGGTGATGCGGCGCTCGCTGCCGGACGAGCCGACAGACACCGTGTTCGTCACATCGGCTACCGACCCCTCGCCGATCGCCACCGAGTTCGGCGCGGACGCTTTGGCGCCGCCGCCAATCGCCACCGAACCGTTGCCGATCGCCTGAGCCGCGTTACCCGAACTGCTGACGGCGACATAGGGACTGCCGGTGGTCTGACTGTTCTGCACCACGTTGATCTGCTGACTAAGACTGCTGACAGTCTGATTGGTGTTCCAGAGTTGAGCACCGGTCACTGCATCGGTGCTGGTGGCCGATAGCGTGCCGTCCTGCAGATTGGTCAGTTGTACTTTCGGCGCATTGGCCGCCGTGCCGCCTAGCGTGATCCTGTCATGCGCCGAACTGTCGTACTGCACCGCATTCGCGACCGCCCCGCCAAGGTTGCCAACGGTGGTCTGCAGACCGGCAATGTCGCTGCTGTTCTGCGTGACGCGGCCGTCCAGGTTGGTGATCGCGTTGCCGACGTTGTTCACGACCGTGCCGCCCACGCGATACGACGGCGCCGTCACCGAACCGTCCGCGTTGACGGTCGACCCGCCGCCGAGCGCCACCGCCGTGCCCGCCGACTGCGCATACAGTTGCGAACCGTTGACCGCGTCGCTGCTGGCCGGAGCGACCGCGCCGGCTGCCACGCCTGTGACGACGCGGTTGCCCGCCGTGCCGGCCAGGTTGATCAGATTGCCGTCCGTGATTGCACCGACATTGATGACACGCGACACCGGATCCTGCGTGATCATGCCGATCCCGCCGGTCGCCATGTTCTGCTGCAAGGTGGTGAGGCCGTTGTCGAGCGAGCCGAGCGCGTCGCCGACGGTGGTTTGCGTGCCGCCCTGCATGTGATAGCTCGGGCCGGTCACAGAACCATCGGCGTTGATCTGGGCGCCGCTGCCCAACGCGGCCACCATCGGTTTGAACTGGCCGAGATTGACCGCGGATGCATCGGTGGTGCCCGCCGCAATCCCGGTCAGCTCGCGTGCGCCGCCGGTACCGGTGAAATCGACGCGGGCGCCATCCGTGCCTTTCGCCACGGTGAGAATACGCGACGTCTGATCCTGCTGAACGAGCCCGATCTCGCCATTGGTGATCTGGTTGGTGATGTTGTTCACGTCGCCTTCGATCGTCGTGGTGCGCTGATCGAGGTTGCTGATGTTCGTCGTGTTGTCGGTGACGCGCTGGTCGAGATTACTGATGTTCGTCGTGTTATCCGTGACGCGCTGGTCGAGATTGCTGATGTTCGTCGTGTTATCCGTAACGCGCTGATCGAGGTTCGTGATGCTGCCCGTGTTCTGCGCGACGGCCTGATTCGTGGTGAACAGCTGCGCGCCGTTGACGGCGTCCGAACTGTTGGCAGCGAGATTCGCGGCGCGCACGTTGGTGAGCCGAACCGGCGCGGCGGTGCCGCCCAACGTGACGGCGCTGTGTGAGCTCGAATCGTACTGGACAGAATCCGCGCTGGCCTGAGTACTGGTCGTGACGGCGGCCGCGAGCGCGGAGCCGACGTCGTTGTATATCTTCCCGCTGACTTTGTAGACAGGCTTTGCGATCGTTCCGTCAGCGGCAACGTCCGTGCCGCCTCCCAGTACGGCCGCCATGCCCTTCAACTGTGTGACGTTAGCGGCATCGTTACCCTGGATACCGGCTGCAACATTGGTGATCTGCCGTTGCAGCGCGGCATTGCCGACTGAGACGGTATTCGATCGGTCCGCGACGGAATCCGCACCGAGCGCTACGGAACCCGCTGCGGTAGCCTTCGAGCCGGAACCGAACGCGATCGCTTTCGCTGCGGCCGCCGTGATCCAGGCACCGCTGCCGGCTGCGATCGAGTCTACGGCGTCCGTCTGGACGTTTGTCCCGATAGCCACCGCGTTGACATTCTGAACGGCTGCCATGTAGCCGATTGCAACACCATTCTCGGCGAAATAGTTGGACGTCGCGCCGGCGCCCACCACCGTCGCATAAGGCGCCAACGCTGCTGCGCCCGCGCCGACCGCGGTCGTGTTGCTACGCGCAGCGCCGGAACTCGTACCGACTGCGAGCGCATTGTCGTCGATGGCCATCGCACCGACGCCAATCGCCATTGCGTTTTCTCCCCCCGACGCGGACGTCGTCAAAGCCGGCGTAGTGAACGAACTCACAGCAATGTATTGGGTGACCGGTACTGCGTCCGTCAACGCGGCGGCTCCCAGAGTCAGCGTTTTCGAACGGGCCACGCCGGATTCGGGCGGCTGGGAGACGGTCGTCAGCGTGTCGGCATCCCATTGGACAGGCGCATTCATGATCGGGTTGGGCGACTCCTCCGCCGCTCTCGCAGGCGAAGCCACCACCAGGACGCCAAACAGACTGGTTCCGGCGGCCATCAGCGCCCCGCGTACCGAAGCCCCTTTCGCACCGCGACTTTTCGCCACCTCGGACGCCGACGCGTATGTGCGGGTCGCGTTGTTCCATACGGTCCTATAAGACTTGTTCAACATTCCTCCCAATCTTTTTCTTAAAGCAGCGTACGCCAAGATTTTTCTTATGTCATCCTAACTATTAAAGAGAAATCAGTAAAAACTTGAGATGGCATTGCGCTTTCACTTGGCCGACAAAAGCGAAGCGCACAGTTTGCCGTCATGCCCCGATTACGCGGAATACGGCAAATTCTTAAAAGCTATTTTTTAGCTCGAATTAGCTCAAAGGCGTAGTCCATTTAAGACGCGAAATGCCAAACGTCTCAATGTGCACGGACTGTGTATTAGGCGGAATTAAGTGGAAGTTTTTGTTATTCTTAAATAAAGCATTGTTCAATTAAGAATTACCGCCCAAACCCTTAAACGGACAAACGCCGAATAACCCTATCACCCATCCACCGCCTGCAAGCGCATCGGAAAACTGATCTCGAAGATCGTCCCTTCGCCTTCCTGCGAGTCGAAACGAATTTCGCCCTCCAGCACCCGGCACAGTTCCTTGACGATCGCGAGGCCCAGGCCGGCGCCTGGAACGTCGTCATCGGCGGCGCGCTCGAACTCCTTGAACACGCGTTCCCGGTCCGACGCGCCGATGCCCACCCCGGTATCCGACACGCGCAGGCGCCAGCGATCGTCTTCCGCGGCCGTCATGCTCAATTCGACCTGACCGGCCTTCGTGTATTTGGCCGCGTTGGTCAACAGGTTGAGCGCGACCTGCTTGAGTTTGAGTCGATTGGAGACGACCATATCCAACGCCCCGTCGAAGGCAGTCAGAAGGCGCAGCCCTTTCGCTTCGATCGCGCTTTCGCACGAAATCACCAGTTCGTCGAACAGCTCGCGCAGCGCGAAGGTTTCCAGCACGAGGGGACTGTCGTCGCCGAGCACGACCGAGTATTCGACCAGTTCGTCGACCAGCGTTTTCATATCGGCCGCCTGACGGTTCGCGAGCGCGAGCGCGGTCTCGACCTTGGACGGCGCGCGGCTGATCAGTTGCAGCGCCATCGAAAACACGTTGAGAAAGTTGCGCAAATCGTGCACGACGCTACGCGTGATCTGCATGCGCGACTCGTACAGATCGCCGACCAGCCGTTGCTTGAGCGTCAGTTCGTGATTCGCGCGTTCGAGGCGTCCGGTGTAGTCGTCGATCTTCCGGTCGCGCTCGTTGACGACCTCGCGGATCGAGGTCAGCGTGACAAAGCTGACGGCTTCGTCGATGAAATGCCGCGCCCGCTCCTCATGACGCCGCGTGAAATACGGCCGGGCCTCGCTGAATTCGACGATCGCGCCGGTCAGCATCTGCCGGAACAGATCGAGCTCACGCACCAGTTCGTCGATCCGGTAGCCCTGCTTCCAGCGCAATTTGCCGTGCAGGCGCGCGTCGCGTTCGATCGCGCTCTCGACATGGTCGAGATCCTGGTTCTCCAGCACGCTGCAGATTTCGTCGAGGATGTTCGGGATGTGATCGGCCAGTTGCTCGTAGGTCAGCCGGTCGGATTCGGTCAATTCGGCGTCGTGAAAGACGGCCTTCATCCAGCGTTCGGTCAGATCGACCTGTTGCAGGCGCAACTGTGTGGCGAAAGCGGTAAGCGGCAGTACGTGCGAGTCCGTCATGTGCGAGACCTGGCGCCGCATGGCGGCGAAAATAGGTGTTCCGCGCCGGCTCCAAAGAACTGCTTTCGGAGCGTACCTAACGCGTCCGCATGGACTGCAAACCGCGCTCAGGAGGCAGAAGGTGAGCGCTTCACAAGCCGCCCGGGCGCCTCCAGTATGCGCGATTTATGGAATAAAAATTAACCAGGGTTAGGACGCGTCCGCAGTAGTGCGCCGCAAAGAAAGTCTCCGTGAGGGTCTCACAAAGAAAGTCCCCTCAAGAGCCGCCCGAACGTCTTCCCCTTGCACGACCCGGCGCCACTGCTTCAGATCTTTTCGAACAACACGTCCTGCGCGCCTTCCCACAACACCTTGGTGCCGAATTCGCGCAGCTTCTCCTTGCCTTCGACAATGGTCAGGAAGTGATTGCCCGCGAGTTGTCCCAGTTTGCTCGCGAAGCAGCACGAACCGTACGCGAGAATGATCTCGGTTTCGCTGTAGCCGCCGGGGTAGAACAGAATGTCGCCGACCGACGGATGGCTCGTGTGATTTTCGAAGCCGACCGCCGCGCCGTCGTTCTCGAGCTTGAAGTCGCCAAGCGGCACCCAGCAGCCTTCGCCGCTCCAGCGCACATGAATGATCTTCTGCCGGTACGGCAGGAGCTTCAGGAAGGCGGCCACGGTTTGCGGCGCGTCCGGATGGGTTTCGGCGGTAAAGACATGGCCACAGGAGGTGATTCGGAGTCGGGTCATCGCCAGGTTTCCAGTGTGAGGGTGAATGGAGTGGTCGGTCGGAGGTTTGACGCAAGGCGGAGCCAAGCCGTAGGCACATCATTCTGTCGTCCGATGCAAGGCTTCGACAGATACAGTTGCCGTTCGACTGGTCAGGCCAGTTGGACCAGTACTGTTTTCTTGTGCGAATACCGCCCGGCAAGCCACAACGGCACACGCATGCCAGGTCCAACCGCCCGAGCGCCACGAAAGTTCGTAGTTTGCAAGCCGCGCAATGCGCAGCACACTGCGCAAAGTGCGTGATTCCCCCAAGGCGGCTCATCGGACTGTACCTTCCGGCGACCCAACCCTGTCTGCCGTCAGAGACAGGGGCCGCAGCATTGCCCGGCGACGAAAGCGGCGAGGCTCCGAGTGTACTCATCGGACTGCCTCGAACCGTCCGCCGCCGTCCCGCGATTGCCGGGCTGACCAGCCGGCCACTTCCAGCCGCGCAATCCGTACTTCAGCCGCGCAGCCGGTAAGCGAGCGGCGTCACGCCGTAGTCACGCTTGAACTGCACGGAGAAATGACTGGCATTCTCGAAACCAACCGCGATCGCAATCTGCAGCACGGTCTGATCGGTGGCACGCAATAGCCGCGCCGCTTCCTCGAGCCGCAATCGCGATACGTACTGATGCGGCGTCTCGCCGGTCTCGCGGCGAAACACACGCGCAAAATGAAAGCTGCTTAACCCCGCCTGTGCGGCCAGTTCGCTGATCGCCAGATCCTCGGCGAGATTGGCGCGAATGTAATCGGTTACACGGCGGATCCGGCGCGGCACGAGGCGTTCCGGGCGCGCCAGCAATCCGGCCAGCGCGGGGCGGCCGCGCGAATAGTGCTGCAACAGGTGCGCGGCGAGCGCGTGAACCAGCGCATCGACATACAGGCGCGAGTCGGCCGGATCGGCGGCGGCGCGATGCAATGCAGCAAGCATCGCGGCGATCAACGGATCACGAAACCGCATCGCGTCGCCGAGCGACAGCTCGCGGGAGCCGCCGAGCTCCATCTGATCGGCGACGCTGTCGATCAGGCTGCGCTCGATGTGCAAATGGACGGTCGACAGCGGCTCATCGCTGATCGAACGCCAGCGCCACGAGATCGGCGCGGGCGGCACGAACCAGACGTCGCCCATCCGCAGATCGGCGCTTTCCCAGCGCCCGTTCAGGTTGCGCTCGAGGTGCTCGGCGCCGCTCGCGAGGGTCATCAGCGTGAGGTCCTGCAAGCCGGGCGCTTTCAGCAGTTCCTGCTCGGCCGGTTCGAGATAGGAACGCAGCACCAGGTGCCGCCACGGGCGATCCACGCTCGACACCAGTTTCTGGCCCGCCATGTAGCGGTCGTAGGCGAGCGTCGTTGTGAGTTTTGGAATTCGTGCCATCACGTCCATTCCCAGGGAGGTGCCATATGAAGAGTGAACCCTGCCATACCCGCGTTGCCAATCCGCTGTCGGAGCAAGAACTCAAAAATGATAGCAAGGAACCGGCTACCGCAATTTTTGGAAATAGCTAATCATTCAGGTTGTCGTCTTTCACGCGTTTCGAACGCCGGAGCTACCGTTTCATGGAACACGAATGCGATACGCTGCCGCATTGGCTGACCGGCTCGCCGCAAGGTGAAGCCGGGCACGCGTCGGCAGCATACAACTCGGCGGTTACCGCCCAACCGGCTTACCCGGCCGGCCCGCGGCAACTCGAGAAATCAGCCCACGCGGCTGAAGCATCCAGGGCATCCAGCCGCACCGCAACAGGCGTGGCGCCCACAGGTTTTCTCACACTCTTCACCGAGGAGGAGATCGGCACACCCTCGCCCGCGGCGCGCCGCGCCGCACCGGTCATCAGTCCGCTGGTGCGTTTTGGCAGCGCGCAGGACCGCATCGAATTCGTGCGGCAGCGCATCAAGCAACTCGGCTTCGACTCATTCAGCTATTCGGCCACGCGCACGTCGGCGCATCACAAGACGATGTTCGTGCTGACCAGCTACGAGTCGCAAAGCTGGCTCACGCGCTATTTCCGCGAGCGTTATTTCGAGCTCGACCCGCGCGTGGCACTCGCCTCGCCGACCGGCATGCCGTTCCTCTGGAATACGGCCGACATGCGCGCCGACCTGCCGCGTGCGCAAATGCGCAGCGAACGGCTCGGCGGGCTGATCGACTTGCTGGAGGCGACCGGGCGCAAAAGCGGCATTCTCACGCAGATGCCGCTGCCCGAGCCGGAGCTGAGCGCGAGCCTGTGCTTCAATTCGGAGATCGGTAATCCGCGCTGGATGACCGAATCGATCGTGGCCGAGACGCTGATGTTCGCGCACACGATCCACGAGTTCATCTGGACACACGCGAAGAGCGTGATCGGCATCGCGCCCGCGCAGCAGCAGCGCGTCACGCTGAGCGAGTTGCAGCATGCGGTGCTGAAGGCGGTCGTGCAGGGTCAGCGGGACAAGGAGATTGCCTACTTCCTCGGGCTGTCGCCGCATAACGTCGACTACCACTTGCGCCGTCTGCGGCAGTTGTTCAACGTGCGCAACCGCGTGCAGTTGATCAACGTCGCGCAGGCGTATGTGACGTAGAGGCTGGCGTCGCGGCCGGCATGCCCGTTGGGGTGCCGGCCACGGCGCGATCTTCACGCACGCCTCACCCGGCCCTCAACCCTTTTCCTCACGCGGCTCACACGCCGCGAATCGTACGCAGGTTGACGTTCAAAAGACTGGCGGCTTGCCCGTGGCCCACGTGCCGATGATCTCTTCGATTGCGCTCGCCGCCGAGAGCAACGCCGCCTCGCCACGCGGCTTACCGACGATCTGGATACCGACAGGCAGCCCGCTCGCACTCATCCCGCACGGAATCGCCATGACCGGCATGCCGGTGAGCGTCAGTGCATAAGTGATCGCGAGCCAGTCGATGTAGGTCTCGAAGTGCAGGCCGACCGCGTCACGGACATCGCGTGCTTCGACCGGAAACGGCAGCACGATCGACGCCGGACAGATCAGCACGTCATGGCGCTGCAGCAGCGCATTCAGCTTGTAGAAGAGTTCCGCGCGCGTGCGCTGTGCCGAACGCATCGCACGGTTGTCCAGTTGCAGACCGAACTCGATGTTCCAGATCACGTTGGGATTCAGCACGTCGCGGTGCTGGGCCAGCACGTCTTCGTAGTTCGTCGCGTAGGCAATGCCGCGCAGCGTGTGAAACGCCTGTGTCGCCGCGCTCAGGTCGAGATCGCTCTCCTCCACGCCGACGCCCGCCGCCGCGAGCCGATCCATCGTCTTGCGGCAAATCGCCAGAATTTCCGGCTCGACAGTGGCGATGCCGAGTCCTTCGCTGAATGCCACACGCGCCGGGCGTTGCGGCCGGCGCGCATGCTCCAGGAACGAGGTCGCCGGCTCACGCAGCGACAACGGCGCGCCGTCGACTTCGCCGCACATCGCGTCGAGCAGCAGCGCCGCGTCGGTCACGTTGCGCGCCATCGGCCCGTGAATGCCGAGCGTGTCGTAGGGATTGGCGACCGGGCCGTACGAGACGCGGCCCGGCGTCGGACGCACGCCGACCACGCCGCAGAATGCAGACGGCGTGCGCAGCGACCCCGCCAGATCGGAGCCCTGCGCGACCCACGCGGTGCCTGACGCCAGCGCGGCCGCCGCGCCGCCGGACGAGCCGCCCGCCGAACGCGACAGGTCCCACGGATTGCGCGTCACGCCGAACACGCTGTTATACGTATGGCCGCCGGAGCCGAACTCCGGCGTGTTGGATTTTGCGTAGACCACGCCGCCGTGCGCTTCGAGCAAGGTCACGCCGGCATCCGACGTTTCCGGCACACGGTCGCGGTAGACCAGCGAACCGCGTGTGGTGCGCACGCCCGCCACGTCGGTCAGATCCTTGATCGGCACCGGCAGGCCGCATAGCAAGCCGCGCTCGGCCACGGGCTTCTTCAGCAGCGCATCGGCATGCGCGTGCGCACGCTCGAAACAGAGCGTGGGCAGCGCGTTGACCTGCGGTTCGACGCGCGCGACCTGCGCGGCGAGCGTGTCGAGCAGGTCGCGCGGACTCACCGCTTCCTCACGCAACAGATCGACGACTTCGCACGCGCTTCGCTCAATCAGACTCAGATCGACGGACATAATGGCTATCGGCTCCGTGTTGGGGGTGTCCGTGAGTTTCGCATGACGCGCGGCCTATCAAGTCTTGAGCCGATAACCGGTCTTGAAAATCCACGCAACGATCAACAAGAACACGGCCAGAAAAAGCGCGGTCATGCCGAGGCTCACCTCGACATTCACATCGGCGAGACCATAGAAGCTCCAGCGAAATCCGCTGACCAGATAGACGATCGGGTTGAACAGCGTCACGACCCTCCAGAACGGCGGCAGCATATTGACCGCATAGAAACTGCCGCCGAGAAAAGTCAGCGGCGTGATGATCAGGAGCGGCACGAGCTGCAGCTTCTCGAAGCTATCCGCCCAGATGCCGATAATAAAACCGAGCAGACTGAACGTGACCGCCGTGAGCACGAGAAACAGGATCATCCACAACGGATGCTGCACTTGCAGCGGCACGAACAAGCCCGCGGTCGCAAGAATGATCAGCCCGAGCAGAATCGATTTGGTGGCCGCCGCGCCCACGTAACTCACGACGATTTCCAGATACGACACCGGCGCCGACAACAACTCGTAGATCGTGCCCGTAAAGCGCGGAAAGTAAATCCCGAACGACGCATTCGAAATGCTTTGCGACAACAGCGACAGCATGATCAATCCCGGCACGATGAACGCGCCGTAACTGATGCCGTCCACTTCCTTGATGCGCGAACCGATCGCCGCGCCGAACACGACGAAGTAAAGCGAAGTCGAAATCACCGGCGCGATGATGCTCTGCATCAGCGTGCGCCAGGTGCGCGCCATCTCGAACTTGTAGATCGCGCGAATTGCGTAGATATTCATTGGTCACCTCGGAGCAGACTGACGAAGATGTCTTCGAGCGAACTTTGCGTGGTGTGCAGGTCCTTGAAGCGGATGCCGGCGTCGTCGAGCGCCTTGAGCAGCGCGATGATGTCGGTGCGGCCGCCCTCGCCTTCGTAGGTGTAGATCAGCTCGGTGCCGCCCTTCGCGACGTCGAGCCCATAGCCGGTCAGCGAGACCGGCACTTGCGCGAGCGGGCTCTCCAGTTGCAGCGTCAACTGCTTCTTGCCGAGCTTGCGCATCAGCTCCGTTTTCTCTTCCACCAGCATGATCTCACCGCCGCTGATCACGCCGATGCGGTCGGCCATTTCCTCGGCCTCATCGATATAGTGCGTGGTGAGGATGATCGTCACGCCGCTCTCGGCGAGCGAGCGCACCAGCTTCCACATGTCGCGGCGCAACTCCACGTCCACGCCGGCGGTCGGTTCGTCGAGGAACAGCACGCGCGGTTCGTGCGAGAGCGCCTTGGCGATCAGCACACGCCGCTTCATGCCGCCCGAGAGCGTGATGATCTTGCTATCGCGCTTTTCCCACAGCGACAGGTCGCGCAACACCTTTTCGACGTAGGCCGGGTTTTTCGGCTTGCCGAACAGTCCGCGGCTGAACGAGACGGTCGCCCAGACGGTTTCGAACGAGTCAGTGGTCAACTCCTGCGGCACGAGGCCGATCAGCGAGCGCGCGCCGCGATAGTCGGTCGCGATGTCGCGGCCGTCCACCGTCACGCTGCCAACGCTTGCGTTGACTATGCCGCAGATGATGCTGATGAGGGTCGTTTTGCCCGCGCCGTTCGGGCCGAGCAAGGCGAAGATTTCCCCGCGGTTGATGGCCAGATTGATGTTTTTGAGTGCATGAAAACCAGTGGCATAGGTTTTCGACAGGTTCGTGACTGAGACGATTGGCTGCATGGAATCGACGATGGCAGACACCGTTGTTTGATTAGAGGGAGCGATGCTAAAGCGCCACCGCACCCGCAATGTAATGGAAAGTACGAAAGCGTGCAGCGCATCCCGGCAGCGCACCGAAACCACCTGGGGTCGAGGTGGACGAAAGGCGGGCCGCAACGGCATGGCAAGACGCGCACGCTGAATCGGTTTCGCTGCACTGCAAAATAGTTCGGTTTCCATATCGGTTTGATCACGCGACGCCGGGAACGCCCCATGCTCGATCACCGGCATGCTGCCGCGGCCCCATGTTCGAGCGGAACACGATCGAGCGAGGCACACCGCTTGCGGCAGTCCATGCATGTGAGCGACAGGCGCTTGCGTGACATCAAACCGACTCTATGGAGGTGAACCATGAAACGCATTACCAAGACAATTTTCGCTTCGGCGCTCGTGATAGCACTGTCGGGCGGCGCTTATGCGCAGGCTGGCGGTGGCGCCGGTGGCGGCGGAGGTGCGGGCGGCGGAGGTGCGGGCGGCGGAGGTGCGGGCGGTGGCGGTACCGGCGTGGGCGCGGGCGGCGGCACCACCGGTGGCGCGGGCGGGACCGCAACGCCCGGCGTCGGCGCTGGATCGATGAAGAGCCCGAGCGATTCGGGCTACGGTTCGCCGGGCGTGACCGGCACCGGCGGCGGCATCGGGACCGGCACCGGCGCGACGCCGAATAGCCCATCGATGAACCGATCGAACAGCGGCACGGGTAACGGCATGAACAACGGAACGCGCGGCGGCACCGGTAATGGCATGAATAACGGAACCGGCGGCACGATGCAAAACGGCCAGTAAAACACGGCTGCTAATGTATTGAGTCACTCGGTTCGAACCTTGGCGGGGGCGGCCGGGGCAGGCGCCCCCGCCCGACAGGTTTGGGGTCGGGAGTGAGGGGGTGTAAAAGGCCCAG